>NZ_JAAQWY010000009.1:0-149618 GCF_012985765.1 Pseudomonas sp. WS 5071 | reverse complement strand
TGGATGCGCAACCTGGTTTCCAGAGGATAGGGTTTTCTACCGCCGCCGGCCTTGGGGTAGAACGGTTCGATCAGCTCCAGCAGGCCTGCCCAGGGCACCACCTGATCCATTTCGGCGAGGAAGCGCTCTCGGCGGGTTTGCTTGCGCTTGCCGGCGTACTCAAAGTCGGAAAAGCTCATCTGGCTCATGGGCGGCTCGGATCAGGTGTTGCGGGGATTCTCGCATAACTGAAGGCTTGTTCGGAGATTCCTTAGCGCCGTGCACAAGCTAAAACTAAACCCCCCTCCAGAATTAACCTGGCCGGAGATTGTTGAGTGGTCTAAACCGATACCACCCGAGCAGTGGGCCAAGCGCTCGCCCGAGCTGGAGGCGGCCATTGCGCAGCGCGAAGCGGAGCTGGCATTGCGCGATTAGTCAGTGCCAGACGTGCCAGTCCGGCTCGCGAAGCAGGCGTACCGCTATCGCGAGCAAGGGGCTGGCCGGATCGATCAGGCCGTTTCGGTCGGGTCGTGGGGTTTGCGCACGGCACGTACCACAGGGCGCAGCAGTTCGGTTGGCGGGGTTTCGCAGCTGATTTTGCGGCCCAGTTTGGTTTCGATGGCGGGCAGCTGATACGAGTCGTCTTCACCGGCAAAGCTGATGGATACGCCGTCAGCACCCGCTCGGCCAGTACGGCCAATGCGGTGTACGTAGTCGTCCGGCACTTCCGGCAGGGTGAAGTTGATCACGTGGCTGATGCCGTCGATGTGAATCCCGCGGCCCGCGACGTCGGTGGCGACCAACACGCGGATTTTGCCTTCGCGGAAGCCTTCCAGGGTTTTGATGCGTTTGTGCTGGGGCACGTCGCCCGACAGTTGCGCGGCGTTGATGCCGTCACGTACCAGGCGTTCTTCGATGCGACGCACTTCGTCCTTGCGGTTGGCAAAGACGATGACGCGTTCCCAACCGTTGTCATTCACCAGGTTGAACAACAACTTGTACTTGTCGGCCCCGGCGACGGCGTAGACGTGTTGTTCGACACGGTCGCTGGCCACGTTTTCGGATTCAATCTCCACGATGGCCGGGTCGGTGGTCCATTGCTTGGCGAGGTTCATCACGTCTTCGGTGAAGGTCGCAGAGAACAGCAAGGTCTGGCGTTCGGCTTTGGGCGGGGTCTGGCGGATGATCTGGCGCACCTGCGGGATAAAGCCCATGTCCAGCATGCGGTCGGCTTCGTCCAGGACCATCACTTCAACCATGTCCAAATGCACTTCGCCGCGCTGGTTGAAGTCCAACAGGCGACCCGGAGTGGCCACCAGAATGTCGCAGTGACGGGCTTCCAGTTGCTTGAGTTGCTTGTCGAAGTCCATGCCGCCCACGAACGTCATGACGTTGAGGTCGGTGTATTTGGTCAGGTCGGCGGCGTCTTTGGCAATTTGCACCACCAGCTCGCGGGTCGGCGCGATGATCAAGGCGCGTGGCTCGCCCATGTAGCGTTCTTTGGGCGGTGGCGTTTGGGTCAGCTGGCTGATGATCGAAATCAGGAACGCCGCCGTTTTGCCGGTGCCGGTCTGTGCGCGGCCAATCGCATCGCGGCCTGAGAGGGTGTAACCCAAAACGCCCGCCTGAATCGGCGTGCAATAAGGAAAGCCCAGGTCTTGGATGGCGTGCATCAGCTCGGGCGCAAGCTTGAAGTCGTGAAAGCGGGTTTTGCCTGCTTGCGGCTCGACCACGAAGTCTTCGATTTTCCAGGGGATAACCGGCGGTTTGGGTGCCGCTTCCCGGCGCGGTTTGGCCGGTTTCGGTTTTTCGTTGCGTGCAGAAGGGGCAACAGGCTGTGCGTCGGGCGTGGTCACCGAGGCAGAAGCGGGAGCAGGCTGGGCGCTTTGTGGCGCGTCGGTTCGCGGGCCGGGGCTGCTGGAAGGTGCTGTGCAAGCTGGCGCGAGCGGCTCAGCCTCGCTTTTACCGAATATTTTTTTGAGTGCTTTGAGCACGGTCATCTCATCAGTTGGTTAAGGAGTGTACGCCGGGCAGTGTAATGCAAGTCGCGTGCTCGGCGTAGTGAACGACAGGATGTTTCGGTTTTAACCCAGGCGCGCCTTGAGCCAGACGCCTATGTCCCGGATTTCCTCAGGTAACACTTCATGGCTCATTGGGTATTCCTGCCAGGTAACGCTCACGCCGCGGCTTTTTAAATGTTCATACGCCGTACGTCCCATGGAGTTTTGGACTACATCGTCGTACTGACCGTGTAGGCACAAGGCTGGAATTCGCTGCTGGCTGGCGGACAGTTCCATCTCATCGCTGAAGGTTGGCGCGTAGGTGGAGAGGGCGATTACGCCACCCAATGCGCCCTGCCATTTCAGGTACGCGGTGTGAAACACCACCGCGCCGCCCTGGGAAAACCCGGCCAGAAAAATACGGCTGGCGTCTACCCCTTGTTCTTTCTGCTTTTCGATCAACTCAATGACCGTGCGGGCGGACTCATTGAGCTCGTCTTCACAGATCGACCGGGCCGGGCTCATGGCCTTGATGTCGTACCAGCTGGGCATGGCATAGCCGCCATTGATGGTGACTGGCCGGGTCGGTGCCTGCGGCAAAACAAAACGTGTAGTCAGGAGGCTTTCTTGCAGCGCTTCGGCCACCGGCACGAAGTCATAGCGGTCCGCGCCCAGGCCATGAAGCCAGATAACACAGGCGTCTGCGGGCTTTTTAGGGTCGAGGATAAGAGGCTCGGTCATGGTTGCTCCATCGGTGTGCAGGCGCGCCATCACGGTGCGCGGCTGAAGTGCGAGTTCGTTTAACGTTTGGCGAAAATGTCTATTGCTTGAACGATTTTTCTGAAAATAAGCGCGCATTTGTTCAGAGCGTATGAGTGGTACGCGCTTTGCTATGAGCTGTGGGCGCCACTGCGTATTTCCGGCGGTAACACTAACAGGCAACGGCCGTCGGGGGGATAGCAAAAAGCCTGAAGGTGAAGCGAGACAAGGAGTTCAGCAGCTCACGTGAGCGCTTCAGTTTGAAGGTTCGTGCGATGCACCCATCGCTCAAGACTTATGCCGCTTGACCTCATTTAAAGCCAACACGGGTCAACAGTGCCTCACAAGGGGGCGGCGGGTCTTGTTCAAACACAATAAAAGCAACACTTGGAGGTTTGAATGAAGCAGTTGAAATCCACTTTGGCCCTGGCCACAGCAGTCGTTGTCCTCGGCATGAGCAGTTTTGCCCAGGCGGGCGCAACGCTGGACAGCGTGAAGAAAAAAGGCTTTGTGCAATGCGGAGTGAGTGATGGGCTGCCCGGTTTTTCGGTGCCGGATGCGTCCGGGAAAATTCTCGGGATTGACGCGGACATTTGCCGCGCCGTGGCCGCCGCTGTGTTTGGCGACGCGACCAAGGTCAAGTTCAGCCAGTTGAATGCCAAAGAGCGGTTTACGGCGCTGCAATCGGGCGAGGTGGATGTACTGTCGCGCAACACCACCTGGACCAGCTCCCGTGACGCGGGCATGGGCATGGTGTTCGCCGGCGTGACGTACTACGACGGTGTGGGGTTTTTGGTGAATAAAAAACTGGGCGTCAACAGTGCCAAGGAACTGGACGGCGCCACCATTTGCATTCAGGCGGGCACCACCACGGAGCTTAATGTCTCTGATTACTTCCGCGCCAATAACCTCAAGTACACCCCCATCACGTTTGACACCTCTGACGAAAGCGCCAAGTCGCTGGAGAGCGGGCGCTGTGATGTGTTGACCTCCGACAAATCGCAGCTGTACGCGCAGCGCAGCAAACTGGCGACGCCGAACGATTACGTGGTGCTGCCGGAAACCATATCCAAGGAGCCCTTGGGGCCAGTGGTGCGCAAAGGCGATGAGGACTGGTTCAGCATCGTCAAATGGACCCTTTACGCCATGCTCAATGCAGAAGAAGCGGGCATCACCTCCCAGAACGTGGTCGCGGAAGCCAAATCGACGAAAAACCCGGATGTCGCGCGGCTGTTGGGTGCCGACGGTGAATACGGCAAAGACTTGAAGCTGCCCAAAGATTGGGTCGTGCAGATTGTCAGTCAGGTCGGCAACTACGGCGAAGTGTTTGAGCGCAACCTCGGCAAAAGCACCCCTCTGGCCATCGACCGCGGGCTCAATGCCTTGTGGAACAACGGTGGCATCCAATACGCACCCCCTGTGCGCTGATAGCGCTGTCACCCGGCCGCCACCTGGCCGGGTGATGTTCTGTCCATTTTTTTCAGGGGTTCAACATGCAGACTAAAGTCGGCGCACTCAAGCCCAGGCTCAGCCTGAGCGATCCACGTGTGCGTGGGTGGGTATTTCAGATCGTCACCGTGGTGCTGGTGGTCTGGCTGGGCGGGTATCTGTTCGACAATACCCAGACCAATTTGCAGCACCGGGGCATTACGTCGGGGTTTGATTTTCTGGAGCGCAGTGCAGGGTTCGGCATCGCGCAACATTTGATCGATTACACCGAGTCCGACAGTTATGCCCGTGTATTTGTCATCGGCCTGCTCAATACCTTGCTGGTTTCGGCCATTGGCGTGGTCTTGGCGACGATACTGGGTTTCATCATTGGCATCGCGCGGCTGTCACCCAACTGGATGATCAACAAGCTGGCCACGGTCTATGTCGAGGTGTTTCGCAACATTCCGCCACTGCTGCAAATCCTGTTCTGGTATTTCGCGGTGTTCCTGACCATGCCGCTGCCGCGCAACAGTCACACCATCGCAGACACCTTCTACATGAGCAGCCGCGGGCTGAACATGCCCGCAGCGATTGGCACCGAGGCGTTCTGGCCGTTTGTCATCAGTGTCGTGCTGGCAATCGCGGCGGTGGTGCTGATGGTGCGTTGGGCCAACAAGCGCTTCGAAGACACCGGGGTGCCGTTTCATAAATTCTGGGCGGCCGTGGCGCTGTTGGTGGTGATTCCGGGCATCTGCGTGTGGCTGACCGGCAGTCCGGTGCACTGGGAAATGCCGCAGCTCAAGGGCTTCAATTTCGTCGGTGGCTGGGTGCTGATCCCGGAGCTGCTGGCCCTGACCCTCGCGCTCACGGTGTACACCGCTGCGTTTATCGCTGAAATCGTGCGCTCGGGCATCCAGTCAGTCAGCCACGGCCAGACCGAGGCGGCGCATTCGCTGGGCCTGAAGTCGGGGCCGACGCTGCGCAAGGTGATCATCCCCCAGGCGTTGCGGGTGATTATTCCGCCCCTGACCAGCCAATACCTGAACCTGGTGAAAAACTCGTCACTGGCGGCGGGTATCGGTTATCCGGAGATGGTGTCGCTGTTCGCAGGGACGGTGCTCAATCAGACGGGTCAGGCGATCGAGGTCATTGCCATCACCATGAGCGTGTACCTGGCCATCAGCCTCAGCATTTCGCTGCTGATGAACCTGTACAACACGCGCATTGCGCTGATCGAACGGTGAGGGCGCGACCATGACGACGCATGTTTTCAAACCGGACTTGCCTCCACCGGGCACACGCATCGGCCTGCTGGCATGGGCACGGGCCAATCTGTTTTCCAGTGCGTTCAACACCGTGCTGACACTGCTTGCGTGTTATCTGGTGTGGCTGATCGTACCGCCATTGCTGAGCTGGGCGATTGTCGATGCCAACTGGGTGGGCACCACCCGTGAGGACTGCACCAAAGACGGCGCATGTTGGGTGTTTATCCAGCAACGCTTCGGTCAATTCATGTATGGCTACTACCCGCAGGCCTTGCGCTGGCGCGTGGACCTCAGCGTCTGGCTGGCGGTGCTGGGGGCTGCGCCGCTGTTCGTTTCGCGCTTGCGGCACAAGGCTGTCTACGGCGTGGTCTTTTTGGTGGTGTACCCGCTGCTGGCCTACGCCTTGCTGCACGGTGGTTATTGGGGCTTGAGTCCGGTGGCCACCAGCCAGTGGGGTGGCCTGATGCTGACCCTGGTGATTGCCACGGTGGGCATTGCGGGCGCGCTGCCACTGGGGATTTTGCTGGCGCTGGGGCGCCGCTCCGACATGCCCGCCATCCGCGTGCTGTGCGTGACCTTCATCGAGTTCTGGCGCGGGGTGCCGCTGATCACCGTGTTGTTCATGTCGTCAGTGATGCTGCCGCTGTTTCTGCCCGAAGGCATGAACTTCGACAAGCTGCTGCGGGCGTTGATCGGGGTGATTCTGTTCCAGTCGGCTTACGTGGCTGAAGTGGTGCGCGGCGGGTTGCAAGCGATCCCCAAGGGTCAGTACGAGGCCGCGGCGGCCATGGGCCTGGGTTACTGGCGCAGTACCGGGCTGGTGATTCTGCCCCAAGCTTTGAAGCTGGTGATCCCCGGCATCGTCAACACCTTTATTGCCCTGTTCAAGGACACCAGCCTGGTCATCATCATTGGCCTGTTTGACCTGCTCAACAGCGTCAAGCAAGCGGCCGCGGACCCCAAATGGCTAGGCATGGCGACCGAAGGGTATGTGTTCGCCGCCCTGGTGTTCTGGATTTTCTGTTTCGGCATGTCCCGCTACTCCATGCACCTGGAGCGCAAGCTGGACACCGGCCACAAGCATTAGGAGACGCGCATCATGAGTGAAGCCATCAAACAGACTGCCGAGCCGCAAGGCATCATCCAGATGCTCGGGGTGAACAAATGGTACGGCCAGTTCCATGTGCTT
The DNA here is from genome assembly GCF_012985765.1 of Pseudomonas sp. WS 5071. Classification (NCBI taxonomy): domain Bacteria; kingdom Pseudomonadati; phylum Pseudomonadota; class Gammaproteobacteria; order Pseudomonadales; family Pseudomonadaceae; genus Pseudomonas; species Pseudomonas sp. WS 5071. The sequence goes on along the minus strand of NZ_JAAQWY010000009.1, from coordinate 142,995 downwards.
AAAGACATCAACCTCACGGTTCAGCCGGGGGAGCGGATCGTGCTGTGCGGCCCGTCGGGCTCCGGCAAATCCACCACCATCCGTTGCCTTAATCGCCTTGAAGAGCACCAACAGGGGCGCATCGTGGTGGATGGCGTCGAGCTGACCAATGACCTCAAACAGATCGAAAGTGTGCGCCGTGAGGTGGGCATGGTGTTTCAGCACTTCAACCTGTTCCCGCACCTGAGCATCCTGCAAAACTGCACGCTGGCCCCGATGTGGGTGCGCAAGATGCCCAAGCGTGAAGCCGAAGCAATAGCCATGCATTATCTGGAACGGGTGCGCATCCCCGAGCAGGCGCACAAGTACCCAGGGCAATTGTCCGGTGGTCAGCAGCAGCGCGTGGCGATTGCCCGGGCCTTGTGCATGAAGCCCAAGATCATGTTGTTTGATGAGCCGACGTCAGCGCTGGACCCGGAAATGGTCAAGGAGGTGCTCGACACCATGATCGGCCTGGCGCAAGACGGCATGACGATGCTCTGCGTGACCCATGAAATGGGCTTTGCCCGGACCGTGGCGAATCGGGTGATCTTCATGGATAAAGGCGAAATCGTTGAGCAAGCCGCCCCCAATGATTTCTTCGACAACCCGCAAAATGACCGGACCAAGCTGTTCCTGAACCAGATCCTGCACTAAGCCTGTAGCACTACCCGCAGGCTGCGCGCTGTTACCTCCTCAAAAGCGTGCAGCCTGCGGCCGCGACTCCCCTCACTCCCGGTTTGCCCCCGGCGTCTTCGTCTGGCTAAGATGTCCCGAATCTGTTGAGGCCCGCGCCACGTACCCCTGTGGCGATCTCAATACCGACATCGGCTGCGACCTGTCATTGCCCCTGCGCCTGATGAATGCCGCGCACACGCCTGCGCCAGCAAGCGGTGTGCCTGCATCGTCAGTGGCGTCAGCGGCCCGTTGCGTCACACAGTGAATACTCACCCGCGCCGCCCGTCGGTGTTCGATCGGCACATCGAACGGCTGGGCGCTGTCAAACAACAAGACCCTCAACGGGCGATGGCACTTAGCCGGACGTTGATCAAAGAACCTTGAACCGGAGCAGGCCATGACGAGCAATCCGCCACACCCTAACGACCGCCTCGAACCCGTACGCCATCTGGAAGATCTGGATCAACTGCTGATTGATGCCGAGGCGGACGACGAGGGGGTCCAGCAAGCGCCTCCCGTGGTGCTGCGCCCCTGGCTGTTGTTGCTGGGGTTGGTGTTGGTGGCGTTGAACCTGCGCCCGGCGTTGTCGAGCATGGCGCCGCTGTTGGGGGAGGTGTCTGATCAATTGGGGTTGTCGGCCGCGCAAGCAGGCTTGCTGACCACCTTGCCGGTGTTGTGCCTCGGCATTTTTGCGCCCCTGGCGCCGATCCTGGCGCGGCGATTCGGCACCGAGCGGGTGGTGCTGGGCATCTTGCTGACCCTGGGCGGCGGTATTGTGTTGCGCAGTTGCCTGGGTGAGGTCGGGCTGTTCGCCGGAAGCATTCTGGCCGGTGCCAGCATCGGGGTGATCGGTGTGCTGTTGCCGGGCATCATCAAGCGGGATTTCGCCGGGCATGCGGGCACCATGACGGGGGTCTACACCATGGCACTCTGTCTCGGCGCCGCGCTGGCGGCCGGGGCGACGGTCCCCCTGAGCCATTACTTCGGCAACAGCTGGGCGTTGGGACTGGGTTTTTGGGCGCTGCCGGCGGTGCTTGCCGCCGTCTTCTGGCTGCCGCAAGTCGGCAAGCGACAGGGCGCGCACAACGTGGCGTACCGGGTGCGCGGGTTGTTACGCGACCCGCTGGCGTGGCAGGTCACGCTTTATATGGGCTTGCAGTCGTCGTTGTCCTACATCGTGTTTGGGTGGCTGCCGTCGATCCTGATCGGCCGCGGGCTGACACCGACACAGGCGGGGCTGGTGATGTCCGGTTCGGTGATCGTGCAACTGGCCACCGCCTTGACGGCGCCCTGGCTGGCCACCCGGGGTAAGGATCAACGCGTCGCCATTGTGCTGGTGATGGGCATGACCCTGGCCGGACTGTTTGGCTGCCTGTACGCCCCCCTGGACGGATTGTGGGGCTGGGCCATCGTGCTGGGCCTGGGGCAGGGCGGCACCTTCAGCCTGGCGCTGACCCTGATCGTGTTACGTTCGCGAGACGCTCACGTGGCGGCCAACTTGTCGGGCATGGCGCAAGGCATCGGCTACACCGTGGCGTCGATGGGCCCGTTTGCCGTGGGGCTGGTTCACGAATTGACCGGTGGCTGGGACGCCCTGGGCTGGATTTTCGGCGTTGTGGGCATCGGTGCAATCATTGCCGGGCTGGGGGCAGGGCGTGCGAAATTCGTCAATGTCGTCAGCGAGAAGGTCTGAAGCCATAGAGTTTCTGCTCATGTCGGATTATCGTGCACGAATTCCACCTCCACGGACCCCGTCATGAGCCAAGCCCACCACGCGTTGATCACGCGCTTTTATCAAGCATTCCAGCAGTTGGATGCTGAAACCATGGCGCAGTGTTACACCGAAGACGTGCTATTCAGCGACCCGGTGTTCGGTGAACTGAGGGGGCAGGATGCGCGCGACATGTGGCGCATGCTCACGTCTCGGGCCAAGGACTTCACCCTCAGCTTCAACACCGTGCAGGCTGACGATCAGCAGGGCAGTGCGCACTGGGTGGCCACCTATGTGTTCAGCCAGACCGGGGCGATTGTGATCAATGACATCCAGGCCCGCTTTGTGTTTCGCGACGGCAAAATCTGCGAGCACCATGACCATTTCGACCTGTGGCGCTGGTCACGTCAGGCGCTGGGCATCAAAGGCACGCTACTGGGATGGACGCCGCTGGTGAAAAATGCGATCCGCGCCCAGGCGAGAAAGGGGCTCAAGGCTTTTCAGGCGCGCGCTCAAGGGCTGTAACCGTGATGGCAATAACGCAATCTTGCGAAGCGACAGCGACGAGCAAGCCCTGGTTTGTGTACCTAGTGCGGGCCGCCAACGGGGCGTTGTATTGCGGTATCAGCGATGACCCGCATAAGCGGTTTGCCAAGCATCAAAGCGGCAAGGGCGCGCGCTTCTTTGCATCCAGCCCGGCGGTGGCACTGGTGTATGTCGAATCCTGGCCCGACAAGGGCGAGGCGCTGCGTCAGGAGCGGCTGATCAAAAAGCTCAGAAAGAGCGCCAAAGAGTGCCTGGTGTCGAGCCAGTGCCGGCCCTGACCACCCTGACGCCGATCACGGTTTCACTGCGTCGAGGATCGCCTCGGGCTTGAAGTCACGGATCAGCGTGCCATTCACGTCGAGGATCGGAATCCCGCGTCCGCCCAATGCTTCATAGGCTTTGCGGGCGACGGGGTCCTTGTCGATATCGAATTCGGTGTAGGGGATGCCTTTTTCGTCGAGAAAGCGGCGGGTGGCTTTGCAGTACCCGCACCACTCGGTGGCGTAGAGCACGACCCGGGCGTTGGCCCGGGTCTGCTCGGCCACAACGCCCGAGGGGTTGAGCACGCGCTCAATCTTGCCCCAGTTCTGAAAGATCACCACGACCACCAGCACGAACAGGACTTTTTTCAGGATCCCGTTGAACATTATTTGTTGCGCTTGAGCTGGTCGAGCAGTTGGGTCGGCAAGCCCTTGAGGATCAGCGTGCCAGCCTCTTCGTCGAATTCCACCTTGGAGCCCAGCAAGTGCGCTTCAAAACTGATCGACAGGCCCTCGGCGCGGCCAGTGAAGCGGCGGAACTGGTTAAGGGTGCGTTTGTCGGCCGGGATTTCCGGCGAGAGGCCGTAGTCCTTATTCCGGATGTGGTCGTAAAACGCTTTTGGGCGTTCTTCGTCGATCAGTTCGGAGAGTTCTTCAAGGCCCATCGGTTCACCGATTTTGGCCTGGCTGCTGGCGTAATCGACCAGGGTTTTGGTTTTTTCGCGTGCCGACTCTTCGGGCAGGTCTTCGCTTTCCACGAAATCGCTGAAGGCTTTAAGCAGGGTGCGGGTTTCGCCCGGCCCGTCGACGCCTTCCTGGCAGCCGATGAAGTCGCGGAAATACTCGGACACTTTTTTGCCGTTCTTGCCTTTGATGAACGAGATGTACTGCTTGGACTGTTTGTTGTTCTGCCACTCGGACAGGTTGATCCGCGCCGCGAGGTGCAACTGGCCCAGGTCCAGATGGCGCGACGGGGTCACGTCCAGTTCTGCGTTCACCGCCACGCCTTCGCTGTGGTGCAGCAGGGCGATGGCCAGATAGTCGGTCATGCCCTGTTGGTAGTGGGCGAACAACACATGCCCGCCCACCGACAGGTTGGACTCTTCCATCAGTTTTTGCAGGTGCTCGACCGCCACGCGGCTGAAGGCCGTGAAGTCGGTGCCGCCGTCCAGATACTCCTTGAGCCAGCCGCTGAACGGATGCGCGCCGGATTCGGCATGGAAAAAGCCCCAGGCCTTGCCTTGTTTGGCGTTATAGCTTTCGTTGAGGTCCGCCAGCATGTTCTCGATGGCCTGCGACTCGGCCAGTTCGCTGTCGCGGGCGTGGAGAACAGCGGGCGTACCGTCGGGTTTTTTCTCAATCAGATGAACGATGCAATGACGGATCGGCATGGGCTTCTCGGCGAGTTATCAGAAGACAGGGGGCAGGCCCCGCAAAAGCGGCAAGTGTAACGCACCTGAACCTTTGGACGGCCTTCGCACCGGGGTTTAGGGGGCTTCTGTCGGCCGGGAGGCGTTTTTTTACGGTTTTAACGCGATAAAGCTGACCAAATGGGCAGGTAGAGGCGGATATTTGGCCGTCTCTGTGCTAGTTTTGCCCCGTCTTGCGCCGGGTAACGGCGCAAAGCGCGGATTCAGCATGTGTCAGGTCGAACCAAACCCCGTTTCAGCACTCTACATCCGCGATTCGTCGTGAAAGCAAACGGGCGTGCCAGACCCTAACTATCTGGCTCGATAGCTGACTTTGCACTCTGCAAACCAAATGAATTTGATAGGGAAGGAACATCTCAATGGCTATTACTAAAGACCAACTGATCGCCGATATCGCTGAAGCTATCGACGCGCCGAAAACTACCGCGCGTAACGCTCTGGACCAACTGGCTCAGATCGTTGCTGATCAATTGGAAAATGGCGGCGAAATCACTCTGCCAGGTATTGGCAAACTGAAAGTGACCGAGCGTCCTGCCCGTACTGGCCGTAACCCTTCGACTGGCGCAGCCATCGAAATCGCTGCCAAGAAAGTGATCAAGCTCGTTGTGGCCAAAGGCCTGACTGACGCTGTAAACAAGTAAGACACTTGTTAAAAAGCCGCGCCCCGGAGTGATCCGGAGCGCGGCTTTTTTGTGCGCGCAAGTTGGGGGGTTATTTCCAGTTCTTTTCGCGCCACAGTTGCTGCTGTTCTTTGTCGTGGAAGGTCCAGGCCACAAAGCGGCTTTGCTTGTTGCCCTGAGACATGTCCACCACCTGGCTCTCGCGCACACCGGCTTTTTTCAGGGCGGTCTGGATGGCGGGCAGGTTGGACGCCTTGGACACCAGTGTGCTGAACCACAGCACCTGACGGCCCACTTGCACGCTTTCGCGGATCAGCTGCGTGACAAAGCGCTGCTCGCCGCCTTCACACCACAACTCGGCGGCCTGGCCGCCAAAGTTCAGGACCGGCAACTTGCGTTTCGGGTCTGCCTTGCCCAGTGCGCGCCATTTACGCTCGCTGCCGCGCTGTGCTTCGTCCAGTGAGGCGTGGAACGGCGGGTTGCACATGCTCAGGTCAAAGCGTTCGCTGCTTTCCAGCACATCCAGCAGGATCTTCTGCGGGTTGGGCTGCTGGCGCAGGCTGATGGCTTTGTTCAGGCCATTGGATTGCACGATGGCCTTGGCCGCTTTCAGGGCGATGGTGTCAACTTCCGTGCCGAGGAACTGCCAGCGGTAATCGCTATGGCCGATCAGCGGGTACACGCAGTTGGCGCCCATGCCGATGTCCAGCACGCGCACGCTCGGGCCACGCGGAATCACGCCGTCATTGAGGGTGGCCAGCAGGTCCGCCAGAAAATGCACGTAATCGGCGCGCCCCGGGACTGGCGGGCACAGGTAGTCGGCCGGGATGTCCCAGTGGGCAATGCCGTAGAAGGCCTTGAGCAGGGCGCGGTTGAACACGCGCACGGCGTCCGGGTTGGCGAAGTCGATGCTCTCTTTGCCGTACGGGTTGATGATCACGAACTGGCCCAGTTCGGGGCACACCGAGATCAGCTGCGGGAAGTCGTAACGGCCCTGATGGCGATTGCGCGGGTGCAGGCTCGGTTTGACCCGCGGTGCGGCCGGTTTGGCTTCGCCGGGCGCCTTGGGTTTGTGGCGTGTGGCTTTGGAAGTGCGTGGGGTTGTCATGTTCAATTCATTCCACAAAAGCAATCGCGGGCAAGCCCCGAGGCTCCCTCAGGAGCATCAGGCCTTGCCCGCGATCAGGTGCGCAGCGTGTTTACAGGCTGGAAATCCGCGCGTGCTGTTCTGCCAACTTGCTCAAAGCCTGTTCGGCTTCGGCCAATTTGGCGCGTTCCTTGTCGATGACTTCGGCCGGGGCCTTGTCAACGAACGCGGCGTTGGAGAGTTTCCCGCCTACGCGGGCCACTTCGCCGTGCAAACGCTGGATTTCCTTGTCCAGGCGCGCCAGTTCTGCATCCTTGTCGATCAAGCCGGCCATCGGTACCAGCACTTCCATCTCGCCCACCAGTGCGGTGGCTGACAGAGGGGCTTCGGCGCCGTCTTGCAGCACGGTGATCGATTCGAGTTTAGCCAGCTTTTTCAGCAAGGCATCGTTCTCGGCCAGACGGCGCTGGTCTTCGGCGTTGACGTTTTTCACGTACAACTGCAACGGCTTGCCGGGACCGATGTTCATTTCGCCGCGGATGTTACGCACGCCGAGCATCAGGCCCTTGAGCCATTCGATGTCATCTTCGGCAGCCTGATCGATGCGTGCTTCGTTCGCCACCGGCCACGGTTGCAGCATGATGGTCTTGCCTTCAACGCCCGCCAGCGGCGCGATGCGCTGCCAGATTTCTTCGGTGATGAACGGCATGAACGGATGCGCCAGGCGCAACGCGACTTCCAGCACGCGCACCAGTGTGCGACGGGTACCGCGCTGACGTTCTACCGGCGCGTTTTCGTCCCACAGTACCGGCTTGGACAGTTCGAGGTACCAGTCGCAGTACTGATTCCAGATGAACTCGTACAGGGCTTGTGCCGCGAGGTCGAAACGGAACTGGTCGAGGTGACGGGTCACTTCGGCTTCTGTGCGCTGCAACTGCGAAATGATCCAGCGATCGGCCAGCGACAATTCGTAGGCTTCGCCGTTCTGGCCGCAGTCTTCGCCCTTGTCCAGCACGTAACGGGCGGCGTTCCAGATCTTGTTGCAGAAGTTGCGATAGCCTTCGACGCGACCCATGTCGAACTTGATGTCCCGCCCGGTGGAGGCCAGCGAGCAGAAGGTGAAGCGCAAGGCGTCGGTGCCGTAGCTGGCGATGCCGTCCGCAAATTCGTCGCGGGTCTGCTTCTCGATTTTCTTCAGCAGCTTGGGCTGCATCAGGCCCGTGGTGCGTTTGGCCACCAGGTCTTCGAGTTCGATACCGTCGATGATGTCCAGCGGGTCCAGTACGTTGCCTTTGGACTTGGACATCTTCTGGCCCTGGCCGTCACGCACCAGGCCGTGAACGTACACGGTTTTGAACGGCACTTGCGGGGTGCCGTCTTCGTTTTTCACCAAATGCATGGTGAGCATGATCATCCGGGCTACCCAGAAGAAAATGATGTCGAAGCCGGTGACCAGCACGTCGGTCGAGTGGAAGGTTTTCAGCGCGTCGGTTTTTTCCGGCCAGCCGAGGGTGGAGAACGTCCACAGGCCCGAGCTGAACCAGGTGTCGAGCACGTCGTTGTCCTGTTGCAGCGCAACGTCCGGGCCTAGGTTGTTTTTGGCACGGACTTCGGCTTCGTCGCGACCGACATACACCTTGCCCGACTCGTCGTACCAGGCCGGGATCCGGTGGCCCCACCACAGCTGACGGCTGATGCACCAGTCCTGGATGTCACGCATCCACGAGAAGTACATGTTTTCGTATTGCTTGGGCACGAACGCGATGCGACCGTCTTCAACCGCGGCGATGGCCGGTTCGGCCAGCGGTTTGGTGGACACGTACCACTGGTCGGTCAGCCACGGCTCGATGATCGTGCCGGAACGGTCGCCCTTCGGTACTTTCAGGGCGTGGTCGTCAACGCTGACCAGCAGGCCGGCTTCGTCAAAGTCCGCGACGATCTGCTTGCGCGCTTCGAAGCGGTCCAGACCGGCGTATTTGGCCGGCAGGGTGCCGTCAATGGTCTCGTTCAGTGTGCCGTCAAGGTTGAACACTTGAGCGGCAGGCAAGACCTTGGCGTTTTTGTCGAAGATGTTCAGCAGCGGCAGGTTGTGGCGCTTGCCGACTTCGTAGTCGTTGAAATCGTGGGCCGGGGTGATTTTCACGCAGCCGGTGCCGAATTCAGGGTCGCAGTAATCGTCAGCGATGATTGGAATGCGGCGGCCAACCAGCGGCAGTTCGACGAACTTGCCGATCAGGGCCTGGTAGCGCTCATCGTTCGGGTTCACCGCAACGGCGGCGTCACCGAGCATGGTTTCGGGACGCGTGGTCGCCACGATCAGGTAGTCGTTGCCTTCAGCGGTCTTGGCGCCGTCGGCCAACGGGTACTTGAGGTTCCACAGGAAACCTTTCTCGTCGTGGTTTTCCACTTCAAGGTCGGAAATCGCCGTGTGCAATTTGGTGTCCCAGTTGACCAGGCGCTTGCCACGGTAGATCAGGCCATCTTCGTGCAGGCGAACGAACGCTTCTTTCACGGCTTCGGACAAGCCGTCGTCCATGGTGAAGCGCTCGCGGCTCCAGTCGACGGACGAGCCCAGGCGACGGATCTGACGGCTGATGTTGCCGCCGGACTGGTCTTTCCATTCCCAGATCTTGTCGAGGAATTTCTCGCGACCCAGGTCGTGGCGGTTCAGGCCCTGGGCTTCGATTTGGCGCTCAACCAGCATTTGCGTCGCGATACCGGCGTGGTCGGTGCCCGGCTGCCACAGGGTGTTACGGCCCTGCATGCGGCGGAAACGGATCAGGGCGTCCATGATCGCGTTGTTGAAACCGTGCCCCATGTGCAGGCTGCCGGTAACGTTAGGCGGCGGGATCATGATGGTGTACGGGTCGCCCGCGCCTTGCGGGGCAAAATAGTTTTCTTCTTCCCAGGTTTTGTACCAGGAAGTTTCAATGGCGTGCGGCTGGTAGGTCTTATCCATGCGCGGCGGGACCCTATTGGCATTAATTCAGGAAAGCCGGCAAGTATAGCGGGGCGGGACGCATAGGGCGAGTTGTGCGCGGCGATTACAGGTCATCGGGCGCTCAGGGATCGGGCATCAGTTTTGATGCTGGCTGATCAGGCGCTCCATGTGTGCGTCGAGGCGGCGTTTGATTTCGGATTCGATGTGCGGAGCATAGTCGTTGATGACGTCTTGCATGATCGCTTGCGCGGCCGTGCGCAGCTCTCTGTCCAGATGGACCAGCAAGGCGTCGGGGGCCTTGTCGACGGCAGGCGCACTGGCGAGCGGTGGTTGCGCGGCTGGCACGGGCGCAGGTGTGGGTTCAAAGACCTCGTCCAGCAAGGGGATCTGCGTGCCTTGTTCGCCGACCATCTCGGTTAGCAGCGGCGGTTGCAGGCCTTCGTCGTCCAGCAGTTGGCGAATGGACTCAAGATCATCGAGCAGGTGTGCAGCTTTTTTCGGCGAATTGGGGGTGTCCATCGTGTGCTCAGAGTCGTTGTAACTTGTGGTCTTGCAGAGGATAGCCCTGTTCACGGTAGAAACGGAAACTCTCCCGTGCCGCCAGTCGAACGGCGGGGTCTTCGACCACGACTTCCGCCACGCGGGCGAAACGCTTGAAGGATTCGGGGACTTTCAGGTCCAGATTGATCAGCAGGTCCTGATGGCTGGCAGGCGCATCGGCTATGCCCATGACGATCACGCCATCGGGTTCGTCTTCGGCGTGGCTATGGGGCACAAAACTCTCGCCCTTGAAGCGCCACAGGCGTTGATCGAGGTCGTCGCGCTGAGCCGCGTCGCTGCAGTGCAGGTACACCCGATGCCCGAGACGCCAGGCTTTTTCGGTGAGTTTGCAGGCGAAATCCAGCCGCGCTGCCGGGTCTGCGCTGGGCAGGATATAAAAGTCGACTTTGGTTTTTTCAGAGGTCATTGCGGTTCCTGAATCGGGGCTGCGCCGCCCTCAAGCGGCGCAGCCTGCGATCAACAGTGTCAAGCGTTGGCGCGATCGAGCAGGTATTGCGTCAGCAATGGCACGGGACGGCCGCTGGCGCCTTTGTCCTTGCCGCCACTGACCCAGGCCGTGCCCGCGATGTCCAGGTGAGCCCAATGGTAGGCCTTGGCAAAACGCGACAGGAAGCAGCCCGCGGTGATGGCGCCGGCTTTCGGGCCACCGATGTTGGCCATGTCCGCAAACGGGCTGTCCAGTTGCTCCTGGTATTCGTCGAACAGCGGCAATGGCCATGCGCGGTCATCGGCTTGCTTGCCCGCGTCCAGCAGTTGCTCGATCAGTTCGTCGTTGTTGCCCATCAGGCCGGAGGTGTGCGCCCCGAGTGCGACCATGCAGGCGCCAGTCAGGGTGGCGATGTCGATCACCGCTTGTGGCTTGAAACGTTCGGCGTAGGTCAGGGCGTCGCACAGCACCAGACGGCCTTCGGCATCGGTGTTGAGGATTTCAACGGTTTGACCGCTCATGGTGGTCACGATGTCACCCGGACGGGCCGCGCCGCCACTGGGCATGTTTTCGGCGCAGGCCAGAATGCACACCAGATTGATCGGCAGTTTCAGTTCGAGCACGGCGCGCAGGGTGCCGAAAACGCTGGCAGCACCGCCCATGTCGTACTTCATTTCATCCATGCCCGCGCCCGGCTTGAGGCTGATGCCGCCGGTGTCGAAGGTGATGCCTTTGCCCACCAGGACAAACGGTTTTTCGGATTTCTTGCCGCCCGCATAGTTCATCACGATCAGGCGGGGCGGTTGGTCGCTGCCCTGGCCAACGGCGTAGAACGCGCCCATGCCCAGGTCCTTGATTTTCTTCTCGTCGAGAATCTCGACCTTCAGGCCCTTGAACGTCTTGCCCAAGGTTTTGGCCTGTTCGGCCAGGAACGTCGGGTGGCAGATGTTCGGCGGCAGGTTGCCCAGGTCGCGGGTGAAGGACATGCCGGCAGCAATGGCTTGGGCGTGGGTCACGGCCAGCTGCACTTCAGCCTGCGCGGCCTTGATGGTCAGCAGGGTGATTTTTTTCAGGGCGCGGGGTTCGGCTTTCTGGCTTTTAAAGCGGTCGAACGTGTAATCGCCGTCTGCCAGGGTTTCGGCCAGCAGGCGCGTTTTGCCGTAGCTGTCGCGGCCCTTGACCACAAGTTCGTCGAGGGCAAAGACCGCCTCGCTGCCACCCAGGCCTTTAAGGACGCTCAGGGCGCCGCTGATGATTTTCCGGAACGGGCGGTCGCCCAATTCTTCGTCTTTACCCGTGCCCACTAGCAACACGCGCTCGGCTTTGATGTTGGGCAGGGTATGCAGCAACAGGCTTTGGCCGGTCTTGCCGGCGAGGTCGCCGCGCTTGAGGACTGCGCTGATCGCGCCGCCGGTGAGTTCGTCGAGGGCCTTGGCGGTCGGGCCGAGCTTGCGGCCTTCGCCGACGGCGACCACGAGAGTGGCCGTTTTCAACGTTTCTGGGCTAACGCTTTTTACAACCAGTTCCATGTCCGGGTCCCTGAATCAAATGGTCAACGTGCGCACAAACGCGTGGGTTTGAGTGCTTATGGATGAAACGCTTCACCTGTCTAAGCGGGGCTGCGTCTAGTCGGGCAGTTTGAACCCCGTCGGTCGCGGCTGACAACCCTTGCGTGGCCTGCAATGGCTGCTTTGTAACCTTGGGTAAGCAAGCGCAGTGACAGGCGAGGTCATTCACAGGATAATGCGCCATCTTTTTAGTCGGCCCGGCTCATCTATGATGAATGCCTGACCCACTGGTAACGCCGCTTGTTTGGCCGCCTTAGCCTGACGACCCTGGAGTGTCTGGTTTGATCGTCTTCCGTTATTTGTCCCGCGAAGTCCTGCTTACATTGAGCGCTGTCAGCGCTGTGCTGCTGGTCATCATCATGAGCGGTCGCTTCATCAAGTACCTGGCACAGGCTGCCTCTGGCGCTCTTGACCCGGGTTCCCTGTTCCTGATCATGGGCTTCCGTCTGCCGGGCTTCATGCAGCTGATTCTGCCGTTGGGGCTGTTTCTCGGTATTTTGCTGGCCTATGGCCGTCTGTACCTCGAAAGCGAAATGACCGTGCTTTCGGCCACGGGCATGAGCCAGCAGCGCCTGCTGGGCCTGACCATGATTCCGGCGGCGTTCGTGGCCCTGATCGTGGCCTGGCTGAGCCTGAGCCTGGCGCCGCAGGGTGCGAACCAGTTTCAGCTGTTGCTGAACAAGCAAGATGCACTGACCGAGTTCGACACGCTGGTGCCTGGGCGCTTCCAGGCGTTGAGCGACGGTTCGCGCGTGACCTACACCGAAGAGCTGACCAACGACCGGACCAACCTCTCGGGCGTGTTCATCTCGCAAAAAAGCCTGGGTCAGGACGCCAAGGACCGTAGCATCTCGGTGCTGGTGGCCGAAACAGGCCATCAGGAAGTCCGTCCCGATGGCAGTCGCTGGCTGATTCTCAATAATGGCTACCGCTATGACGGTAACCCGGGTCTGGCCGATTACCGCGCGATCAAGTACGACACCTATGGCGTGCTGTTGCCCAAGCCAGATGCCAGCGATGAAGTGACCGACCGCGACGCAATCCCGACCCTCGACCTGATTGGCAACCCCGAGCCGCGGGCAATTGCCGAGCTGCAATGGCGTATTTCATTGCCGCTGCTGGTGTTTATCGTGACCCTCATCGCCGTGCCGCTGTCACGCGTCAACCCGCGTCAGGGTCGCTTCCTCAAGCTGTTGCCGGCGATTCTTCTTTATATGGGTTACCTGACCATTCTGATCTCGGCCCGTGGTGCCCTGGAAAAAGGCAAGTTGTCGCCCACCCTGGGGCTGTGGTGGGTGCATGCGCTGTTCCTGGCCATTGGTCTGTTGTTGCTGTACTGGGAGCCGCTGCGCTTGAAGCTGGCTAGTCGCCGTAGCGTGAAGGAGATGACGCGTGGGTAAGCTCGACCGCTACATCGGTAGCAGCGTCTTTTTGGCGATCCTGGCTGTGCTGGGCATTATTTTGGGGCTGGCGTCGCTGTTTGCGTTTATCGACGAGACGGGCAACATCAGCGACAGCTATACCGTGATGGACGTGCTCAGCTACGTGCTGCTGACGGCACCGCGGCGCATGTATGACATGTTGCCAATGGCGGCGCTGATCGGCTGCCTGATCGGGCTGGGCAGTCTGGCCAGCAACAGCGAGCTGACCATCATGCGTGCGGCCGGGGTGTCCATCGGCCGTATCGTGTGGTCGGTCATGAAACCCATGCTGGTGCTGATGGTGGCGGGCGTGCTGGTGGGCGAATACGTGGCACCTGCCACTGAAACCATGGCGCAGGCCAATCGTGCGCTGGCGCTGGGCAGCGGTGATGCGCAAAGCTCCAAGCACGGTTTGTGGCACCGTCAGGGTGAAGAGTTCATCCACATCAACGCCGTCCAGCCGAACGGCACGCTGTTTGGCGTAACGCGCTACCGCTTTGACGAAGAGCGCCACATGCTGTCGTCGAGCTTCGCCAAAAAGGCAGAGTTCGACAAAGATCACTGGCAACTGACGGATGTGAATACCACGCTGTTCCATGACCGCAGCACTGAAGTGGTCAGCGCCCCGGTGGAGCGTTGGGACGTGGCCTTGAGCCCGCAGTTGCTCAACACCGTGGTGATGGCCCCTGAGTCGCTGTCAATCAGCGGTCTGTGGAATTACATCCATTACCTGAAAGACCAGGGTTTGAACAACGGTCGTTACTGGCTGGCATTTTGGGTCAAGGTGTTGCAGCCGCTGGTCACTGCCGCGCTGGTGTTGATGGCGATTTCCTTCATTTTCGGCCCGTTGCGCTCGGTGACCCTGGGGCAGCGGGTGTTTACCGGCGTGCTGGTGGGCTTCACGTTCAAGATCGCGCAAGACCTGCTGGGGCCGTCCAGCCTGGTGTTTGGCTTCTCCCCGCTGTTTGCGGTGATATTGCCAGCCCTCATTTGCGCCCTGGCGGGCGTCTGGCTGTTGCGACGGGCGGGTTGATCGACCTGTAAAGCTCGAACCAAAAGCCTCTGTCCCGCGACAGGGGCTTTTTTGTGGGGGAGCATTGGCCTGTAAACGTGACGCTCGTCGCGATCACAGGTACAATTCCCGGCTATTTTTCGGCGGGCAGTCTGCCTGCGACTTTTTTTGAGTGTTGACCCGTGAGTGATTTGAGTCATATCCGCAATTTCTCCATCATCGCCCACATTGACCATGGCAAGTCGACGCTGGCCGATCGTTTCATCCAGATGTGCGGCGGCCTGACTGCCCGTGAAATGGAAGCCCAGGTGCTGGACTCCATGGACCTCGAGCGTGAGCGCGGGATCACCATCAAGGCCCACAGCGTTACTCTGTATTACAAGGCGCAAGACGGTAATACCTACCAGTTGAACTTCATTGACACCCCCGGCCACGTTGACTTCACCTATGAAGTCAGCCGTTCGCTGGCGGCCTGTGAAGGTGCCTTGCTGGTGGTCGATGCGGGGCAGGGCGTAGAGGCCCAGTCCGTCGCCAACTGCTACACCGCTATCGAGCAGGGCCTTGAGGTCATGCCGGTTCTGAACAAGATCGACCTGCCGCAAGCCGATCCTGATCGGGTGAAGGAAGAAATCGAGAAGATCATCGGTATCGATGCCACCGACGCCGTAACGTGCAGCGCCAAGACCGGCCTGGGCGTCGATGAAGTGCTCGAGCGTCTGGTGCACACCATTCCTGCGCCGACCGGCAACATCGAAGATCCGCTGCAAGCGTTGATCATCGACTCCTGGTTCGACAACTACCTGGGCGTTGTGTCCCTGGTTCGCGTGCGCCACGGCCGTGTGAAAAAGGGCGACAAGATTCTGGTCAAGTCCACCGGCAAGATCCACCTGGTGGACAGCGTCGGTGTATTCAACCCCAAGCACACGGCGACCGCCGACCTCAAAGCCGGTGAAGTAGGTTTCATCATCGCGGGTATCAAGGACATTCACGGCGCGCCAGTGGGCGACACCCTGACCTTGAGTTCCACCCCGGATGTGGACGTCCTGCCCGGCTTCAAACGCATTCAGCCGCAGGTGTACGCCGGTCTGTTCCCGGTCAGCTCCGACGACTTTGAAGACTTCCGCGATGCGCTGCAAAAGCTCACGCTGAACGACTCGTCGCTGCAATACACCCCGGAAAGCTCCGACGCACTGGGCTTCGGCTTCCGTTGCGGCTTCCTCGGCATGCTGCACATGGAGATCATTCAGGAGCGCCTGGAGCGCGAGTACGACCTGGACCTGATCACCACCGCGCCAACCGTTATTTTCGAGTTGCTGCTCAAGACCGGTGAAACGATTTACGTCGACAACCCGTCCAAGCTGCCGGACCTGTCCATGATTGAAGACATGCGCGAGCCTATCGTGCGTGCCAACATTCTTGTGCCTCAAGAGCACCTGGGCAACGTCATTACCCTGTGCATTGAGAAGCGTGGCGTTCAACACGACATGCTGTTCCTGGGCACACAGGTACAAGTGACCTACGATTTGCCGATGAACGAAGTGGTTCTGGACTTCTTCGACCGTCTCAAATCCACCAGTCGCGGCTATGCTTCGCTCGATTACCACTTTGACCGTTACCAGTCTGCCAACCTGGTGAAGCTCGACGTGCTGATCAACGGTGAAAAGGTCGATGCACTGGCCTTGATCGTTCACCGTGACAACGCTCACTACAAAGGGCGTGCACTGACCGAAAAAATGAAAGAACTGATTCCGCGTCAGATGTTCGATGTCGCCATTCAGGCCGCCATTGGCGGGCAGATTGTGGCGCGAACCACTGTCAAGGCACTCAGAAAGAACGTACTGGCCAAATGCTACGGTGGTGACGTTAGCCGTAAGCGCAAGCTGTTGGAAAAGCAAAAGGCTGGTAAAAAACGCATGAAGCAAGTGGGTAACGTGGAAATTCCACAAGAAGCCTTCCTTGCAGTGCTCAGGTTGGATAGTTAGGTCCTATGTCACTAAATTTCCCGCTGTTGCTGGTCATTGCTGTAGCCGTCTGCGGTTTGCTGGCGCTGCTCGATCTGGTCTTCCTGGCGCCTCGCCGGCGCAAGGCTGTTGCCAACTATCAGGCCAGCGTCCAGCCGGCCGATATGCAGGTGGTCGAGAAGCTCAACAAGGAACCGCTGCTGGTTGAATACGGCAAGTCGTTTTTCCCGGTGTTGTTCATCGTGCTGGTGCTGCGTTCGTTTCTGGTTGAGCCGTTCCAGATTCCGTCCGGCTCGATGAAGCCGACGCTGGACGTGGGCGACTTCATTTTGGTGAACAAGTTTTCTTACGGGATCCGCCTGCCGGTGATCGACAAGAAAGTCATCGAAGTGGGTGATCCGCAGCGGGGCGATGTGATGGTGTTTCGCTACCCGAGCGATCCGACCGTCAACTACATCAAGCGTGTAGTGGGCCTGCCGGGCGACAAAATCCGTTACACCAGCGACAAGAAGCTCTACGTCAACGATCAATTGGTTGCCGAGACGCTGGTGGGGGCCGAGCCCGGCACGCTGGGCAGCGCACAACTGTACAAAGAGAAACTGGGCGAAGTGGAGCACATGATCCGCAAGGAAATGAGCCGCTACCGCACACCGCCTGATCATGAATGGACGGTTCCGGCCGGGCATTACTTCATGATGGGTGACAACCGCGACAATTCGAACGACAGCCGTTATTGGGATGATCCGAACATTCCCAAAGACGAGCTGGGCATGGTCCCCGACAAGAATATCGTCGGCAAGGCCTTCGCTGTTTGGATGAGCTGGCCCGAACCGAAAATGAGCCATTTGCCGAACTTCTCGCGAGTGGGTCTGATCAAGTAGCCAAAACGGCGCTGTTAATAACAGCGCCGAATGCTTTTCAGGTGGCCGTATAAATCGGTGGCCTGACGGTTCTTACAACCGCCGTGCAGCGTCAGGCAGGGCGGCAACAGTATTCAGGATGTGGATTTGAACAAAGCGTTAAGTGCGACGGCGGCGAACAGCCTGTTCCCCGTCCATTTGCTATGCGATAAACGAGCATCACTGATCCCTAATATCGGTCCGGTGGTGACATTCGGCCACGAACTCAGCGTGGGTAAATCGTGAGTTTTTCATTAAGTCGTTTAGAGCAGCAGCTCGGTTACACCTTCAAGGACCAGGAACTGATGGTTCTGGCCCTCACACACCGCAGCTTCGCGGGGCGCAATAACGAGCGTCTTGAGTTTCTCGGTGATGCGATCCTCAATTTTGTAGCCGGTGAAGCGCTGTTTGATCGCTTCCCGTTGGCTCGCGAAGGCCAGCTGTCGCGTTTACGTGCCCGTCTGGTCAAGGGCGAAACCCTCGCCGTACTGGCCCGTGGCTTTGAGTTGGGCGAGTACTTGCGCCTGGGCTCGGGCGAGCTGAAAAGCGGCGGGTTCCGTCGCGAGTCGATTCTGGCCGATGCCCTTGAAGCGCTGATCGGCGCCATCTACCTGGATGCGGGCATGGAAGTGGCCCGCGACCGCGTACTGGCCTGGCTGGCCAGCGAATTCGAGACGTTGACCCTGGTCGACACCAACAAAGATCCGAAAACCCGACTGCAAGAGTTCCTGCAGTCGCGTGCCTGTGAGCTGCCGCGTTATGAAGTGGTGGATATCCAGGGCGAACCGCATTGCCGCACCTTCTTTGTAGAGTGCGAAATTGCCTTATTGAATGAAAAAAGCCGGGGTCAGGGTGTGAGCCGTCGCATTGCCGAACAGGTAGCGGCCGCTGCAGCACTGATTGCCCTTGGCGTGGAGAATGGCCATGACTGATTCAACTGCAACACGCTGTGGCTATGTCGCCATTGTTGGCCGACCAAACGTGGGTAAGTCCACGCTGCTGAACCATATCCTCGGTCAAAAGCTGGCGATCACTTCGCGCAAGCCGCAAACCACTCGTCACAACATGCTCGGTATTAAAACCGAAGGCAGTGTGCAGGCGGTTTACGTCGACACCCCGGGCATGCACAAGGGTGGCGAGAAAGCCCTGAACCGCTACATGAACAAAACCGCTTCGGCAGCGTTGAAAGACGTCGACGTGGTGATCTTTGTCGTGGACCGCACCAAGTGGACCGACGAAGACCAGATGGTACTGGAGCGCGTGCAGTACGTGACCGGCCCGCTGATCGTGGCGTTGAACAAGACCGATCGCATCGAAGACAAAGCCGAGATGATGCCGCACCTGAGCTGGCTGCAGGCGCAACTGCCGAACGCGCAGATCATCCCGATCTCGGCTCAGCACGGCCATAACCTGGACGCGCTTGAGCGTGTGATTGCCGATCACCTGCCGGAAAACGAGCATTTCTTCCCAGAAGACCAGATCACCGACCGCAGCAGCCGCTTCCTGGCCGCCGAGCTGGTCCGCGAAAAGATCATGCGCCAGATGGGTGCAGAACTGCCGTACCAGATCACCGTCGAAATCGAAGAGTTCAAGCAGCAGGGCAAAACCCTGCATATCCATGCCTTGATTCTGGTGGAGCGTGACGGCCAGAAAAAAATCATCATTGGCGACAAGGGTGAGCGCATCAAGCGTATTGGCACTGAAGCGCGCAAGGACATGGAGCTGCTGTTCGACTCCAAAATCATGCTTAACCTGTGGGTGAAGGTGAAGGGCGGCTGGTCCGACGACGAGCGCGCCTTGCGTTCGTTGGGCTACGGCGACCTGTAACGGCAGCTTTTCACTCCCCCCGTTCCTGCAGGAACGGGGGGAGCAGCAGTGCTGCGTAGATGTGCTTTTACTTCCAGTCCCTCTTCCCCAAGAGGCAAGGTGAGGGCGCTTTTCGTTTTCACAGAGGCGTGCCTGCCATGTCCAGTTCCCCCCCCGCCGCGCAACTTGCCTACGTCCTGCACAGCCGCCCCTACCGTGAAACCAGTGCGCTGGTGGATTTCATCACGCCGCAGGGGCGTTTGCGGGCAGTGCTGCGCAGTGCGCGGGGCAAGGCCGGTTCGCTGGCGCGGCCTTTTGTCCCTCTGGAAATCGAGTTTCGTGGGCGCGGCGAACTGAAAAACGTCGGGCGCATGGAGAGCGCCGGGGTGTCCACCTGGCTCAATGGCGAAGCGTTATTCAGCGGTCTTTATCTCAATGAATTGTTAGTGCGCTTGCTACCGGCTGAAGACCCGCACCCCGCGGTCTTTGATCACTACGCAGCCACCCTCCTGGCGTTGGCCGAAGGTCGACCGCTGGAACCTCTGCTACGGGCCTTCGAATGGCGCTTGCTGGATGATTTGGGGTACGGGTTTTCGCTTTCTCGGGACATTCAGGGTGAGCCGATAGCCAGTGACGGCATGTACCGTTTGCAGGTCGATGCCGGGCTGGAGCGCATTTATCTGGTACAGCCGGGGTTGTTTCACGGCGCTGAGCTACAGGCCATGGCCGAGGCTGACTGGACCACCGCGGGTGCGTTGTCGGCGGCCAAGCGTTTGATGCGTCAGGCATTGGCGGTTCACTTGGCGGGCAAGCCCCTGGCCAGTCGTGAGTTGTTTCGCAAGCCCTGAATAGACCGGTATGCTGTGCGCCGAATCTTCAACTCTTCAGGAGAGCCCTCGTGACCCAAAGCAATCGCATCCTTCTCGGCGTGAATATCGACCACGTAGCCACGCTGCGTCAGGCTCGGGGCACGCGTTACCCTGATCCGGTCAAGGCCGCGCTGGACGCTGAAGAGGCGGGCGCCGATGGCATTACCGTGCACTTGCGTGAAGACCGCCGCCACATTCAAGAGCGCGACGTGTTGTTGCTCAAGGATGTGCTGCAAACCCGCATGAATTTCGAGATGGGCGTGACCGAAGAAATGATGGCGTTTGCCGAGCGCATTCGTCCGGCGCACATCTGTCTGGTGCCTGAAACCCGTCAGGAACTGACCACAGAGGGTGGGTTGGACGTGGCGGGGCAGGAAGCCCGGATTAAAGCAGCGGTTGAGCGCTTGAGCCGGATTGGCTGTGAAGTGTCGCTGTTCATCGATGCCGATGAGCGTCAGATCGAGGCATCGAAGCGAGTCGGTGCGCCGGCGATTGAATTGCACACCGGTCGTTATGCCGATGCGCAAACCCCCGCCGAGGTGGCGCAAGAACTGCAACGGGTAGCGCAAGGCGTGGCCTGTGGTCTGGCTCAAGGGCTGATCGTCAATGCCGGGCATGGCCTGCATTACCACAACGTGGAGGCCGTGGCCGCCATCAAAGGCATCAATGAGCTGAACATCGGTCATGCGTTGGTGGCACATGCCCTGTTCGTAGGCTTCAAGTCGGCCGTCTCGGAAATGAAAGCGTTGATTGTGGCAGCCGCCAGGCACTGAGAGCATTTACGCTTTCAAGCAGCGCAAACGGCGCGGTGCGGGTGCGACAGGCACTTGATCGCCGGATAAGCCGCCTCGAACCGTGACTGCAAAGAAGAACCGCCGCTACAGCTGGGGTTCTTCTTTGGGCTTGGTCTTGTCGATGCCGGGAATGTGCAGCTTGCTGTCAGCCGCCTGGTCGCCTTCAAGCTGCGGCTGCGTGGCCCATGTCAGGATGTCGTAGTAACGACGGATGTTGGCCACAAAATGCACAGGCTCGCCGCCGCGGGCGTAGCCATAACGGGTTTTGCTGTACCACTGCTTCTGCGCAAGGCGGGGCAGCATCTTTTTGACGTCCAGCCACTTGTTCGGGTTCAGGCCTTCTTTCTTGGCCAGTTTGCGTGCATCTTCCAGATGCCCGCCGCCGACGTTGTAGGCTGCCAGGGCAAACCAGGTGCGATCCGGCTCCTGGATGTCGTCGTCCAGCTCGCTTTTGATCAGCGCCAGGTACTTAGCGCCGCCCTGAATGCTTTGCTTGGCATCCAGCCGATTGGCCACACCCATGGCCTGCGCCGTATTCTGCGTCAGCATCATCAGCCCGCGAACACCGGTTTTTGAGGTGACAGTCGGTTGCCACAGCGATTCCTGGTAGCCCATCGCCGCCAGCAAGCGCCAGTCGATGCCTTCTTTCTTGGCGGCATCCTTGAAGAATTTTTCGTACTTGGGCAAGCGCTGCTGCAAGTGCTGGGCGAAGGTGTAGGCGCCCACATAACCCAGTACGTCCACGTGGCCGTAGTAACGGTCCTTGAGGCGTTGCAGCGTGCCGTTCTTTTCGACCTTGTCCAGATAAGCATTGATCTCGTTCAGCAGGCTGTTGTCTTCGCCTGCCATCACCGCCCAGCGTTGGCTGCGGGCGTCACCCAGATCAAACGCTACGCGCACATTGGGAAAATACACCTGGTTCATGGCCACTTCGTTGGAGTCCACCAGGGTCAGGTCGATTTGCCCCTCATCGACCATGCGCAACAGGTCGACCACTTCCACGGCGTCGGATTCGTCGTATTCAATGCCAGGGTATTGTTTCTTCAGTTCGGCAAGCTGTTCTGCGTGGGAACTGCCTTTAAGGACGGTAATACGTTTGCCTACCAGATCAGCGGCAGAGGTAGGGCGCGACTGCCCATTGCGGTAGATGATCTGGGGCGTGACTTCGAGGTAAGGGTGGGAAAACTTGGCTTGTTTGAGTCGATTCTCGCTGCTGACCAGTCCGGCAGCAGCCAGCACAGGGCCGTCAGGCTGGCCCAACTGGGTAAACATGTCATCCAGGTTGTCAGCGGTCTCGATTTTGAGTTCGACACCCAAGTCGTCGGCAAAGCGTTTGACCAGCTCGTATTCGAAGCCGGTTTCGCCGTTGCGGTCTTCAAAGTAAGTGGCCGGGCTGTTACGAGTAATGACCCGCAGTACCCCGTCCTCCTTTACACGCTCCAGAGTGCTGGGTTTTTCAACGCAGGCACCGAGCATCAGGAAGAGTCCGGTTGCGAGGAGCCATTTGGCGCAGCGCGGGCGGATTGCTGATAGAGAAAACATGCGCGCAGTATACGCAAAGCAGGGCGGGTGCCATATCTCGACAATATGTAGCCATTCTGATAACAACCCCCAAAACCGCTCAAACCCTTGTGAAATGGGGGGTTCAGGGGGGTTTAAAGAGCTGAATCGACCAGCCGCACGCGCGCTGATAGCCACAAAGAATAAGGCCCTGATCGATTAACGACGTTTGGCGTGCGCTTGGTGTGCCGTTTCGGGTGCCGAGGCCAACGGTTTACGTTAGAATGCCGGGCCTCAAAGCACACCCCTCCCGAGGCTGTCCCGAAGATGTTGATCCTGCGCGGCGCTCCTGCCCTTTCTGCCTTTCGCCACAACAAACTTCTCGCACAACTGAGCCAAAAGGTTCCAGCTGTCAGCGGTTTGTACGCTGAATTCGCCCACTTCGCCGATGTTAAAGGCGAATTGACCAGCGACGAGCAACTGGTACTGGCTCGTCTCCTCAAGTACGGTCCAAGTGTGCCGGTTCAAGAGCCGAGTGGCCGACTGTTCCTGGTGTTGCCGCGGTTTGGCACCATCTCGCCCTGGTCGAGCAAGGCCAGCGACATTGCCCGTAACTGTGGCCTGGCCAAGATCCAGCGCCTGGAACGCGGCATTGCTTTCTATGTGGCCGGTCAATTCAGTGACGCCCAGGCGCAACTGATTGCCGACGCCTTGCATGACCGCATGACGCAAATCGTGTTGGGCGACCTGGAGCAGGCTGCCGGTCTGTTCAGCCATGCCGAACCCAAGCCGCTGACGGCGATTGACGTGCTCGGTGGCGGGCGTGCTGCGCTGGAGAAAGCCAACGTCGAGCTGGGCTTGGCGCTGGCAGAAGACGAAATCGACTATCTGGTCAATGCCTTCAACGGTCTGGGCCGCAACCCGCATGACATCGAACTGATGATGTTTGCCCAGGCCAACTCCGAGCATTGCCGCCACAAGATTTTCAACGCCAGTTGGGACATCGACGGCCAAAATCAGGAAAAAAGCCTGTTTGGCATGATCAAAAATACCTACGTGATGCACAGCGAAGGTGTTCTGTCGGCTTATAAAGACAACGCGTCGGTCATTGTTGGCAGCGTGGCCGGCCGCTTCTTCCCGAACCCTGATACCCGCCAGTACGGTGCGGTGCAGGAGCCGGTGCACATCTTGATGAAAGTCGAGACCCACAACCACCCGACCGCCATTGCACCGTTCCCCGGGGCGGCCACCGGCTCGGGCGGCGAAATTCGCGACGAAGGTGCCACCGGTCGTGGCGCCAAGCCTAAGGCCGGGCTCACCGGTTTCACCGTATCCAACTTGCAAATCCCGGGCTTTGAACAGCCGTGGGAAGTGCCGTACGGCAAGCCTGAGCGCATCGTCAACGCGCTGGACATCATGATTGAAGGCCCATTGGGCGGCGCCGCGTTCAACAACGAATTCGGCCGTCCGGCACTGACCGGCTACTTCCGCACGTTCGAGCAATCGATCAGCACGCCCCATGGCGACGAAGTACGCGGTTATCACAAGCCGATCATGCTGGCGGGCGGCATGGGCAACATCCGCGCCGAACACGTTCAAAAAGGCGAAATCACGGTCGGTTCCAAACTGATCGTGCTGGGCGGCCCGGCCATGCTTATCGGTCTGGGCGGCGGTGCCGCGTCTTCCATGGCCACCGGCGCAAGCTCGGCGGACCTGGACTTCGCATCGGTGCAGCGCGAAAACCCGGAAATGGAACGCCGTTGCCAGGAAGTGATCGACCGCTGCTGGCAGCTGGGTGACAAGAACCCGATCAGTTTCATCCATGACGTGGGTGCGGGCGGCCTGTCCAATGCGTTCCCCGAGCTGGTGAACGATGGCGACCGGGGTGGCCGTTTCGAACTGCGCAACATTCCGAACGACGAGCCGGGCATGGCCCCGCACGAAATCTGGAGCAACGAGTCTCAGGAACGTTACGTACTGGCTGTGGGCGTTGAGGACTTCGAGCGTTTCCAGGCCATCTGTGAACGCGAGCGTTGCCCGTTTGCTGTGGTCGGTGAGGCCACGGCCGAGCCGCAACTGACCGTCACCGACAGCCACTTCGGTAACAACCCGGTGGACATGCCGCTGGAAGTATTGCTCGGCAAGGCGCCCCGCATGCACCGTTCTGCCGTGCGCGAGCAGGAACTGGGCGATGATTTCGACCCGGCGACCTTGAGCATTGGCGAGTGCGTCGAGCGCGTTCTGCATCACCCGGCGGTGGCCAGCAAAAGTTTCCTGATCACCATTGGCGACCGCACCATTACCGGTCTGGTCGCGCGCGATCAAATGGTTGGCCCTTGGCAAGTGCCGGTGGCTGACGTGGCCGTCACCGCCACCAGTTTTGACGTCTACACCGGCGAAGCCATGGCCATGGGTGAGCGTACACCGCTGGCCCTGCTGGATGCGCCGGCCTCGGGCCGCATGGCCATCGGCGAGACCCTGACCAACATTGCAGCGTCGCGCATTGGCAAGCTGTCCGACATCAAAATGTCGGCCAACTGGATGTCCGCTGCCGGTCATCCGGGTGAAGACGCCCGTCTGTTCGACACCGTGAAAGCGGTCGGCATGGAGTTGTGCCCTGAGCTGGGGATTACCATCCCGGTCGGCAAAGACTCGATGTCGATGCAAACCCGCTGGAACGAAGAGGGGACCGAGAAGAGCGTGACCTCGCCGCTGTCGCTGGTGGTCACCGGTTTCGCCCCGGTGGTGGATATCCGCCAGACCCTGACCCCCGAATTGCGCATGGACAAAGGCCTGACGGACCTGATCCTGATCGACCTGGGCCGTGGCCAGAACCGCATGGGGGCGTCCATTCTGGCGCAAACCTACGGCAAGCTGGGCAAGCAGGCGCCAGACGTCGACGACGCCGAAGACCTCAAAGCCTTCTTCGCTGTGATCCAGGGCCTCAATGCCGACGGCCATTTGCTGGCTTACCACGACCGTTCCGACGGTGGCCTGATGACCAGCGTGCTGGAAATGGCCTTCGCCGGTCATTGCGGCTTGAACCTGACCCTCGATTGCCTGACGCAAAACGCCAGTGAAATCCCGGCCATCCTGTTCAACGAAGAATTGGGCGCGGTGATTCAGGTGCGTCAGGATGCGACGGCCGAAGTGCTGGCTCAGTTCAGCGTTGCAGGCCTGGGTGAGTGCGTGGCCGTGATCGGCCAGCCGCTGAACAACAGCGAAGTCACCATCAGCCTTAAGGGCGAGACGGTGTTCGAAGGTCAGCGCGGTTCCCTGCAGCGTCAGTGGGCACAAACCAGCTACCAGATCCAGCGCCTGCGTGATAACGCCGAGTGCGCTGATCAGGAATTCGACGTGCTGCTGGAAGAAGACAACCCGGGCCTGACGGTCAAGCTCGGCTTTGACGTCAACCACAACATCAGCGCGCCTTACATCAAGAAGGGCATTCGCCCGCAAGTGGCGGTACTGCGTGAGCAGGGCGTCAACGGTCAGGTTGAAATGGCCGCAGCGTTTGATCGTGCCGGTTTCAACGCCATTGACGTGCACATGAGCGACATTCTGGCCGGCCGTGTCGACCTGAACGAATTCAAAGGCATGGTGGCCTGCGGTGGCTTCTCTTACGGTGACGTACTGGGCGCCGGTGAAGGCTGGGCCAAGTCGGCACTGTTCAACACCCGTGCGCGGGATGCGTTCCAGAGCTTCTTCGAGCGTTCCGACAGCTTCTCGCTGGGCGTGTGCAACGGTTGCCAGATGATGTCCAACCTCAGCGAACTGATCCCGGGCAGCGAGTTGTGGCCGCACTTTGTGCGCAACCGCTCCGAGCAGTTCGAAGCCCGTGTCGCCATGGTGCAGGTGCAGGAGTCGAACTCGATCTTCCTGCAAGGCATGGCCGGATCGCGCATGCCAATCGCCATTGCCCACGGCGAAGGTCATGCTGAATTCGCCAGCGAAGAAGCCATGTTGCAAGCGGACTTGTCCGGTGCCGTGGCACTGCGTTTCGTCGATAACCACGGCAAAGTCACTGAAAGCTACCCGGCCAACCCGAACGGTTCGCCGCGCGGGATTACCGGTCTGACCAGCCGTGACGGTCGTGTGACCATCATGATGCCGCACCCGGAGCGTGTATTCCGCGCCGTGCAAAACTCGTGGCGCCCTGAAGAGTGGAACGAAGATGCGCCTTGGTTGCGCATGTTCCGTAACGCTCGCGTCTGGGTGGATTAAGCGCGATGTACAAGCTCAGCTTTTTCGTGCCTCCCAGCCATGTGGATGGGGTCAAGGATGCCGTGTTCGCTGCCGGTGGCGGTCGCATCGGCAACTACGACCACTGCGCCTGGCAGACCATGGGCCAGGGCCAGTTTCGTGCGCTGGACGGCAGTCAGCCGTTCATCGGGCAAACCGGCGCGGTCGAGTATGTCGGGGAATGGAAAGTTGAGCTGGTGGTGGCCGATGATCTGATCCAGGCGGTGGTGGCTGCGCTCAAGCTCAGCCACCCGTACGAAACGCCTGCCTATGAAGTGTGGCGCCTGGCGGACATCTAGCCTGGCACTGCAACAAAAAGCCCGCTGAACCGGTAACGGTCAGCGGGCTTTTTGTTGCGTGGAGCCTGGTGCTTAGGGGCGGATTTCGACCATCGTGCCGTCTTTGGTCAGGTTCCACACCTCACGCATTTCATAGTTCTTCATGGCGATGCAGCCATCGGTCCAGTCCAGGGTGTGAAACAGGTTCTCCGGGTTTTCTTCGGTGTCGGGCGTGCCGTGAATCATGATCATTGACCCCGGGCTCACCCCTTCGCGGCGGGCCTGTGCGGCATCGCTGATGTTGGGGTAGGAGATGTGCATGGCGAGGTTGAATTTCTCGCTTTTCTTGCGCCAGTCGACCCAATACAGGCCTTCCGGGGTGCGCTTGTCACCTTCACGGGTTTTCGGCCCCTTGGGTTGTTTGCCCAATGAAATGCGGTACGTGCGGATCGGTTTGCCGTTGCTGATCAACTGCAATTGGCGGGCCGACTTGAGCACCAGGATTTTTTCCACCGGGGCAGACGCGCGGGCGGGCTGCGACGAACGATGCGGTTGGATCACTTCATTTTTATCGACCGGCTTGCCGTTGATGGTGACGACAACGGCGGCTTGGCACGTAACAGCAAATGACAGGCAGAGTGCGGTAAACAACCAACGCATGGAGCGGTATCCCTAGAGGTGCAGTGGGGGTGACGAGCACTGTATTTATTGTTGAGGTTTGATCAGGCCTGCCAAGGGCGGCACGGCTTCGCTGCGCACCGGATAGACCTGCCCCGGCCGGTCAGCGAAAAAGCATTCTAAGGTACGGCTGACCGTGCGAAAAGCCAGCTCTGACCAAGGGATGTCGGCTTCGTCGAACAGGCGCACTTCAAGGCTCTCTTCACCGGCCGCAAAGTCGCGGTTCAGCAGTTCGGCGCGGTAGAAAATATGCACCTGATTGATGTGCGGTACATCGATCAAGGTATAGATGCTCAGGTTCGCGACTTCGGCACAGGCTTCTTCGCGGGTTTCGCGTTGCGCGGCCTGCTCAACGGTTTCTCCGTTTTCCATAAAGCCGGCGGGCAGCGTCCAGAACCCTTTGCGCGGTTCGATTGCGCGCCTGCACAGCAAGACTTGAGTGCCCCACGTCGGAACGCACCCGGCAACGATGTTCGGGTTTTGGTAATGAATGGTCTGGCAGTGGTCGCACACGTAGCGCAGGCGCGAATCGCCCTGCGGGATGTGTTGGCTGACGGAATGGCCGCACTGGCTGCAAAATTTCATGCTGAGCTCTCTGGTGTGGCGCCTATCTTGGCGGTTCTGGCGGGGCTTGGGCAAGTGCCGCATGGCGTGCTGCGACAGTGTGGGGCTTGGGTGCTTTGGGTGATTTGGTGCATGATGCCCGATAAGTGACGGATCGAGATGACCTATGCTGGACGAGCTGCTTGGCCGCGTGAGCCGCTATACCCCGCGAACGCTGGTGACAGAGCGCAATTTCCCCGAGGCTGCGGTGTTGCTGCCCGTGACCCGCAGTGATGAGCCTGAATTGATTTTGACCCTGCGCGCCAGCGGCCTCTCAACCCATGGCGGCGAAGTGGCATTCCCCGGAGGTCGACGTGACCCCGAGGACCCGGACCTTGTGTTCACGGCCCTGCGCGAAGCTGAAGAAGAAATCGGCCTGCCGCCGGGGCTGGTCGAAGTCATTGGCCCGCTGAGCCCGTTGATCTCCCTGCACGGCATTCGTGTGACGCCCTTCGTCGGGGTTGTGCCGGACTATGTGGAATACCTGGCCAACGATGCGGAAATCGCGGCCGTGTTCAGCGTGCCCCTGGATTTCTTTCGCCAGGACCCGCGCGAACACACGCACCGTATCGACTATCAGGGCCGCAGTTGGTACGTGCCGAGTTACCGCTTCGGCGTGTACAAAATCTGGGGGCTGACCGCGATCATGATCGTTGAGTTAATGAACCTGCTCTACGACGACGTGAACATCAACCTGCACACCCCGCCAGAACGCTTTATCACCTTCTAGAACCCTGCTCACAGGGTCATGCCTGCCTTGAGGACTTTGCCATGAAATACCGTTTGGGCGACGCGTGCGTCGACACTCACCCTGACAGCTGGATCGCGCCCACTGCCACGTTGATCGGTCGCGTCCGGCTCGAAGAGGGCGCCAGCGTGTGGTTCAACGCCGTTTTACGCGGCGATAACGAGCTGATTCTCATCGGCAAGGACAGCAACGTGCAGGACGGCGCCGTGATGCACACCGACATGGGCTACCCGCTGACCCTGGGCACGGGCGTGACCATTGGTCATAACGCCATGCTGCATGGCTGCACGGTCGGCGACTACAGCCTGATCGGGATCAACGCCGTGATCCTCAACGGCGCAAAGATTGGAAAGCACTGCATCATCGGAGCCAATTCCCTGATTGGCGAAGGCAAGGTCATACCCGACGGTTCGCTGGTCATGGGGTCGCCCGGCAAAGTGGTCCGCGACCTCACTGACGAGCAGAAAGCGTTGCTGCAAGCCAGTGCGGCCCATTATGTGAAAAATGGCCAGCGGTACGCCCGCGACCTTGAAGAGCAGTCATCGTGAATGATCCGCAGCGCCCGGTGGCGTCCCCCTGCGTGAACATTTGCGCACTGGACGACGATGACGTGTGCACGGGCTGCCAACGCACCGTGACTGAAATCACCCGTTGGAGCCGCATGACCAACGCTGAGCGTCGCGACGTGCTGGTGTTGTGCCATGAGCGGGCCACCTCCCGTGGCGTGATGTGGATGCTGAACGGCCCGGTCTGAGCGGCGTAGTCGCTGCGCCAGCGACTACAAATACAGGCATGACTCAAGTACCCTGTGCGCCTTGCCCACAGGTGTCTCCCGTTACCATGTTGTTTCTCGTCGCTTATATCGCCAGCGTTGTGCTCATCAACTACGCGTTTTCCACGGCGCCGCACCTGGACATCATCTGGTCGGCCTGGGGCGGGCTGGTATTTGTCCTGCGCGACATGGTGCAAACCCGCTTTGGTCATGGCGCCATTGCGGCCATGCTGGCGGCACTGGTGTTGTCGTACGTCACTTCAGACCCTTCCATTGCCCTGGCCAGCGCCACCGCGTTTGCCGTGTCCGAGTGCATTGACTGGCTGGTGTTCAGCCTCACCAGGCGCCCGTTGCACGACCGGCTATGGATCAGCTCCGCGCTGAGTATCCCGATCGATACCTTCATTTTCTTCGGCATGATCGATGCGTTTACCCCCGGCGTGATCCTGACCGCCATGGGCTCCAAGTTCGCAGGCGTGACCTGCGTGTGGCTGGCCATGGCCTGGCGAATGCGCAAAGCAGCGGCCCGATAAGGTCTCGCGGCCCGGATCATGTAAAATGCCGGCCTTTCTCCCCCAGCAGGCGCTGGCCTGGCGAGCGCCTTCGATGATTTGTTTCCTTGAGGACCTGAAATGACCCGTATCGGAACTCCACTGTCGCCGACCGCGACCCGCGTATTGCTGTGTGGCTGCGGCGAGCTGGGTAAAGAAGTTGTCATCGAACTGCAGCGTTTGGGTGTCGAAGTGATTGCCGTTGATCGCTACGCCCATGCCCCGGCCATGCAGGTGGCGCATCGCAGTCACGTGGTCAACATGCTCGATGGTGCAGCCTTGCGGGCCGTGATCGAAGCTGAGAAGCCGCACTTCATCGTGCCGGAAATCGAAGCCATCGCGACCGCTACGCTGGTCGAGCTGGAAGCGCAAGGCTTTACCGTCATCCCGACTGCCCGCGCCACGGCGTTGACCATGAACCGTGAAGGCATCCGGCGTCTGGCCGCTGAAGAACTGGACCTGCCGACCTCGCCTTATCACTTTGCAGACACATTTGAAGACTACAGCCGTGCCGTGCAAGACCTCGGCTTCCCGTGTGTGGTCAAGCCGGTCATGAGTTCGTCGGGCAAAGGCCAGAGCCTGCTACGCAGTGCGGATGATGTGCAAAAAGCCTGGGATTACGCGCAAGAAGGCGGCCGTGCCGGGAAAGGTCGGGTCATTATCGAAGGCTTTATCGACTTTGATTACGAAATCACCTTACTCACCGTGCGCCACATCGGCGGCACCACATTCTGTGCGCCAGTGGGGCATCGTCAGGAGAACGGCGATTATCAGGAGTCGTGGCAGCCGCAGGCCATGAGCCCGATTGCGCTGGCTGAATCCGAGCGCGTGGCCAAAGCTGTGACAGAGGCGCTGGGCGGACGCGGCTTGTTCGGCGTTGAGCTGTTTATCAAGGGCGATCAGGTCTGGTTCAGCGAAGTGTCGCCGCGCCCGCATGACACAGGGCTGGTCACGCTGATTTCTCAGGACCTGTCGCAGTTTGCGCTGCACGCGCGCGCTATCCTCGGTCTGCCGATTCCCCTGATTCGTCAGTTCGGGCCGTCAGCGTCGGCTGTGATTCTGGTGGAAGGGCAATCCACCCAGACGGCTTTTGCCAACCTGGGCGCCGCCCTGAGCGAGCCTGATACCGCGTTGCGCCTGTTCGGCAAGCCAGAAGTCAACGGTCAGCGTCGTATGGGCGTAGCCCTGGCCCGTGACGAATCGATCGAGGTCGCACGCGCCAAAGCCACACGTGCCGCCAAGGCCGTGGTCGTCGAGCTGTAAATCGTTGGGGTCGCTGCCGCACCGGGCGGCAGCGACCCCAAGCTCCCAAGCTGCTTCACGCGACCTTGTTCAGGTCAGCT
The DNA here is from genome assembly GCF_012985765.1 of Pseudomonas sp. WS 5071. NCBI lineage: Bacteria > Pseudomonadati > Pseudomonadota > Gammaproteobacteria > Pseudomonadales > Pseudomonadaceae > Pseudomonas > Pseudomonas sp. WS 5071. The sequence continues at coordinate 111,671 of NZ_JAAQWY010000009.1, read as the reverse complement.
TCCCTCGTTTCCTTCAGGCACAGCACGGCGATCAGGCTGAGCAGCGCCGCACCTGATACGTACCCGCCAACCCAGCTCAAACCACCCATGCTGACCAGCTTTTGCGCGAAGAACGGTGCGGCAGACGCGCCGACAATCCCGCCCAGGTTGTACGCGGCCGACGCGCCGGTATAGCGCACGCGGGTCGGGAACAGCTCGGGCAGCAGGGCGCCCATCGGCGCAAAGGTCACGCCCATCAAAAACAGTTCAATACACAAAAACAGCGCCACGCCCCATGTGGTGCCGTGGGTGAGCAATGGCTCCATCAAAAAACCTGACAGCAACGCCAGTACGCCACCGACGATGAGCACCGGTTTGCGTCCCCAGCGGTCGCTGGCCCAGGCTGAGAGTGGCGTGGCGGCCGCCATGAACAGCACGGCAAAGCACAGCAGGCCGAGGAAGGTTTCGCGGGTGTAGCCCAGGGTCGACACCCCGTAACTCAGGGAGAACACCGTCGAGATGTAAAACAGCGCGTAACACACCACCATCGACGCTGTGCCCAACAGCATCGGCGCCCAGTACTGGCTGAAAAGCTCGATGATCGGCATCTTCACCCGTTCGTGTTGCGCCACGGCTTTGGCGAATACGGGGGTTTCTTCAAGTTTGAGGCGCACATACAGCCCCACCATCACCAGCGCCGCGCTCAGCAGGAATGGAATTCGCCAGCCCCAAGCGCGGAACTGCTCATCGCTCAGGGTCATGGCCAGCGTCAAAAACAAACCATTGGCCGCCAGAAAGCCAATTGAGGGGCCCAGCTGCGGGAACATGCCGAACCAGGCGCGTTTGCCCTTTGGCGCGTTTTCAGTGGCCAGCAAGGCAGCGCCACCCCGTTCCCCGCCCAGACCCAGGCCTTGGCCAAAACGTAGCACACACAACAGGATGGGCGCCCAAGCACCGATCGTGGCATAGCCCGGCAGCACGCCAATCAGCGTGGTGCACACGCCCATCAGCAACAGCGAGGCCACCAGTGTCGACTTGCGGCCAATGCGGTCACCGTAATGGCCGAACAGAAATGAGCCCAGCGGGCGTGCGAGAAAGGCGATGCCGAAGGTCAGAAAAGCCGACAGCATTTGTGCGGTGCCGGATGTCTGCGGAAAGAACACCGGCCCGATGACGAGCGCGGCGGCCGTCGCGTACACATAAAAGTCGTAGAACTCGATGGCGGTTCCGATAAAGCTGGCGGTGGCCACGCGGGCGGCTGAGTTGGCCGGTTTTTCGGATGAGGCTTCGCTGTAAGTGGTGCTGGAGGTCATGTGCATATCCCTGACAGTTATGTGCTCATGGCTGGCCTGGGCGGGGAGCGAGGCGAGGCTGAGCGATTGTTATGGTCGTTGGCCCCGAGGGATATCAGGGTGCAAGCGCCGTTCGGGATGGGAACGCACGCAGGTACTGCGAACAACAACCCGCCGGGGACGCAGCGCGCGGGTAGCACGCCTGTTGGCGGGGCTTGGGTAAGCGGGAGTGATTATAGGGAGCCCTGCCGGAATCGAACAAGGCCCGGCGCGGCCATCAGGCCGCGGGCTTGACGCTGTTGTGCCAGATCAGCACGCGGCTGACACGGTTATCTTCGGTGTCGAGGATTTCCAGTCGGTAGCGGCCAATTTTCAGGCATACCGTGGTTTCCGGGATGGTTTCCAGGGCCTCGGTGACCAGTCCGTTCAGGGTTTTGGGCCCGTCGCAGGGCAGTTGCCAACCCAAGCTTTTATTCAGCTCGCGAATCGATGCCGCGCCGTCCACCACGTAACGGCCATCGGGCAGCGGCTCAATGTGCGGGTTATCGACGTTTTGCTCGTTTTCGAATTCGCCCACGATCTCTTCGAGGATGTCCTCAAGAGTCACAATGCCGAGCACTTCGCCGTATTCATCCACCACGATGCCGATACGGCGCTGCTGTTTGTGAAAATTCAGCAGCTGCAAATGCAGCGGGGTGCTTTCAGGGATGAAGTAGGGTTCGTGGCAAACGGCCAGAATCGCCTCTTTGGTCAGGCTGGCGTCCGGCAGCATGTGCTGGATGTGGCGCGTGTTGAGGATCGCTTCAACCTGATTGATGTCGTTATGGAACACCGGCAGGCGCGTGCGTTTGGTCTGGCGTAACTGCTCGATCAGGTCTTCAATCGGGTCGTCGAGGTTAAGGCCTTCGACCTCGCTGCGCGGGATCAGGATGTCATTGACGGTGATGTTATCCAGCGCGTGGATGCCGGCCAGCAAGGGCGGGCGATGATTGGGTTCGTCGTCCTCGTGGGGCAGGGCGCTGTGAGGCGAGTGGGGTTCGGCACGCTGGACCACGGATCGCGACCTGCGCGACAGCAGTCCAATACAGAAGCCCAGTCCTGCAAACACCAGGGCCAATAAGGCCAGCAGCGGCCCGGGGGGCAAGCTATCCATAATCATCGCCCGTCAAATATGCAGAATGTATTCACGAACCAGCTTGCTACCAAAGTAGGCCAGCATCAGCAGGCAGAACCCGGCAAACGTCCAGCGGATGGCTTTGTGGCCGCGCCATCCGAGGTGATGGCGACCCCACAGCAGCACGCTGAACACGATCCAGGCCAGGCACGCCAACAGCGTTTTGTGCACCAAGTGTTGAGCAAATAGATTGCCCAGGAACAGCCAGCCCGAGATCAGCGACAGCGACAGCAACGTCCAGCCCGCCCACAAGAAACCAAACAGCAGGCTTTCCATGGTTTGCAGCGGCGGGAAGTTTTTGATCAGGCCCTTGGGGTGCTTGTGTTTGAGCTGATGGTTTTGCAATGACAGCAGCAGCGCCTGAAACACCGCAATGGTGAACATGCCGTAAGCCAAAATCGACAGCAGGATGTGGGCGAGGATGCCGGGCTGTTCATTAATGACTTGCACCGTGCCGGGCGGGGCAAATTCAGACAGCAGCACGGTCAGGGCGCCCAGCGGGTATAGAAGCAGCAGCAGGTTCTCGACCGGAATGCGGGCGCAGGCGACCAGCGTGACGGCAATCACGGCGACCGCAATCAGACTGGCGGCGCTGAAAAAGTCCAGCTCCAGCCCGGCGGGGGTCATCAAATGGGTAAAAAGGCTCGCGGCGTGGGTGATGACGGCAAGGATGCCGAGCGTCACCAACAGGCGTTTGTTTGCCTTTGCGCCGTGGCGCAAGCAATTGCCTTGATAGAAAGTCGCAGCGGCGTATAGACATGCGGCGGCGAGGCTGGGGAGCAAACTCGGTGACAAGGGGAGCATAAATCCTGTTAGGCAAGCCCGAAAGGGCTGAGTTTGGCATACAACCGCCTGAACACGAAAGCCACATAAGCTGACGGTAAGGTGTCCGCCGCGATCAGTCTTCGCTATAATCCGCGACCTGCCCACGCCGCAGGCTCGCCGAGCATCAGTTTTACACGGGCTGGGCCGCAATAACCCCGGTCTACTTTGGGCCTGAAAGGATCGCGCATGTTTGAAAATTTAACCGACCGTCTCTCGCAGACGCTGCGCCATGTCACCGGCAAGGCCAAGCTGACCGAGGACAATATCAAAGACACCCTGCGCGAAGTGCGCATGGCGTTGCTGGAAGCCGACGTGGCTTTGCCAGTGGTCAAAGACTTCGTCAACGCGGTCAAAGAGCGCGCTGTCGGCACTGAAGTGTCGCGCAGCCTGACGCCGGGCCAGGCGTTTGTGAAGATCGTCCAGGCTGAACTCGAAAGCCTGATGGGCGCGGCGAACGAGGATCTGATCCTCAACGTCACGCCGCCTGCCGTGATCCTGATGGCCGGTTTGCAGGGTGCGGGTAAAACCACCACCGCCGGCAAGCTGGCGCGCTTCCTCAAAGAGCGCAAAAAGAAAACCGTCATGGTCGTGTCCGCCGACGTGTATCGTCCGGCCGCGATCAAGCAGCTGGAAACCCTGGCTGGCGAAGTGGGCGTGACCTTCTTCCCGTCCGACATCAGCCAGAAGCCGGTGGCGATTGCTCAAGCGGCTATTAATGAAGCGCGGCTCAAGTTCATTGATGTCGTGATCGTCGATACCGCCGGTCGCCTGCACATCGACGCCGACATGATGGCCGAGATTCAGGAACTGCACGCGGCGGTCAAGCCAGCAGAAACCTTGTTCGTGGTGGACGCCATGACGGGCCAGGACGCCGCCAACACGGCCAAGGCCTTTGGTGATGCCCTGCCGCTGACCGGTGTGATCCTGACCAAGGTCGATGGTGACGCCCGTGGCGGTGCCGCGTTGTCCGTGCGCGCCATCACGGGTAAACCGATCAAGTTCCTCGGCATGGGCGAGAAGAGCGATGCGCTCGACCCGTTCCACCCCGACCGTATTGCGTCACGTATTTTGGGCATGGGCGATGTGCTCAGCCTTATCGAGCAGGCCGAACAGACCCTCGATAAAGAAAAAGCCGACAAGCTGGCTAAAAAGCTCAAGAAAGGTAAAGGCTTCGACCTCGAAGATTTTCGCGATCAACTGCAACAGATGAAAAACATGGGCGGCCTCGGCGGCCTCATGGACAAGCTGCCGAACATGGGTGGCGTGAATCTGGCGCAAATGGGCAATGCCCAGGGCGCAGCAGAAAAGCAGTTCAAGCAAATGGAAGCCATCATCAACTCCATGACCCCGGCCGAGCGTCGTGACCCTGAGCTGATCAGCGGTTCGCGCAAACGTCGTATTGCCATGGGTTCCGGCACGCAAGTGCAGGATATCGGTCGCTTGATCAAGCAACACAAGCAGATGCAAAAGATGATGAAGAAATTCTCTTCCAAAGGCGGCATGGCCAAAATGATGCGCGGCATGGGCTCGATGATGCCCGGCGGCGGCATGCCGAAAATGTAATTTACCTGCGCAAGCGCTCGCGTTTGCGCAGCTCGCAGCCCTGCGAGACCTCCAGCAAACCCGCACTGTGCGGGAGCTGACCTGTCGCCATTCGTGGCGGCCTTATAGCAGATCTGGATGTAACGCCACGTAGGCGCCAGAAAAAGACATTTGCAAAAGTCCGGATATTCCTTAGAATATGCGGCCTTTCGGGCACCTATGCCCGCTGTGCATTTAGATTTGCAGCACCGACTACAGGAAAGATCTACACATGCTAACAATCCGTCTTGCCCTTGGCGGCTCCAAAAAGCGCCCGTTTTACCACTTGACCGTTACCGATAGCCGTAACCCACGTGACGGTTCCCACAAGGAACAAATTGGCTTCTTCAACCCGGTTGCCCGTGGTCAGGAAGTTCGTTTCTCCGTTAAAGAAGACCGCCTCGCTTACTGGTTGAGCGTTGGTGCACAAATGTCTGAGCGCGTTGCTCAGCTTGTGAAAGTCAATGCCAAGGCTGCGGCCTGAGCAATATGAGCGTGACGCCAGAAATTGCTGATGATTTGATCGTTATCGGCAAGATTTTTTCGATTCATGGCGTTCGCGGCGAAGTGAAGGTGTATTCCTTTACGGATCCAATTGACAACCTGCTGGATTACAAGACCGCAACGCTTCGGCGTGGTGGCGATGTACGGCAGGCAGAGCTGGTCAGTGGTCGTTCCCAGAACGGCAAGTTTCTGGTTGTGAAGCTCAAGGGTCTTGATGACCGTGATGAAGCAGGCCTTCTTCGCGAATTCGAAATCTGCGTGCCCCGTAACCTGTTTCCTGAACTGACCGACGGCGAGTACTACTGGTACCAGCTTGAAGGCCTCAAGGTCATCGATACACAAGGGCAACTGCTCGGAAAAATCGATCACCTGCTAGAGACTGGCTCTAACGATGTGATGTACGTCAAACCTTGCCCAGGTAGCCTGGATGACCGTGATCGCTTGTTGCCCTATACAGAGCAATGCGTGTTGAGCGTCGACCTGGCAGCCAGCGAGATGAAGGTGGATTGGGATGCGGACTTCTAAGCGTGGCTAATTTGCGCGTAGAAGTGATCAGTTTGTTTCCCGAAATGTTTTCCGCCATCAGCGACTACGGCATCACGAGTCGCGCGGTGAAACAAGGGCTCTTGCAGCTCACCTGTTGGAATCCGCGAGACTACACAACGGACCGGCATCACACTGTGGACGATCGCCCATTTGGCGGTGGTCCGGGCATGGTGATGAAGATCAAGCCTCTGGAAGATGCACTGGTTCAGGCCAGAAATGCAGCCGGAGAGGCGGCGAAGGTAATTTACCTGTCGCCCCAAGGCCGCCAGCTGAATCAGTCGGCGGTACGCGAACTGGCGAATGAGGAAGCATTAATCCTCATTGCAGGTCGTTATGAAGGCATTGACGAGCGTTTTATTGACGCTCATGTCGATGAAGAGTGGTCGATTGGCGACTATGTATTGTCTGGCGGCGAGCTGCCGGCAATGGTTCTGATTGATGCGGTTACACGACTGCTGCCTGGAGCTTTAGGGCATGCGGACTCCGCCGAGGAAGATTCCTTTACGGATGGTCTGCTGGATTGCCCGCACTACACCCGACCGGAGGTGTATGCGGATCAGCGTGTTCCCGACGTATTGCTTAGTGGCAATCATGCACACATCCGGCGTTGGCGTTTGCAGCAGTCCCTTGGGCGGACCTACGAACGACGCGCCGATCTTCTGGAAAGCCGCTCGCTTTCTGGAGAAGAGAAGAAGCTGCTCGAGGAATACATCCTCGCGCGGGACGATAGTTAACAACGTATCGATGGTAGATCCGACGATCTACCTTAGGAGCACAGCATGACTAACAAAATCATCCTTGCACTCGAAGCAGAGCAGATGACTAAAGAGATCCCTCCTTTTGCCCCGGGCGACACCATCGTCGTTCAGGTGAAAGTGAAGGAAGGCGATCGTTCGCGTCTGCAAGCTTTCGAAGGTGTAGTGATTGCCAAGCGTAACCGTGGCGTGAACAGTGCTTTCACTGTTCGTAAAATCTCCAACGGTGTTGGCGTAGAGCGTACTTTCCAGACCTACAGCCCGCAAATCGACAGCATGGCTGTGAAGCGTCGCGGTGACGTTCGTAAAGCCAAGCTGTACTACCTGCGTGACCTGTCCGGTAAAGCAGCTCGCATCAAGGAAAAACTGGCTTAAGTCCAGCTTCCCGATGCAGAAAAAAGCAGCCTTCGGGCTGCTTTTTTGTTGCCTGAGATTTATCAGACCTTTGTCCAGTTGTAGGTAGTAAAAAGCATGACACCGCGTGAGCAAGAGATTCAACGCCGTACAGAACTGTCTGTTACCCGCATCACCAAAGCCGTATTCCCTTCGACCACCAATCACCACAACACCCTGTTTGGCGGCACCGCATTGGCCTGGATGGATGAAGTGTCGTTCATCGCCGCGACCCGTTTCTGTCGCCTGCCGCTGGTGACCGTGTCCACTGATCCCATCAACTTCAATCACCCGATAGCGGCGGGCTCAATCGTTGAGCTGGTCGGACGCGTGGTGAAAGTCGGTAACACCAGCCTCAAGGTTGAAGTGCAGGTCTACGTTGAAAGCATGAGCAGCGACGGACGTGAACTCGCGATCCAGGGCTTGTTCAGCTTCGTGGCCATCGACGACGACAAGCGGCCTGTTCCCGTATTGCCAGGGTTTGCCCAGTAACGGCGAGTGCCCCCTCTAAGCGGGCCTGATCAATGCCAGTAACGTCCAGCCTGGCTCGGGGCTCACGTCGCTTTGCGGCGTGATTACGTGTACCCAGCCTGACGTGTCCTTGGCAAACAGCAGGTTCGCTCGCTCCCCGTGGAGCGCCTGATAGTCTTGCCACGTGAACTCATTCGTCAGGTGCGTGCTGTACAACTGCGCGCCCTGATTGAACTCGCCCACCAACTGGCCGTAGGTCAGCGCCGGGTCGCCCAGTGCGCGGCCGCGATGCTCATGGCTGGCCCGGTGTTTATCCGTGCGGCGGCTCTCCTGGCTGTTGGCCAGCGCAAACAGGCGATGCGGCCCGAACTCATGACGAAAACGCATGGCGGCCAGCGCATTGAGTTCGCCTGAGGGGGACAGCCCTAGCAGATGCCCTAAACCAACCAGATCCAGGTGCGATTCGGCATGCTCCGATGCCGGGTTGCCGAAGTAGGTCGGCAGGTTTTCCATGCGGGCCGCGCGAATGTTTTCCCAGCTCGAATCCGTTAGCAGCACCCGGCTGCCCAACTGCTGCAAGGCTGTGCCGATCAGGCGGGCCGGGCCGTTGGCGCCGACAATCAAAAAGCCGCTGGGAGGCGGTTCCGCCACCTTGAGCAAGCGCGCGAGCGGGCGTGCCGTAGCGCTTTGCACCACGACAGTGCCGATGATCACGGCGAAGGTCAGAGGCACCAATAACAGCGCACCCTGGTGACCGGCTTCGTCCAGGCGAATGGCAAAAATGGCCGAAACCGCAGCGGCCACAATGCCACGCGGTGCAATCCAGGCGAGGAGGGTGCGCTCGCGCCAGTTGAGTTTTGAGCCAAATGTCGAGAGCAGTACATTCAAGGGGCGTGCAATAAATTGAATGATCAGCAGCAAAACCAGCACCGCCGGGCCCAGCCCGATCATGGCGTCCAGATCAAGGCGCGCGGCGAGCAGAATGAACAGGCCGGAGATCAGGAAAACGCTGAGGTTTTCCTTGAAGTGCAGAATATTGCGCACATCCACGCCTTTCATGTTGGCCATCCACATGCCCATCAGCGTGACAGCCAGCAGGCCGGACTCATGCATGACCTGATTGGAGGCAATGAACACGGCCAGCACTGTCGCCAACGTGCCAAGGCTTTGCAGGTATTCGGGCAGCCATTGCTTGCGCAGCACATGCCCGGAGACCCAGCCGCCCACGATCCCGAACAGGCTGCCGCACACAATCACACCGCCAAAGGTCAGCAAGCTGTGGCTCAAGCCATCGCCCGAAGCACGGGCAATGATGAAGCTGTAGACGACCACGGCGAGCAGGGCGCCAATCGGGTCAATGACGATCCCTTCCCAGCGCAAAATGTTCGCAATCGACGCCTTGGGCCGCACCACGCGCAGCATCGGCACAATGACCGTCGGCCCGGTAACCAGCGTCAAAGTGCCGAACAGCAATGCCAGGAGCCAGTCAAAACCCAGTAGCCAATGCGTGGCCACGGTAATGACGGCCCAGGTCGACAGAGCACCCAGGGTGACGAGGCGGCGCACAACCGTGCCAATTTCTCGCCATTCGGACAGGTGCAGCGTCAGGCTCCCCTCAAACAGGATCAAGGCCACCGCCAACGACACCAGCGGCATCAGCAGCGGGCCAAACAGTGTTTGCGGATTTAGCCAGCCGAGCACCGGGCCGAGCAGGATGCCCGCCAGCAATAAGAACAGGATGGCCGGCAGTTTCAGGCGCCAGGCCAGCCATTGGCAGCCCAGCGCAGCGATTCCGATGCCCCCAAACGCCAGCAGGATCTGTTGTTCATTCATAAGGAGCCCCTTGGGGGTGGGTGATGAGTGCTTTCTATTTATGCGGCGAGCCGGCTATGAAAGACTAGCGGCCACTTTCACTGTTCACTTTTTATTTGCGCGCGGCTCAGTGCCTGCGCGTTTCGAGCGCCAATGCCAGCTATCGATGACCCGCTTATTGACCGTTTTCTGGATGCCCTGTGGCTGGAAAAAGGCCTGTCCGACAACACCCGTGATGCCTATCGCAGTGATTTGGCACTGTTCAATGGCTGGTTACGCGAGCGCGGGATCGAGCTGCCCCATGCGGGCCGAGAGCTGATCCTCGACCATTTGGCCTGGCGTCTCGATCAGCATTACAAACCGCGATCTACGGCGCGCTTCCTGTCGGGTGCGCGTGGGTTCTATCGTTACTTGCTGCGTGAAAAATTGATTGCCGTTGACCCGACCTTGCAAGTCGACATGCCACAGTTGGGGCGGCCGTTGCCCAAGTCCTTGTCAGAAGCGGACGTTGAGGCGTTGCTGGCTGCCCCTGATTTGAGCGACGCCATCGGCCAGCGCGATCGCGCCATGCTGGAAGTGTTGTATGCATGCGGGTTGCGGGTGACCGAGCTGATCAGCCTGACGCTGGAGCAAGTCAACTTGCGTCAGGGTGTGCTGCGGGTCATGGGCAAGGGCAGCAAGGAACGCCTGGTGCCGATGGGGGAGGAGGCGATTGTCTGGGTTGAGCGCTACCTGCGCGACGCCCGGCATGAGCTATTGAACGGGCGTCCCAGTGACGTACTGTTCCCCAGCCAGCGCGGGGAGCAAATGACCCGCCAGACCTTTTGGCACCGCATCAAGCATCAGGCCACAGTGGCCGGTATCGACAAGTCGCTGTCGCCGCATACGCTGCGCCACGCTTTCGCCACGCACCTGCTCAACCACGGGGCGGACTTGCGAGTGGTGCAAATGCTGCTGGGGCACAGCGACCTTTCGACGACCCAGATCTACACCCATGTGGCGCGTGCGCGTTTGCAAGACCTGCACGCCCGGCACCATCCCCGCGGCTGAGGTGCTTTGTCAGCTGTTGCATCCGCCACAGTCGGCCTTGCGGGCCAACTGTGGTAGGCTTTGCCGGTTCAGAAAACGAGCCACTAAAACCCTTTTTGCCTTGGGGTAGTGAGGTTTGGCCGTTTTGTCCGCCTTCAGGAGTTCTCATGCGCGTGACCCAACTTTTCGCCGCCGCAGCCATTGCGTTGGTCAGTACCTTTTCGTTTGCCGATACCGGCGCCGAGCAAGCCATTCGTAAAAGCCTCGAAACACTGCAACTGGATGTGCCGGTCGAAAGCATCAGTGCCAGCCCGATGGCAGGCCTGTATGAAGTCAAACTCAAAGGCAGCCGAGTGCTGTATGCCAGTGCCGATGGTCAGTTCATCGTGCAGGGCTATATGTTCCAGCTCAAGGACGGCAAGCCGGTCAACCTGACCGAAAAGGCCGAGCGCGTCAGCGTTGCCAAGCTGATCAACGGGATTCCTGCCGCAGAGACCGTGGTGTACCCGGCCGTTGGCGAAACCAAGTCGCACATCACCGTGTTTACCGACACCACCTGCCCGTACTGCCACAAGCTGCACGAAGAAGTGCCTGAGCTGAACAAAATGGGCATTGAAGTGCGCTATGTAGCGTTCCCGCGTCAGGGCTTGGGCTCGGCCGGTGATCAACAGCTGCAAGCGGTCTGGTGTTCCAAGGACAAGAAAAGCGCCATGGACAAAATGACCAATGGCAAAACGGTCGACGCGCCCAAGTGCGCCAACCCTGTGTCCAAGCAGTTCGCATTGGGCCAATCCATTGGTGTGAACGGCACGCCGGCCATTGTCCTGGCCGACGGTCAAGTGATTCCGGGCTATCAGCCAGCAGCACAGGTTGGCAAGCTGGCACTCAGTGTTAAATAATCCTGCCTCGTCACAGTAAGCCTTTGACGAGCATGCTCGGGCCGTTCAACGGCCCGGGCATTAATAGAGAACCGTGGCAGACCACGGTTGTTTTCCACGGCCGACCTTGCGTCGGCCGTTTTATGGGGAGTTCAGCGTGAATCCGGTCAAAGTAGGCATCTGTGGACTAGGGACCGTCGGTGGCGGCACCTTCAACGTACTTAAGCGTAACGCCGAGGAGATTGCCCGCCGTGCCGGGCGTGGTATCCAGGTTGCGCAAATTGCAATGCGTACGCCAAACCCGCAGTGCGACATTACCGGTACCCCCATTACCAACGATGTATTCGCTGTTGCAACCAACCCTGAAATCGACATCGTGATCGAGTTGATCGGCGGTTACACCATCGCCCGGGAACTGGTGCTCAAAGCCATCGAAAACGGCAAGCATGTGGTCACGGCCAACAAGGCCCTGATTGCCGTTCATGGCAACGAAATCTTCGCCAAAGCCCAGGAAAATGGCGTGATCGTGGCGTTCGAAGCAGCGGTCGCGGGCGGTATTCCGGTCATCAAGGCAATCCGTGAAGGCCTGTCCGCCAACCGCATCAACTGGGTTGCGGGCATCATCAACGGCACGGGCAACTTCATCCTCACCGAGATGCGCGAGAAAGGCCGGACCTTCGAAGACGTTCTGGCAGAAGCGCAAGCGCTGGGGTACGCCGAAGCCGATCCGACCTTCGACGTTGAAGGCATTGACGCCGCCCACAAGCTGACCATTCTGGCGTCTATCGCGTTCGGTATTCCGCTGCAATTCGACAAAGCCTACACCGAGGGCATCACCAAGCTGACCACCGCTGACGTGAACTACGCCGAAGCGTTGGGCTACCGCATCAAGCACCTGGGCGTCGCCCGCAGCACGGCCAGCGGCATTGAGCTGCGGGTTCACCCGACCCTGATCCCGGCCGACCGCCTGATCGCCAACGTCAACGGCGTGATGAACGCCGTGATGGTCAATGGCGACGCCGCCGGTTCGACCTTGTTCTACGGGGCTGGCGCCGGCATGGAGCCCACCGCGTCCTCGGTCGTGGCGGATCTGGTCGACGTGGTCCGCGCCATGACCTCCGACCCCGAGAACCGTGTGCCGCACCTGGCCTTCCAGCCGGACTTGCTGTCTGATCATCCGATCCTCCCGATCGAAGCATGCGAAAGCGCTTACTACTTGCGCATTCAGGCCAAGGACCATCCGGGCGTGCTGGCGCAAGTGGCCAGTATCCTGTCCGAGCGCGGCATCAACATTGAATCGATCATGCAGAAAGAAGTCGAAGAGCATGATGGCCTGGTGCCAATGATTCTGTTGACCCATCGCGTGCTTGAGCAGCACATGAACGACGCCATCACCGCGCTGGAAGCGTTGCAAGGCGTTGTCGGTTCAGTGGTCCGCATCCGCGTGGAACATCTAAATTAATGACCAGCGGTACGCTGTAGGCGTCTGCTCCCCGTTAACGTGCCATCTGGCGTTGACGTGGGGGCCATCGCCACGGCTTGCCGCTCACCTCGAAGGTTCGCCCTAATGCGCTATATCAGTACCCGCGGCCAGGCACCGGCCCTGAATTTTGAAGATGTCCTGTTGGCCGGTCTGGCCAGTGATGGCGGCCTGTATGTGCCGGAAAACCTGCCACGCTTTACCCAGGAAGAAATCGCCTCGTGGGCCGGTCTGCCGTACCACGAGCTGGCATTTCGCGTGATGCGTCCGTTCGTGACGGGCAGCATCCCGGATGCCGACTTCAAAAAGATTCTCGAAGAAACCTACGGCGTGTTCTCCCACGCGGCGGTCGCGCCGCTGCGTCAGCTCAATGGCAATGAATGGGTGTTGGAGCTGTTCCACGGCCCGACCCTGGCCTTCAAGGATTTCGCCCTGCAACTGCTGGGTCGCTTGCTCGACTACGTGCTTGAAAAGCGCGGCGAGCGGGTGGTCATTGTCGGCGCTACCTCGGGGGACACTGGCTCGGCGGCGATTGAAGGCTGCAAGCACTGCGAGAACGTGGACATTTTCATCCTGCACCCCAATAACCGGGTGTCTGAAGTGCAGCGTCGCCAGATGACCACGCTGTTCGGTGACAATATCCACAACCTGGCCATCGAAGGCAACTTCGACGACTGCCAGGAAATGGTCAAGGCCAGCTTCGCGGACCAGGGCTTCCTCAAGGGCACGCGCCTGGTTGCCGTCAACTCGATCAACTGGGCGCGAATCATGGCCCAGATCGTCTACTACTTCCACGCAGCCTTGCAGTTGGGCGGGCCGCACCGTTCCGTGTCGTTCTCGGTGCCCACCGGCAACTTCGGCGACATCTTCGCCGGTTACCTGGCGCGCAACATGGGCCTGCCAATCAATCAATTGATTGTCGCCACCAACCGCAACGACATCCTGCACCGCTTCATGAGCGGCAATCAGTACGCCAAAGAAACCCTGCACGCGACCCTGTCGCCATCGATGGACATCATGGTGTCCTCGAACTTCGAACGCTTGCTGTTCGACCTGCACGGGCGTAACGGGGCGCTGGTTGCCGAGCTGATGGACACGTTCAAGCAAACCGGCCACTTCAGCGTTGAAGACGATCGCTGGACCGAAGCCCGCCGCCTGTTTGACTCGTTGGCCGTCGACGACACCCAGACCTGTGAAACCATTGCCCAGGTGTTCGCAGAGACCGGCGAAGTGCTGGATCCGCATACGGCCATCGGCGTCAAGGCTGCACGTGAGTGCCGTCGTAGCCTGGACACCCCCATGGTGATTCTAGGCACTGCTCACCCGGTCAAGTTCCCCGAGGCGGTTGAGAAGGCAGGCGTAGGAAAGGCATTGCAACTGCCAGCGCATCTTTCTGATTTGTTTGCACGAGAAGAGCGTTACACCGTTCTGGCAAATGACCTGAAAGCGGTTCAAGCCTTTGTGGGCCAGCATGGCAACCGAGGCAAAGCCTTGTAACAGGTCTTGTCCTACAGATATTGAAGCCCGTCGCCTGACGGGCTTTTTTGTTTGTGCGTGGCAAACTTGCGCCGTTCTCGCCCTCCAAGGCTGGCGAGTTGTCGGTCAAGGAAGCTGCAATGTCACGTACTTTTCAGGCATTTGGATCATGGATAAACGCCGTGCTGATTCTCGGTGTGCTGGGCTTTATGCCGTCTGCCGATGCCGCACACGGCTTACCCTTCAAGTTGCCTCCCAGCTTTGCCAGTTTTAAACCCCTGCGTCTGGACAGCGAAGAAAAACGCTGGCTGCAGGAGCGCGGCAAACTACGCGTGGGCATCACCCTCGATGGTTACGAGCCCATCGATATCACCAACGATCGAAACCGTTATCAAGGCATCAGTGCCGATTACCTGAGCATCATTCGTGACACGTTAGGGGTCCAGGTCGAGGTGCTTGGCTTTCGCAAGCGCGATCAGGCCGTAGCCGAGCTGCTGGCTGGCAAGATCGATGTATTGACCAGCGCCAGCGGGTTTGAGCGCGGGATCGAGGGCATCGAGTTCTCGCAGGATTACATGGTGGATCAACCGGTGATTGTCGGACGTGATATTGAGTCTGAATCCATAGATGACTGGTCGGGCAAAAAGATCGGCTTCCTGGACGGTTACATCGACATACCCGCCGCCCATGCGTTTTACCCTGACAGCGAAATCATCATCACCCCCACGATGCACAGCGCCATGGAAGCCCTGATAGAAGGGGACATCGATGCCTTCATCGGCAATGAGGTCATCGTCCAGGCGTTCAATAGCATTCGTCCTTATTCAAGGTTGCGCATCATCGATGACAGCGCCATACCGGTATCGGGCTTCGCCTTTGCGACGCGTCTGGCAGACCGCCAGTTGACGAGCCTGATCAATCAGGTACTCAACAGTGTGGATCAGACGCTCTCAGAACTTATTCTTTCTCGCTGGACCCAAGGCCTTGAGGGCAGCATTGCCCAGCAACACATCGACTTGCTCCCCGCCGAGCGCGAGTGGATCAAGGCTAACCCCGTGGTCACGGTGGTGAGCCAGCAATATCCGCTCTATACCTTTCGCAACGCCAGGGGCGAGTGGGAAGGCTTGAGCATTGACATCCTTGCGCGCATATCACGCATGACCGGGCTGCAATTCGTCCATGAAGAGTCGTTTTCGACCGCCCAAACGTTGGGCCTGCTCAAGAGTGGTCGAGGCCAAATGAACGCCACGCTGTCTATCAGTCCGGAGCGAAAGGAGTTTCTGAACTTCACGTACTCCTACGGCGGTGCGCCCTGGGTTTTCATCGTTCGCACCCACGACTCACGGCTCGGATCATTGGAGCAGTTGTCCGGCAAGGTGTTGGCACTTCCCGCCAGGCATGCCCTTGAAGCCATGATCCGGCGCGACCATCCGGAGATCGAAGTGCACACGGTCGCGAGTTTCGATCAGGCCAGGAGCCTGGTGGAAAAAGGCGAGGCCGACGCGACGATTCAAAGCGAGACACAGGCGTACCTGTATCCGCCGGGTCGTCTCAAGGTGGGCCGTACCGTCGAAGGCCGCTGGTCAGCCGATACGTTTTCGGTGCATGCAAAGCACCCCGAACTCTTGAGCACCCTGAACAAGGCGCTTGAAGCCATGACCATGACCGAAATCCGCACCTTGAGAAGCAAGTGGTTGGGCGGGGTAAGGAAGGCGCCGCTTGTTGAGAGGCCCCTTCATCACTCGCCATGGCTGTATGGACCAATGGCAGCTCTGCTGGTGGTGGGCCTGTTGTTGTTTTTGTGCAATCGGCGCCTGCATAACCAGATTGTGCTGGGGCATGCACGCGAAGCTCAATTACAGGAGGCTATCGAGTTTCAGCGCCGTTACCTGGACGGCATTCCCAGCCCCATTTTTGTAGTCGGTGTCAAAGGTGAAATAGTCACCTGCAACCGCAGTTATGAAGAGCGTTTATCCATCAAGCTGGAGCGCATCCAGGGTTTAAACAGCCTTGAAGCGAATCTTTATCCCCCCACCCTGGCCGAGCAGTTACATCGAGAGTTGCTGGACGTTATCCGCAGCCGAAAGCCGTTTTACATAAAGCGTGTCATGGAATTCAAAGCCTGCAGTACAGAGGTGTATCAGTGGACTGTCCCTTTTTACTCATCGACCGGGCAGTTGGAGGGGTTGGTGGGAGGCTGGTTTGACGGGTCGGAAGGGAGGAAGTGGGATATCCCTTGATTGGCCCCTTCGCGTTTCAAAGTGGCTGGTTTTCGTAGGAGTGTTCTTACCGTAATTCAAGATTTGTCTTATGTTCTGTTCAGTTTGAGCCTTCTACAGTGCGCTCCATTCGAGCAATCGTCCCGCAGCTGTAAAGGTTCATGATGCAAAACCTGAAAGTACTGATCCTTGAAGACAACCCTTTTCAGTTGATGACCCTGCATCAAATGTTGAATGCATGCCGCATTTTCGACGTGCTGACCGCTTCAAGCCTGGAGGCGGCACGTCACTCACTTGCGGTACGCGGTGCTATCGATATCGCCATTTGCGACCTTTACCTGGACACCACCTCGGGGCTTGACCTGATCACTGAGCTGGCCCAGCAGCGCCATGCATCGGCGTTGATCATCCAGACCTGCGCCGCGCCGCATGTTGTTGAAAAGGCCGCCAGCCGGGCGCGCCGCGAAGGCCTCAAGGTATTGGGCTCTCTGACCAAACCCGTCAGTGTGAGTCGCTTGAACCAGCTGTTGCAGGCCTACCAGGTGCCATGTTTCAACACGTTGGGCCGCTGAGGCAAATTGATTGCAGGCCTGAGGGAACCTTTTTTCTTACCGGCTTGTCAGATTTTTCATCGACGGGATCAAGCGTTTTGCTCCGATGCCTGACGCCCGTCGAGCGGATCACCTGATCCTGTTAAACCCCGAGTTGACTCCCCACTGCTCGGGGTTTTTTTTGAGCGCAATTTGTCAGCGTGGGCGCTTTGGCGGACTTGCTTGTCCATTCACGTAGTCGTCAGGGTGGCCGGGCTCCTGCCACTGAGCTTCAGCCTCACGCAACGCGTCCGGCTCCAACGTGGCTAATGCCCGGTTAATCCGGCCCAACGCTTCGTGGCCCGCAGGGGTGTCGGAGCACCCGATATAAATCGGCTGATACGTGGGCGCGCCCAAAATCCGGTAGAACAGCAGTGTTTCAAACGGCAAGCCTTGCTGCCGGGCCTTGGACTGAATCTCGGGCCAATACCCCAAAACACCTTCCAGCCGGCCGGCATGCTGCATTTGCAACAGGCTGCCCAAGGCATCATTGCCATGGTGAACAAACAGCTGGCGGTCCTCGCTATGCGCCAGCTGCTCATCGATCCACATGCCATAACTGCGTTTGGCCACCACCCCCAGCCGGACGCCTTGTGCATTGAGCATGCGCTTAAGGTCCACCGACTGATCCGTGACATAAGGCGCGATCTTCGGCTCATCGCTTTGGCGGATCACCAGCCCGTTGCTGTGTAAGCCCATGACCGGCGCCGAGTAGGCAATCGATTGTGCGCGTGAGGGATTCCACACCAGCGCCGGGTCGCACGTCAGCGTCGGGTCCTGCAGCATTTGCATGGCACGGGCCCGATTGACTTTGACCACCACATGTTCGTATTCGGGCAGGCTGGCGATCAGTAAGGGCATGAGCTGATCAATCACCCCCTGACCTTTTTGCGGGCCCTCAAAGACGGTTAGCGGCGGTAAATCGCGCATCAGCCATGTGAGTTTTTCGGCCCCGGAACTCATGCACGCCCAGCCCAGCATCGCCCAAGGAATGAATTGAGCCCAACGGCTTGGCCGCCATGAGCGAATCGTCATGGTGCGGTGTTCCTTCTACAGCGTTTGAAAAGGGGCCGAGCCCCTCTGCTAAATGGCACCGTCGTGTTTCAGTGCCGCAATGGCCGAGGCGTCGTAGCCCAACGCGCCCAGCACTTCATCGTTATGGGCGCCCAGCTCGGGGCCCACCCACTCGGCCGACCCAGGGGTCTCGGAGAGCTTGGGCACAATGCCCGGCATTTTAAAGTCGTTGCCGTCGGGCAATTTGGCACTCAGGAACATCTCCCGCGCCAGAAACTGCGGGTCGCTGAACATGTCTTGCGCCGAGAAAATACGACTGGCCGGCACCTGCGCGGTATTCAGTTGCTCAAGCACCGTGTCCAGCGGCAGCGAGGCCACCCAGCGATCAATCACGCCATACAGTTCATCGCGTCGTGCGTCACGCCCGTCATTGCTGGCCAGCTGCGGGTCGTTTGCCAAGTCGTCACGGCCAATCAGCTGCATGAACCGTTTGAAAATCGCATCGCCGTTGGCGCCAATCTGGACGTGCTTGCCGTCCAGGCTGGTATGGATCGAAGAGGGGGTAATGCCCGGCATGATATTGCCCGTGCGTTCGCGAATAAAACCGAACACATCGAACTCCGGGACCATGCTTTCCATCATCGCGAAAATGGCTTCATACAACGCCACATCCACCACTTGGCCTTGGCCGCCATTCACCTCGCGGTGCCTCAAGGCCATCAATGCACCGATCACGCCCCACAGCGCGGCAATCGAGTCGCCAATGGAAATACCAGTGCGCACGGGCGGGCGGTCTTCGAAGCCGGTGATGTAACGCAGCCCGCCCATCGATTCACCCACGGCCCCGAAGCCCGGCTGATCCTTCATCGGCCCGGTCTGGCCAAAGCCCGACAGGCGGACCATGACCAGCTTGGGGTTCAAGGCATGCAACACGTCCCACCCCAGCCCGAGCTTTTCGAGCACACCGGGGCGAAAGTTCTCGATCAGGATGTCCGCGTCGGCCAGCAACGCCTTGAGCACCTGAAGGCCATCAGGGTGCTTGAGGTTCAGCGTCAGGGATTTCTTGTTACGCGCCTGCACGAACCACCACAGCGACGTGCCCTCATACAGCTTGCGCCATTTGCGCAGCGGATCGCCCCCGTCCGGGGATTCAACCTTGATCACCTGAGCCCCGAATTCGGCGCAAATACGCGAAGCGAACGGCCCGGCGATCAGCGTTCCGAGTTCGACGACCTTAAGGCCCGAAAGGGGTTTGGCAGCGAGGGGCATGAGTAATCCTTGTCCGGGAGCGTGCGAGTACAGCCTTTTAACATAGGAGCGGGCGCGCAAGAAGCCGCAGAGTTCGTTGATCCTTGGCGTATCGGGTAGACTTGCCGCCTTTCTCCGTATCAAGAAGCCCGTTCATGGCCCAGCCGTCCACGACTTACAAGTTTGAACTCAACCTCACCGACCTTGATCGCGGTGTGTATGAGAGCGTAAAACAGACCATCGCCCGTCACCCTTCGGAAACCGAAGAGCGCATGACCGTGCGTTTGCTGGCGTATGCCTTCTGGTACAACGAGCAACTGTCCTTTGGACGCGGCCTGTCTGATGTAGACGAACCGGCGCTGTGGGAAAAAAGCCTGGATGACCGTGTTTTGCACTGGATCGAAGTCGGCCAGCCGGACGCCGAGCGCCTGACCTGGTGTTCGCGCCGCACCGAACGCACCAGCTTGCTGGCCTACGGCAGCCTGCGCGTCTGGGAAGGCAAAGTGATTCCGGCGATCAAAAACCTGAAAAACGTCAACGTGGCGGCCGTGCCGCAAGAGGTCCTCGAAACCTTGGCCAAAGACATGCCACGGGTGATCAAGTGGGACGTGATGATCAGCGAAGGCACGATCTTCGTGACCGACGACCGCGGCCAGCACGAAGTGCAATTGCAGTGGTTGACCGGCGAACGCGGTTAATCCTCGGCCTGCTTCAATCTTTCCACCTTCAGACTCAGAGACACATCCCCCGCTTATGCGCATCGAACCTCGTCCATTGCCTGAAACCCTGCCTTTTCTGGGCGAAATGCCGACGTTGCTGACACGGTTGTACGCCGCCCGTGGCGTGCAATCACAGGCTGAACTGGACAAGCGCCTGGCGCGGTTGATCCCGTACCAGCAGCTCAAAGGTATCGAGGCCGCGGTGGATTTGCTGGTGCAGGCGCTGGACCAGCGTCAGCGCATCCTGATCGTCGGTGACTTCGACGCCGATGGCGCGACGGCCAGCACCGTCGGCATGCTGGGCTTGCGGTTACTGGGGGCGGCGCATGTCGATTACCTGGTGCCCAACCGCTTTGAGTACGGCTACGGCCTGACCCCGGAAATCGTCGAAGTCGCCCTGACCCGCGAGCCGCAGTTGCTCATCACGGTCGACAACGGCATCTCCAGCGTCGAAGGGGTCGCCGCGGCGAAAAAGGCCGGGCTCAAGGTGTTGGTCACCGACCACCACTTGCCGGGCACAGAACTGCCCGCCGCCGATGCCATCGTCAACCCCAACCAGCCGGGCTGCGCGTTTCCCAGCAAGGCCTTGGCCGGGGTGGGGGTGATTTTCTATGTGCTGATCGCGCTGCGCGCGCGTTTAAACAGCCTGGGCCGATACGAACACAGCCAGGCGCCCAACATCGCTGAACTGCTGGATCTGGTGGCCTTGGGCAGTGTGGCGGACGTGGTGCCACTGGACGCCAACAACCGGATTCTGGTGCATCAGGGCTTGGAACGGATTCGCGCCGGTCGCGCCCGGCCGGGGCTCAAGGCCATTCTGGAAGTGGCCAAGCGCGATCATACGCGCATCACCTCGACCGACCTTGGCTTCATCCTCGGCCCGCGGCTCAATGCGGCGGGGCGTCTGGACGACATGAGTCTGGGCATCGAATGCCTGCTCACCGACGACGCCAACGCCGCGCGCGCCATGGCCGCCCAACTGGACGAGATGAACCAGGACCGCAAATCCATCGAGCAAGGCATGCAGCGCGAAGCACTGGCCCAGCTCAAGGAACTCCCGGTCGACTCGATGCCGTTCGGGTTATGCCTGTTCGACCCGGACTGGCACCAAGGGGTCATCGGGATTTTGGCCTCGCGCCTCAAAGAGCGTTATTTCCGGCCCACCTTTGCGTTTGCCGATGCGGGCGACGGCCTGCTCAAAGGGTCGGGGCGCTCCGTGCCGGGCTTTCACATCCGCGACGCACTGAGCGTGGTCGCAGCGCAACACCCTGACCTGATCGCCAAATACGGCGGCCACGCCATGGCCGCCGGGCTGACCTTGCCGGTGGCGAACTTTGAACAGTTCAGCCAGGCGTTCGATGCCGAAGTGCGGCGTCAACTGCGTGAAGAAGACCTCACCGGGCGCCTGCTGTCCGATGGCAGCCTGACTGTCGAAGAGTTCCACCTTGAGCTGGCGCGTGCCTTGCGCAACGCCGGCCCCTGGGGGCAACACTTCCCCGAACCGCTGTTTCACGGGGTATTTGAGCTGGTGGAACAACGGATCGTCGGTGAACGGCACCTCAAAGTGGTGCTCAAAACCGAATGCGGCAGCGTCAAACTCGACGGCATTGCGTTCGGCATCGACCGCGACGTGTGGCCCAACCCGACCATCCGTTGGGTTGAACTGGCCTACAAGCTCGACCTCAACGAGTTCCGGGGCAACGAAACCGTGCAACTGATGATCGCCCACATCGAACCGCGCTGACCCGCCAGCGGATTTGAACCCCACCTCTTTCAGTGTTGTCGACTAATCTCTGGTAAGCGCTTGGTCGGCACACCGACGTCAAGCCGTCTGGCGTTTGCCCACTGACATGAGAGGTGACCCATGAGCCTGCTGCTCGAACCCTATACCCTGCGCCAACTGACCTTCTTGAACCGCATCGCGGTCTCGCCCATGTGCCAGTATTCCAGTGTCGACGGGTTGGCCAACGACTGGCATTTGGTCCACTTGGGCAGCCGCGCCGTGGGCGGCGCCGGGCTGATCTTCACCGAAGCCACCGCCGTCACCGCTGACGGTCGCATCACCGCACAAGACCTTGGGCTGTGGAACGACCAACAGATCGAACCGCTGCAACGCATCACCCGTTTCATACGCGCCCAGGGCGCCGTCGCCGGTATTCAACTGGCCCACGCCGGGCGTAAGGCCAGTACCTGGCGTCCGTGGTTGGGCAAACAAGGCAGCGTCAGGGTAGAAGAGGGCGGCTGGGTGCCGGTCGGGCCATCGCCCATTGCCTTCGACCCGCGCCACACCGTGCCCACGCAACTGGACGAACGCCAGATCCAGGACGTCATCCAGGCCTTTGCCGACGCCGCCAAACGCGCGCTCGAAGCCGGGTTTTCGGTGGTTGAAGTGCATGCGGCGCACGGCTACCTGTTGCATCAATTCCTCTCGCCATTGAGCAACCAGCGCCGCGACCAATACGGCGGTTCGTTCGAAAACCGCATTCGCCTGGTGCTGCAAGTGACCGAAGCGGTGCGCGAAGTCTGGCCGCAAGAACTGCCCCTGTTCGTGCGGGTATCGGCCACCGACTGGGTAGAAGACGGCTGGAACCCCGACGAAACCGTCGAACTGGCGCGCCGCCTCAAAGCGCTGGGCGTCGACCTGATCGACGTGTCCTCGGGAGGCACCTCGGCCAATGCTGAAATCCCCGTCGGGCCGGGGTATCAGACGCGTTTTGCAGAAAGCATCCGCAAGGCATCGGGCATCGCCACCGGCACGGTCGGCATGATTACCGAACCGGCCCAGGCCGAGCACATCCTGCGCACCGGCCAGGCCGACCTGATCCTGCTGGCCCGCGAACTGCTGCGCGACCCTTACTGGCCCTTGCATGCCGATGACGACCTGGGCGGCAAACAGGCGACCTGGCCGGCGCAATACCAGCGCGCCACGCATCGCGATCAACCCATCCACGAATCCGACCTGCGCGAATGACCCCGCCCCGGCGTATCCCGCGTGTTTGCGGCGTGCGCCGGGCCACCTTCAGGTTCAATTAAGGTGGGTTTGGCAAGCTCGGTGCAACATCTGGAAGCAAACGAACTGACTGCGTTGCGTGGCCGCGAACTACTCTGTCGGCCTGCTGACTTCCCCCAACCCTGTTGCTAGAGGCTGTGTATGAATACGCGTGGATTGCTCGATCAGTTACTCAAGTCTGGCCAAGAGTTGTTGCAAAACAAAACCGGTGCTGCAAAACCCGGCGCGGGTGCTGACAAAGGCGCACTCGGCGGCTTACTCAGTGGTTCGGGCGGGTTAGGCAGCCTGCTCTCGGGCGCGGGGGGCGGGGCACTGGCCGCTGGCGCCATGGGCCTGCTGCTGGGCAACAAAAGCGCACGCAAAATCGGCGGCAAAGCCATCACCTACGGCGGTTTGGCGGCGCTGGGCGTCCTGGCCTACAAAGCCTACGGCAACTGGCAGGCCAGCCAGGGCACCGCGCCGCAAACCGAACCGCAAACCATCGACCGCATCCCGCCTGTGCAAGTGGAACAGCACAGCCAGGCCATCCTCAAGGCGCTGGTCGCGGCGGCCAAAGCCGATGGCCACATCGACGACCGTGAGCGGCAATTGATCGAAGGCGAGTTCCACAAAATCAGTGGCGACTCGGGTGTGCAGGACTGGTTAAAAGCCGAGCTGAACAAACCGCTGGACCCGGCCGAAGTGGCACGAGCGGCAAGCACCCCGGAAATGGCGGCCGAAATGTACATCGCCAGCGTGATGCTGGTGGATGAAGAACACTTTATGGAACGTGCCTACCTGGACGAACTGGCCAAACAGCTCAAGCTGGAGCCGGGGCTCAAGGCCGAACTTGAGCGTCAGGTTCACCAGGCGGCCTAGCCGCCGTGTGCTGCACGGGCGTGACGGCGCACTACGATTTGTACGCACGCAATTGCGGGAGGTTTCGTACAGGTTTGCTGATTGATGAGGCTGTTCGGTCACGCCTATAGTTTGCGCTCGCCCCTCGGGGCGACCGGGTTTGGCGACCTGGACAGGATTTTGGAAGCGTAATGGTTGTTGTATCTGGCGAAGCGTGTATTTTGCATCGCCATCCTTTATGGCTGCTGTGCGCGGGAGATCTTCGGGTCTGCCGGGTTTTCCTAGATTCTGCCGGTTCGCCAACCCGCGTACAGCAGCCACCTTTGATTTCGTTTGGCGACGGGAAGTGGGTGGCCTAATCGCAAGATCTAGGAGTTGTCTCAATGATTAAGTCCCCGTATATCCCGCTAACCGCTATCGACTGCACCATCCCCGCCTTGCTGATTGACCGAAACGCCCCGCTTGATGTGTTGCATGCCAATGCCACGGCCCGTGTGCTGGCGGTTACCCAATTGATGGAAACCTTTTCCAGCCGCGAGGTGCAGGAGGCAGATGCCGTTGACCTCAAGCATCTGGCAGCCACCGCAGCCGTGTTGCTGCGTGACGGGTGTGATCTGCTCAATGTGTTGGGGTGGCGATTGCAGCCGAGTTGAGTCTTTGCAGACGGCGTTTTTAAACGCTATCTCCCCAGCCGTTTTGCGGCTACCACTCAAAACCTGAAAACACCCCAAAGGCCCTTTGCTTAAAAACACGGCAAAGGCCTTTTACTGCTGCCACTCAAGCGTGAGAACGCCACAGAAGGTCTGTTATTGCTGCCACTCAACCCTGAGAACACCGCAAAGGCCCCTCACAGAAGGCCGAGCGCAGGGGGTATGACGGGGGTGACGAGGCAGGATGCCGAGACAGCCGTGCTGGGCCATGGATGGCCCGTCACGGCGTGCCCCCGTCATATCGCCGGAGCGAGGGCACCGTCGAGCCTAGGCGAGGCGGCCGTATGGCAGGGCAAGGACCTTTTGCTTACTTTTGGGGCTGTTTGCCAAAAGTGAGCCGCCGTAAGGGCGGAACCCGTAGAAGGCCCTCACACATCAAACGGATATGTACCCGGTTGCTTAACAGGGACAGGGCGTACATATCCGGCATCAGCATTTAACTGGACGATGGGTTTCGCTCTTACAGCGAGTCCCTTTTGTCAAACAGCCACAAAAGGAACCAAAAAGGCCTTGCCCTGCCATACGGCCGTCTCGCTCTGGCTCGACGGTGCCTTCACTCCGGCACTGTTGCGGGGGCACGCCGTGACGGGCCATCCATGGCCCAGCACGGCTGGCTCGGCTCCTGCCGACCCACCCCCGCACCAGCACCTGCGTTCAGCCTGCTGTGAGGGGCCTTTGCGCTGTGCCTGCAATCGCGTGGCAGCAGGAAGACTTTTCAAGATCAAGATCAAGATCACTTGGGTTTTTCGCTCATCCGTTCGGATGTAACCCGTAGAAGGCCCTCACACATCAAACGGATATGTACCCGGTTGCTTAACAGGGACAGGGCGTACCTATCCGGCATCAGCGTCTAACTGGACGATGGGTTTCGCTCTTACAGCGAGTCCCTTTTGTCAAACAGCCACAAAAGGAACCAAAAAGGCCTTGCCCTGCCATACGGCCGCCTCGCTCTGGCTCGACGGTGCCTTCACTCCGGCACTGTTGCGGGGGCACGCCGTGACGGGCCATCCATGGCCCAGCACGGCTGGCTCGGCTCCTGCCGACCCACCCCCGCAACAGCACCTGCGTTCAGCCTGCTGTGAGGGGCCTTTGCGGTGTGCCTGCAATCGCGTGGCAGCAGGAAGACTTTTCAAGATCAAGATCAAGATCACTTGGGTTTTTCGCTCATCCGTTCGGATGTAACCCGTAGAAGGCCCTCACACATCAAGCGGATATGTACCCGGTTGCTTAACAGGGACAGGGCGGCACCTATCCGGCATCAGCGTCTAACTGGACGATGGGTTTCGCTCTTACAGCGAGTCCCTTTTGTCAAACAGCCACAAAAGGAACCAAAAAGGCCTTGCCCTGCCATACGGCCGTCTCGCTCTGGCTCGACGGTGCCTTCACTCCGGCACTGTTGCAGGGGCACGCCGTGACGGGCCATCCATGGCCCAGCACGGCTGGCTCGGCTCCTGCCGACCCACCCCCGCAACAGCACCTGCGTTCAGCCTGCTGTGAGGGGCCTTTGCGGTGTGCCTGCAATCGCGTGGCAGCAGGGAGACTTTTCAAGAGTACGAGCACGATCAAGATCCCTTAGGTGCTTCGCTCATCCGTTCGGGATGTAACCCTGTGTACGTTTTTTTAACTGATCCATGTGAGATCGGTCTCAAACCCCGTACGAATCCTCCCTTACCCTCGGCTATACTCCCCCTCATTTCAACGGCACCCCGAGGATCGACTGTGAAGAACTGGACGTTACGCCAACGCATCTTGGCGAGCTTTGCCGTAATCATTGCCATCATGCTGTTGATGATCGTCGCGGCGTATTCACGCTTGGTCAAAATCGAAACCAGCGAAGACAAAGTCCGCACCGACTCGATCCCGGGCCTGTACCACAGCTCCATGATCCGCAGCGCGTGGGTCGACAGTTACGTGCAAACCCTGCACCTGATGAATGAAGGCGAGGGCCGTCCCCTGACCAAGGACGAACAAGACCTCTACAGCTCCTACGAAAGCCGCCTGGCCAACGAACTCGCCGGCTATCGCGCCACCATCAGCGGTGACGGGGATGAGACGTTGTATGAAGAGTTTGTCGCGCTGCATAAAAAATACGACCAGTCGCTGAACACGGTTCTCGCGCTGTTTGAAAAGAACGACATGCCCCAGGCCCGCACGGTGTTGAACGCGCAATTGACCCCCGACTGGAGCGCCGGTCGGGTGCAGCTCAATAAGGTGATTCAGGACAACCAGAACGCCGCGATTCGGGCCAGTAACAACATCTCCGATGCGGTGCTGACGGCTAAGGCCAGTATGTTGATTTCGCTGGCCATTGCGGTGCTGGCGGCGGGGCTGTTGGGCTTTTTGTTGTTGCGCTCGATCATGTCGCCGATGCAGCGCATTGTCTCGATCCTTGAGGTCATGCGCTCCGGGGATTTGAGCAAGCGGTTGAACCTTGAGCGTAAAGATGAGTTCGGGGCCGTCGAAACTGGCTTCAACGACATGATGGCCGAGCTGACGGCGCTGGTGTCGCAGGCGCAGCGTTCTTCGGTGCAGGTCACCACCTCGGTGACCGAGATTGCCGCCACGTCCAAGCAGCAACAGGCCACCGCTACCGAAACCGCCGCCACCACCACGGAAATCGGCGCCACGTCTCGCGAAATCGCGGCCACGTCTCGGGATCTGGTGCGCACCATGACGGAGGTCACGTCGGCCGCCGATCAAGCGTCGATTCTGGCCGGTTCCGGCCAACAAGGGCTGGCGCGCATGGAGGACACCATGCACTCGGTCATGGGCGCCGCCGATCTGGTGAACGCCAAGTTGGCGATTCTCAATGAGAAGGCCGGCAATATTAATCAGGTGGTGGTGACCATTGTGAAGGTGGCCGATCAGACCAACCTGCTGTCGCTCAACGCCGCGATTGAGGCCGAGAAGGCCGGTGAGTACGGGCGCGGGTTTGCCGTGGTCGCCACCGAGGTGCGCCGCCTGGCGGATCAGACGGCCGTCGCCACGTATGACATCGAGCAGATGGTGCGCGAGATTCAGTCGGCGGTGTCGGCCGGTGTGATGGGCATGGACAAGTTCTCCGAAGAGGTGCGCCGCGGCATGTCCGAGGTGCAGCAGGTGGGCGAGCAGTTGTCGCAGATCATCCATCAGGTGCAGGCGCTGGCGCCACGGGTGTTGATGGTCAACGAAGGCATGCAGGCCCAGGCCACCGGCGCCGAGCAGATTAACCACGCGTTGGTGCAATTGGGGGATGCCAGTAGCCAGACCGTTGAGTCCCTGCGTCAGGCCAGCTTTGCCATCGATGAATTGAGTCAGGTGGCGGTCGGGCTGCGCAGCGGCGTTTCGCGTTTTAAAGTCTGATGAGCGTGCCTCTCGCGCCGCGCGAAGCCGTCAAGGCGTCGAAGCAATGCCTGTTTCTGGTGTTTTTTATCGGCACCGAACGCTATGCCCTGCAAGCGGTGGACGTGGTGGAAGTGTTGCCGCGTTTGCCGCTCAAGCCCATTGCCCATGCACCGGCGTGGGTGGCCGGTGTGTTTGCTCATCGCGGGCAGATGGTGCCGGTGATTGATGTCAGTGCCATGACCTTCGGCCAGAGCGCCGTGGCCCGCACCAGCACGCGTTTGGTGTTGGTGCGCCATCACGGTCATTTGCTGGGCCTGGTGCTGGAGCAGGCCAGTGAAACCCTGCGCTGTGAGGTGGCAGATTTTCAGTCATACGGGCTGGATAACCGCGAGGCGCCGTATTTGGGGCCGGTGCGTAAAGACAAGGATGGCCTGTTGCAGTGGATTCGCGTGGATGACCTGTTGACGCCTGCCGTGCGCGGGTTGTTGTTCCCTGAACAGCGTATTGACCTGACCCGGCAGGCCCGCCCATGAGTGCCGATCAACGGTTTTTCGATTTTCTGAAACGGCGCATCGGGCTGGATGTGGCGTCGGTGGGCCCGGCGATTATTGAGCGGGCGGTGCGTCAGCGCTGCACCGCGCTGAACATGCAGGATCACGATGAGTATTGGCAGCGGCTCAATGCCTCGGCCGACGAGCAGCAGGCGCTGATCGAGTCGGTGATCGTGCCCGAGACCTGGTTTTTCCGTTACCCCGAATCATTTGCCACGCTGGGTCGCCTGGCCCGCGAGCGGCTGGCCGCGCAAACGGCTCCGCGGGTGCTGCGCCTGCTGAGCCTGCCGTGTTCGACCGGCGAAGAGCCGTATTCGATAGCGATGGCGATGTTTGACGCCGGGTTTGCCGCGCACCAGTTCAGGGTCGAGGCGCTGGACATCAGCCCGCTTTCGATTCAGCGCGCCCAGCGTGCGGTGTATGGCAAGAATTCGTTTCGCGGTCAGGACATCGGTTTTCGCGAGCGGCATTTCACCCTCGAAGCCGACGGGTATCACGTGTCGGCGCGGGTGCGTGAGCAGATCGAGTTTAAGGTCGGCAATGTGCTGGACCCGGCCCTGACGGCGAGTCAGCCGCCTTATGATTTTGTGTTCTGCCGCAATTTGTTGATTTATTTCGACCTCAAAACCCAACAGCAGGCGCTCGACGCCCTCACGCGTATGACGCGTCTGGACGGGGTGCTGTTCATCGGCCCGGCTGAGGGCAGTTTGCTGCACGGGCTGGGCATGCGTTCGATCAACGCCCCGCAATCCTTCGCCTTTTGTCACAGCCAAGAGCCGCCCGCCGTGTTGCCGAGGCCGGTTGAGCGTACAGCGCCGGTCAAACCTTTGCCGCTGCCGATGGCGCCGGTCAGTCGCCCGTTTGCGGCGCGCCCTCACACACCGCCCCCGCCGCCGGCTCAGGTCGCGCGTGTGCCCGACGAGGCGCCGCGCGGGGTGCTGGAGACCATTGCGCAATTGGCCAATGAAGGCAAAAGCCGTGAAGCCCGCGCCTTGTGCGAACAGGCGTTGCAGCAGCATGGGCCGCAGGCTCAGGTGTTTTATTGGCTGGGCCTGCTCAGCGATGTCGAAGGCCAGACCGCACAGGCCCAAGGCTTTTATCGCAAGGCGTTGTACCTGCAACCCCAACATGCCGAGGCGCTGGCGCATCTGGCGGCACTGCTGGCCTCGCAGGGCGATGTGGCAGGCGCTCAGCGTTTGCAGGCCCGGGCTGCGCGCAATGAGCGGGCCCTTCACAGTGAGCGCAAATCATGAACGGTCTGTCCGCCCAGAGTTTGATCCACACCGAAGCCCAGACGATTGATGATTGCTGGAACCGTATTGGCGTGTACGGCGATAAATCCTGCCCGCTGCTGCCAGCACACATTCATTGCCGTAACTGTTCGGTGTATGCGGCGGCGGCCACGCGTTTGCTCGATCGCTATGCCTTTGTGCAGGACGAGCAGGATTTTGCCGCGCCGCAGGACCTTGAGCACGCCCACGCGACCCGTTCACTGGTGGTGTTTCGCATGGGCGGCGAGTGGCTGGCGCTGGCGACCCGTTGCCTGGATGAAGTCGCGCCTTTGCAGTCGATTCACTCGCTGCCGCACCAACGCTCCCGGGCCCTGATGGGCGTGGCCAATGTGCGCGGCGCGCTGGTGCCCTGCCTGTCGCTGGTCGAGCTGCTGGGGCTGGACCCGACGGTGAGTGTCACGCCCGCGCAGCGGGTGATGCCGCGCATGCTGATTGTGGCCGCGCCCGGTGGGCCGGTGGTGGTGCCGGTGGACGAGGTCGATGGCATTCACAACATTGAAGAGCGTGTGCTCAATACCGCGTCGTTGTCGGGCGAACACGCCAGCGCCATTTTCACCCGGGGTGTCTTGCACTGGAAAACCCGCAGCCTGCGCTGGCTGGATGAAGAGCAGTTGCTCGGCGCGATTACCCGGAGCCTCACATGACCCCCGAGCAAATGCGCGACGCCTCGTTGCTGGAGTTGTTCAGTCTGGAGGCCGAAGCCCAGACCCAAGTGCTCAATGCCGGTTTGCTGGCGCTGGAGCGTAACCCGACCCAGGCCGATCAGTTGGAAGCCTGCATGCGCGCGGCCCACTCGCTCAAGGGCGCGGCGCGGATTGTCGGGGTCGAGGCCGGGGTCAGCGTGTCCCATGTCATGGAAGATTGCCTGGTCAGCGCGCAGGAAGGGCGCTTGTACCTGCAACCCGAGCACATTGATGCCTTGTTGCAGGGCACTGATTTGCTGATGCGCATTGCGACGCCGGGCAATACGGTGACCTCGGCCGACATCGAGGCCTACGTGGCCTTGATGAACCGGCTGGTCGAGCCTTCTGCCCCGACGGCACGGGTGGCGCCACCGCCGTTTGATGTGTCGCAACTGCTGCTTGCGCCTGAGCCCGTGGTGCCTGAGGCGCCTGCGCCGGTCGAGCTGGCGCCGCTGCCCGAGCCGGCGGCAGAACCGGCGCGTCGCCCGCAACGCCTGACTGAAGGCGGTGAGCGGGTGTTGCGCGTCACCGCCGAGCGCCTTAACAGTCTGCTGGACTTGTCGAGCAAGTCGCTGGTGGAAACCCAGCGGCTCAAGCCTTACCTCGCCACGATGCAGCGCCTCAAACGCATGCAAAACACCAGCTTGCGGGCGTTGGACCATTTGGGCGATCAGCTCAAGGTGCTGACGCTCACCCCTGAGGCCGAAGAGGCGCTGGCCGAGGCGCGGCGTTTATTGGCCGAGTCGCAGCACGTGCTCAGTGAGCAGACCGCTCAACTGGACGAGTTTGGCTGGCAGACCAGCCAGCGCGCGCAGTTGCTGTATGACACGGCGCTGGCGTGCCGCATGCGTCCGTTCGCGGATGTGCTGGCCGGGCAAGAGCGCATGGTGCGTGATCTGGGGCGCAGCCTGGGCAAACAGATCCGTCTGGAAATTGAAGGCGAGAAAACCCAGGTGGACCGCGACGTGCTGGAAAAGCTCGAAGCGCCCCTGATGCACCTGTTGCGTAACGCGGTGGACCACGGCATTGAACCCCCCGAGCAGCGTTTGCGCGCTGGCAAGCCGGCCGAAGGGGAGATTCGCTTGCGCGCCTCGCATCAGGCCGGGCTGCTGGTGGTGGAGTTGAGCGATGACGGCGGCGGCGTCGACCTTGAGCGTTTGCGCCGCTCCATCGTGCAGCGCCAACTGTCCACCGAGGCCACGGCCGCGCAGTTGAGTGAAGAAGAACTGCTGACGTTTTTGTTCCTGCCGGGCTTCAGCCTGCGCGACACCGTGACCGAGGTGTCCGGGCGCGGTGTCGGGCTGGATGCGGTGCAGCACATGGTGCGCCTGCTGCGTGGCTCGATTGTGCTGGAGCAGGTCAGCGGGCAGGGCAGTCGTTTCCATCTGGAAGTCCCGCTCACCCTGTCGGTGGTGCGCAGCCTGGTGGTGGAAGTCGGCGGCGAAGCCTATGCCTTTCCGCTGGCGCACATCGAACGCATGCGCGATCTGGCGCCTGACGACATCGTGCAGGTCGAAGGCCGCCAGCACTTCTGGCACGAAGGGCAGCACGTGGGCCTGGTGGCCGCCAGCCAGTTGCTGCAACGTCCGCCCGGCCAGAACGATGACGACACCCTCAAGGTGGTGGTCATTCGTGAGCGCGAGGCGGTCTACGGCGTGGCGGTTGAGCGGTTTATCGGGGAGCGCACTTTAGTGGTATTGCCTCTGGACCCGCGCTTGGGCAAGGTGCAGGACATTTCGGCCGGGGCGCTGCTCGATGATGGCTCGCCGGTGTTGATTGTGGACGTCGAAGACATGCTGCGTTCGGTCGACAAGCTGCTTAACACCGGGCGTCTGGAGCGCATCGACCGGCGTAACCGGCACACTGCCGAGGTGGCGCGTAAACGCATTCTGGTGGTCGACGACTCGCTCACCGTGCGCGAGCTGCAACGCAAGTTGTTGCTCAATCGCGGTTATGAGGTGGCGGTCGCGGTGGACGGCATGGATGGCTGGAACGCGCTGCGCGCCGAGCATTTCGATTTGCTGATTACCGATATCGACATACCGCGCATGGACGGCATCGAACTGGTCACCCTGTTGCGGCGCGACAACCGGCTGCAATCGATGCCGGTGATGGTGGTGTCCTATAAAGACCGTGAAGAAGACCGTCGGCGCGGCCTGGATGCAGGGGCCGACTATTATTTAGCGAAAGCCAGTTTCCATGACGATGCGCTGCTTGATGCAGTGGTTGAGCTCATTGGAGGAGCCCAGACATGAGAATTGCCATCGTCAACGACATGCCCCTGGCGGTAGAGGCCTTGCGCCGGGCGTTGGCATTCGAGCCCAAGCATCAGTTGGTGTGGGTGGCGGGGGACGGTGAAGAAGCCGTGCGCCTGTGCGCCGAGGACACCCCGGACCTGATCTTGATGGACCTCATCATGCCGGTCATGGATGGCGTGGAGGCCACGCGTCGGATCATGGCGCAAAGCCCGTGTGCGATTGTGATCGTCACGGTCGACCGCCAGCAAAATGTGCACCGCGTGTTTGAAGCCATGGGCTTTGGCGCGCTGGACGTGGTCGATACGCCCGCTTTGGGCGCGGGCGATGCCAAGGAGGCAGCAGCGCCGTTGTTGCGCAAGATCATGAACATTGGCTGGTTGATGGGCCAGCAGCCCCCGAAACGGGTGCATCCCGTCGAGAACCCGCCGCGCAAATCCCTGGAGCAGCGCAGGTTAGTGGCCATCGGCTCGTCGGCGGGCGGCCCCGCGGCGCTGGAAACCCTGCTCAAAGGCCTGCCGCGCTCGTTTCAGGCGGCCATTGTGCTGGTGCAGCACGTGGACCAGGTGTTCGCCGCCGGGATGGCCGAATGGCTGAGCAGCTCGTGCGGGGTGAATGTCCGGCTGGCCCGTGATGGCGAAACGCCCCAGGCCGGTACGGTCCTGTTGGCCGGGACCAATCATCACATTCGTCTGTTAAAAAACGGCACGCTGGCTTACACCGCCGAGCCGGTGAACGAAATTTATCGGCCCTCGATTGATGTGTTTTTCGAGAGTGTGGCCCGGTACTGGGACGGTGAGGCCGTGGGCGTATTGTTGACCGGCATGGGTCGCGATGGCGCGCAGGGGCTTAAACTCATGCGCCAGCAGGGGTTTCTGACCATCGCCCAAGACCAGCACAGCAGTTCGGTATACGGCATGCCCAAAGCGGCAGCGGCAATTGATGCGGCTGTTGAAATTCGACCCTTGGACACGATTGCGCCACGCTTGCTGGAGATCTTTCATACATGACTGACACAACCCGGCAGGACTGGCTTGAAGGTGGTAATTCAGGTGAACGCGCATGAATGACTTGCAGATGGACGACGTCAAAACTGACGAAAACGCCGCCATGGTATTGCTGGTGGACGATCAGGCGATGATTGGCGAAGCCGTGCGCCGGGGCTTGGCCCTTGAGCAGAACATCGACTTTCACTTTTGCGCCGACCCGCACGATGCCATTGCCCAGGCCATTCGCATCAAGCCGACGGTGATCTTGCAAGACCTGGTCATGCCGGGGCTCGATGGTTTGACGCTGGTGCGCGAATACCGCAACCACCCGGCCACCAAAGACATCCCGATCATCGTGTTGTCGACCAAAGAAGACCCGTTGATCAAGAGTGCGGCCTTTGCGGCCGGGGCCAACGACTACCTGGTGAAATTACCGGACAACATTGAGCTGGTGGCCCGCATTCGCTATCACTCGCGCTCTTACATGACCCTGTTGCAGCGCGATGCCGCTTACCGCGCGCTGCGGGTCAGCCAGCAACAACTGTTGGACACCAATCTGGTGTTGCAGCGCCTGATGAACTCTGACGGCCTGACCGGGCTGTCCAACCGCCGCCATTTCGACGAGTACCTGGAGCTGGAATGGCGCCGGGCCCTGCGTGAGCAAACCCAGCTGTCGTTATTGATGATCGACGTGGACTACTTCAAGTCTTACAACGACACCTTCGGTCATCTGGACGGTGACGAAGCCCTGCGCAAAGTGGCGGCCTCGATCCGTGATGCCAGCTGCCGGCCTTCTGACCTGCCAGCGCGTTACGGCGGGGAGGAGTTTGCGATTGTATTGCCCAACACCTCTCAGGGCGGTGCGCGGCTGGTGGCTGAAAAGCTGCGTCAAGCGGTGGCGGCGCTGAAAATCCCGCACATTTCACCGGCCGATGGCAGCAGCCTGACCATCAGCATCGGCCTGTCTACCATGACCCCGCAGCACAGCGGCAACTGCCGCGACTTGATTTCGGCGGCCGACAAAGGCCTGTACCTGGCCAAAAACAACGGGCGTAATCAGGTCGGAATCGAATAAGGCTCCCGCTCTTGCGCGGCGGCTTCACGGGCGTAAGCCCGCCCGTAGTCGCTGACGGGCTGTGCAAGGCGTTGATCCGGTCGCGCAGTCGCGTGCCTGTTCAGCGGCTGCACCGTGGGTATGCGTTCAAGGACTTTTTTTCCTGAGCAGCAGCAGGCCCGTGGAGTACGCCGTTTTGTAGCGGCCCACGCAATAGTGGGCGTAGAGCTTCTGGTAGTAGTCCGTGATGGCCAGTTCGCGGATGGTTTCGTCAAACTGGTTGCGCACCTTCGCGCTCGCGCCCCAGTGCCAGTCCCGGAAGTCATTGAGGTTCTCGAATTCGACGGTTTCTTCAATGCGCTGTGAGCGGATGATTTCAAAGTCGCGCAATGTGTCCAGCAGGGCTGGGCGGCTGAGCCGGAAATCATCAAACACCACGGGCTCGCCGATGCACGGGTATTGATGGCGAATCTCCATCAGCGCCCGCTCCTGAATGAAGCGCTCATCGGGCAAGTAATCGAAGTCGAACGCGCAGGATAAAAACACATGACCGCCCGGTTTGACGGCGGCCGACAGTTTGTCGATCGCCGCTTGTTCGTGGGGCATGAAGCCTTGCAGGCAACCGGCACACACCACGGCGTCGAACACCGGCAAGCGGTCAAGGTTGCACGCCAGAAAATCGCTGACGATAAAGCGCACGTTGGGCGCGGCATGCACCAGATTGGCGTAGGCGATCTTGTCTTTGGAGTGATCGATGCCGACGTATTGCTCGATATTGTTGGCGTCCACAAACAACAGGCTGTTGCCTGTGCCGCAGCCGATGTCCAGCACATTGCCCTGCGGCGTGGCGAACGACAGCAGCAGTTCGAGGCTGCGCTTTTTCACATGCCTTGAATTGCGTTGAAAGCCGTGCGGGCTGGGCCTCGGGTTGTTCATCGTCATGCTCCTGGGGGGAGGTCGCAGGATCAGCCCATACGGGGGCCAATGGGCAGGCCGTGTGTGTTCGGGGCGGTCATGTTTTAGGTATAGCGAGCCGGGTTTGATGTGCAATGCGCGGGCGCGTAGTCCATTTCCCTTAAATCGGGTAACTATTCCCAAGTAACGCTGCGATGAGGTTTGAACGGGCAGGGGGATTGCAGAGGGCGATAACGCCTGCAGGCTGCGGCAAATGGCCTGCATTCCACCGCTGGGCGGGCTGCTGTAACGGTATATTTTCGGTATACTCTTTGGCTTTGTAAAAATCGCCTACGAGTGCCGCCAGCCATGGAAATCAACCCAATCCTTAACAGCATCAAGGACCTGTCAGAGCGCTCCGAAACCATTCGGGGGTATCTTTGACTACGATCAAAAGCATGAGCGTCTGACCGAAGTCAATCGCGAGCTTGAAGATCCGAGTGTCTGGAACAACCCTTCGTACGCCCAGGAACTGGGGCGCGAGCGCTCCCTGTTGGCGCAAATTGTAGAAACCCTCGACGAGATGCACACGGGCCTGGCCGATGCCAAGGACCTGCTGCTGATGGCCGCCGAGGAAGAAGACCAGGCCGCTGTAGATGACGTGTCGGCTGAAGTCGAACGCCTGCGCGAGTCCCTTGAAAAACTCGAATTCCGCCGCATGTTCAGCGGTGAGATGGACGCCAACAACGCTTACCTGGACATTCAGGCAGGCTCTGGCGGCACCGAAGCGCAAGACTGGGCCAATATCCTGTTGCGGATGTATTTGCGTTGGGCCGACAAGCGCGGCTTCGATGCCACCATCATGGAATTGTCCGCCGGTGAAGTGGCCGGAATCAAAGGTGCGACCGTGCACATCAAGGGCGAATACGCCTTTGGCTGGCTGCGCACCGAGATCGGCGTCCATCGTCTGGTTCGCAAAAGCCCGTACGACTCGGGCAACCGTCGTCATACCTCGTTCTCGGCCGTGTTCGTTTCGCCGGAAATCGACGACAACATCGAAATCGACATCAACCCCTCGGACCTGCGGATCGACACTTACCGCTCCTCCGGTGCGGGTGGTCAGCACGTAAACACCACTGACTCGGCCGTGCGTATTACCCACGTTCCGACCAACACCGTGGTGAGCTGCCAGAACGAACGTTCCCAGCACGCAAACAAAGACACCGCGATGAAAATGTTGCGGGCGCGTCTTTACGAGCAGGAAATCCAGAAGCGCAACGCCGCTTCCCAGGCGCTGGAAGACACCAAGTCCGACATCGGCTGGGGTCACCAGATCCGCTCGTACGTACTTGACGCGTCGCGCATCAAGGATTTGCGGACCAACATCGAGCGCAGTGACTGCGACAAAGTGCTCGACGGCGACATCGACGAATACCTGGTGGCCAGCCTGAAACAAGGGCTGTAAGTCGCGCAACAAACGTAAAGTGCGCCGCTGACGCGATGCCTTGAGGGCGCGCCGAAGCCCGCTTCCCCCTGCCGCAAGGCGGGGGCAACGAACCTGTGATGGAATTTTTAAAACATGAGCGACCAACAACTCGACCCGCAAGATTTGCAACAGGAAGAAAACGCCCTGATCGCCCTGCGCAAGGAAAAACTTGCTGCCGAGCGCGCCAAAGGCAACGCCTTCCCGAACGATTTCCGTCGTGACAGCTACTGCGCCGACCTGCAGAAGAAGTACGCCGAAGCGACCAAGGAAGAGCTGGCTGAAGCCGCCATCCCGGTCAAGGTTGCGGGTCGCATCATGCTTAACCGTGGTTCGTTCATGGTGATTCAGGACATGACCGGGCGCATCCAGGTCTATGTCAACCGCAAGACCCTGCCGGAAGAAACCCTGGCCGAAGTCAAAACCTGGGACCTGGGCGACATCATCGCCGCCGAAGGCACCTTGGCCCGCTCCGGCAAAGGCGACCTGTACGTTGAAATGACCCACGTGCGCCTGCTGACCAAATCCTTGCGTCCGCTGCCCGACAAGCACCACGGCCTGACCGACACCGAGCAACGCTATCGCCAGCGTTACGTTGACCTGATCGTCAACGAAGACGTGCGCCACACCTTCCGTGTGCGTTCGCAAGTCATCGCCCACATCCGCAACTTCCTGATGGCGCGCGACTTCCTTGAAGTTGAAACGCCGATGTTGCAGACCATTCCGGGCGGCGCGGCAGCCAAGCCGTTTGAAACCCACCACAACGCGCTGGACATGGAAATGTTCCTGCGTATCGCGCCTGAGCTGTACCTCAAGCGTCTGGTCGTGGGCGGCTTCGAGAAAGTCTTCGAAATCAACCGCAACTTCCGTAACGAAGGGGTTTCGACGCGCCACAACCCTGAATTCACCATGCTTGAGTTCTACCAGGCGTACGCCGACTACGAAGACAACATGGACCTCACCGAAGAGCTGTTCCGCGAGCTGGCGCAGCTGGTTCTGGGCAGCACTGACGTGCCGTACGGCGACAAGGTGTTCCACTTCGGCGAGCCGTTTGTGCGTCTGTCGGTGTTTGACTCGATCCTCAAGTACAACCCTGAGCTGACCGCTGACGACCTGAACGACATCGACAAGGCCCGTGCCATCGCCAAAAAGGCCGGCGCCAAGGTGCTGGGCTTCGAAGGCCTGGGCAAGCTGCAGGTGATGATTTTCGAAGAGCTGGTCGAGCACAAGCTGGAACAGCCGCACTTCATCACCCAGTACCCGTTCGAAGTGTCGCCGCTGGCCCGTCGCAACGATGAAAACCCGAACGTGACTGACCGTTTCGAGCTGTTCATCGGTGGCCGTGAAATCGCCAACGCCTACTCCGAGTTGAACGACGCGGAAGACCAGGCAGAACGCTTCATGGCACAAGTGGCCGACAAAGACGCCGGTGACGACGAAGCCATGCACTACGACGCCGACTTCGTGCGTGCGCTGGAGTACGGCATGCCGCCAACGGCCGGTGAAGGCATCGGCATCGACCGTCTGGTGATGCTGCTGACCAACTCCCCGTCGATCCGCGACGTGATCCTGTTCCCGCACATGCGCCCGCAAGCGTAACGCTGCTGACTAAAAAGCCGCCGCCAAGGGCGGCTTTTTATTGCCTGTCGAACAGGGGCTAGCCGTAACCACCCGACTTAAGGTCCTCAACAAAGGGAAACATGCGTGAACCTGCCCAAGGCTCAAACGGGTGCCGTCGACGTCGCCACGGCGGTGGCCGAGAGTGTTCAATACCAGGGCCGCAAAGCCAGTCGCCATGGCAGTGAACAGCGGCGGCAACTGATTCTGGATGCGGCCATGCGTATCGTGGTGCGCGACGGTGTACGCGGCGTCCGGCATCGGGCAGTCGCCGCCGAAGCCGGGGTGCCGCTTTCGGCCACCACGTATTACTTCAAGGACATCGATGACCTGATCAACGACACCTTTGCGCAGTACGTCGAACGCAGTGCCGCCTTTATGGCCAAGTTATGGCAAAGCACGGAAGGCAAGCTGCGCGAGCTGGTGGCGTACGGGGACGGCAGCCCGCAGTCACGTTCACAACTGGCTGACGAGATTGCCGCCATGACCGCCCACTACGTGGAGCACCAGTTGGTGACCCGTCGCGATCAGTTGCGCGCCGAGCAGGCGTTCCATCAGGCCGCGCTGCTTAACCCGCGGCTGGCGGTGCTGGTGCGCGCCCACGAGCAGATTTTTCTGCAGGGCACGTGTCAGATCTTCCAGGTGCTGGGCTCCAAACAGCCGCAGCACGATGCCAATGTCTTGACGGCGATTATCGGTCGGATGGAATATCAGGCCCTACTTAATGGCGCGCAGCCAGCAGCCGATGCACAAAGGCTCGCTCTCCTTACGCGCTACATGCACTTGGTGTTGGCCGCTCTATAGAAGGATGCAGGCATGAAAGGTTGGCGCGTAATGCTGTTGGCGGTGTCGTTTTTACTGTTGAACGGGTGCCTGGTCACGTTCAAGGAAGCGCCGCTGGTGGCTCAAACGGCGCCTCAGGCCTTGCTCGGCAAATGGACCAGCAAGGACGCCTGGGGGCAGGCGCGACGCCTGAGCATCAGCGCCATCGATAAAACCCACTATCAGGCCGAGGTGTACCCCAAAGGCGAACCCAAGGCGCGTCAACGTTATCGGTTCATCGTCGCCAAACACGGCAGCCGCTGGTACGCCTCGGCCGCCATACCGGCTCGGCTGGGCGGTAATTTCACGCTGAACGGGTTTGAATTGACCGACGGCGGCGAGTTGGTGATCTACGAGCTGGACCTTGAGCAAATCCGTCAGGCCATCGGTCAGTCGGCGCTGGCCGGCGACACGGTTGAAACCGCCGAAGGCGCAGGCGTTCAGATCGACAGCCCATCGTCTACAGTCTTTGCTTATCTGGATGACCCGGCGAATTCCGACGTCTTTGTCGAAACCGCCCGCTATCAGCGCGCGGCCAAGTAACCGCCTTTTTCAAGGAGCACCGGGTGGACGATTACCAACGCACGATTCGCACATTGTCAGACCGCATCGTGCTGGCCCAGACCCCGATCCGCGTGCTGGATGCGGTGAAGTGGGACGACAGCATCCGTCAGGGCTTTCTCAAGGCCAAGGGTAAACAAATGCCGGCGGTGGATCGGGATTATTACCTGGGGCGGCCGTTGTCCTTCGATTCGGGCGCCGTGAAGCTCGAATTCCAGAACATCGAGCGCGACATCACCCGCCAGTTGGGCCAGTTCAACCCGGTCGGGCAAATCATGCGCCGCATGTGCAAGGAATACCGCATGGTGGTGCGCATGCTCGAAGCGCGCGGCACCGAAGACTTCGGGCTGATCTCGCAAGAGCTGTATGGCGCCGCGTCCGATGCGTTTCATGCGGGCGACCCGACGCTGGCCGACCTGGGGTTGATGATGTCCGATTACCTGGACAACATCGACGACCGTGGCGCGCTCAAGGACGAAGCGAAAACCCTCACCGCCAAAGATGCCGTGCACCTGTTGCAAACGCGGCTGAACAAGGTGTTTGGCGAGGCCGAAGAAACCATCCGGGTGTTTGAGTCCGACGGCATCGTCGCGGACGCGGCGGCGGGTGCCGATTACATCAAGATCCGCACCGATGCGATGTTCAACCACCGCGACGTGCGTGCGCTTGAAGTCCACGAAGGGCTGGTGCACGTGGGCACAACGCTCAACGGCCTGAACCAGCCGATCTGTACGTTTCTGGCCAAAGGCCCGCCATCCTCGACGGTCACTCAGGAAGGGTTGGCCATCCTGATGGAGATCATCACGTTTGCTTCCTACCCCAGCCGCCTGCGCAAACTGACCAATCGCACCCGCGCCATTCATATGGTGGAGGAGGGCGCGGACTTCATGCAGGTGTATGAGTTCTTCCGTGAGCAAGGCTTTGAAATGCCTGAAAGCTATGGCAATGCGAGTCGGGTTTTCCGTGGCTCGGTGCCCAATGGCCTGCCATTTACCAAAGACTTGTCCTACCTCAAGGGCTTCATCATGGTTTACAACTACATTCAGCTGGCCGTACGTAAAGGCAAGCTGGAACAAGTGCCGCTGCTGTTTTGTGGCAAAACCACGCTGGAAGACATGCGCACCTTGCGCCAACTGGTCGACGAAGGCCTGGTGGTCGCGCCCAAGTACCTGCCGGAGCAGTTCCGTGACATGAATGCGCTGGCCGCCTGGATGTGCTTCTCCAACTTCCTCAACCACTTGAGCCTGGACCGGATCGAAGCCGATTACTCCAACATCTTGTAACCCGGTCAGCGGATTCAGGGCCGCTGGGGCCTCGACCGCGACTGCGCCGCGAGGTGCAACCTTTCACACATGGTGGCTCGTTTGATCAAAACCCTGGCTGCATGCTGCCTGCTGCTGGCACTCGGCGGCTGCAGCTCCCTGTTGTTTTATCCGGAACCCGGCCAGCCGATCACACCGACGGCGGCGGGTCTGGACTATCGCGATGTGACGCTGACCGCCGCTGACGGTACACGGCTGCACGGCTGGTGGCTGCCCGCTGCGCCGGGCGTACCGCTCAAGGGCACGGTGCTGCACCTGCACGGCAACGGCGGCAACCTCGCTTACCACTTGGGCGCCACGGCCTGGCTGCCCGCGCAGGGCTATCAGGTGCTGATGATCGACTACCGCGGTTACGGATTGTCACAAGGCGCGCCCCGGTTGCCTGAGGTGTATCAGGACATCGACGCGG
Source organism: Pseudomonas sp. WS 5071 (assembly GCF_012985765.1). Taxonomy (NCBI): domain Bacteria; kingdom Pseudomonadati; phylum Pseudomonadota; class Gammaproteobacteria; order Pseudomonadales; family Pseudomonadaceae; genus Pseudomonas; species Pseudomonas sp. WS 5071. Next base: position 69,873 of record NZ_JAAQWY010000009.1, on the reverse strand, counting down.
CGTTCGACTGGCTGCAAAAGGAGCCGTCGGTCAAAGGCCTGCCGCTGATTGTGCTGGGGCAGAGTCTGGGCGGCGCGATGGGGGTTCACTACCTGAGTGAGCACCCGCAGCAACGCCAGCGCATCACGGCGATGGTGCTCGACGGGGTGCCCGCCAGCTACCGCGAGGTGGGTCAATTTGCCCTGAGCACGTCCTGGCTGACCTGGCCTTTGCAAGTGCCGCTGTCCTGGCTGGTGCCGGACGCGGACAGCGCCTTGTATGCCATCGCGAACATGAGGCCGGTGCCGCTGTTGATCTTCCACAGCCTGGACGATCCGGTCGTGCCGCTTTCCAATGGCATCCGACTGTATCAAGCTGCGCCGCCGCCCAAGGTGTTGCAATTGACCCGTGGCGGGCATGTGCAGACCTTTGCCGACCCGACCTGGCGCGAGGTCATGCTGCGCTACCTGCAAGACCCGCAACATTTCACGGGCGTGAGGCGCCTGGGGGAAATCCCCAACTACCCCGCCCCCCCGAATTCGAAAAACGTTGAACCAGAGAGCCAACCATGAGTGAAGAACGTAACGCCATCCCGCTGATCATTACCGGTATTTGCACCATCATCGGCACCGTCGGGGCCCTGTGGTACTACGGCTACCTGCATTTCGCCAAGCCGCAAGACGCCTTGCTGCTCAACGACTTCACCATGCTCAAGACCGTCCCCGGCGAAGACTACAAAATTTCCCTGACCCCGGCCAATCAGGTCGCCCAGTGCGTGGACGGTATCATCGTGCTGTTCGACACCGAGCAAAAAGGCCTGACCGGCGTGCTGGTGAACAACAAGAAGCAAGCCGTTCACTGCATGGGCCAGGAAACCCCGAAACTGCAACAGTAACGTCGCAACGCTCCCGAACGCGCAGCAAAAAGCCCCGCCTGATCACTCAGGCGGGGCTTTTGTTTTTACGCGTACAGACTTACTGCATCGACGAACGCGGCGCGACTGGCTGGTTGTCGTTGGAGATGGTCACTTCAACGCGACGGTTCTGGGCGCGGCCAGAGTTGGTGGCATTGCTGGCCACCGGGTATTCCTTGCCATAACCCTGAGCGACGATGCGCGAAGGATCGACACCGGCACGTACCAGTGCGTTTTTAACCGCATTGGCGCGACGCTCGGACAGGCCCTGGTTGTAAGCCGCCGACCCTTTGCTGTCGGTGTAGCCTTCAACGATCACTTTGCGATCCGGGTTTTTGATCAGGTAGTTGGCCAGCGTGGTGATGCTGTCACGGCTGTTGGCTTTCAGGCTGGCCTGATCGAAATCAAACAGCACGTCGCCGAAGGTGACCAGCGTACCGCGCTCGGTTTGCTTGGCGTTCAAGCCACGCAGTTGCTTGATTTGTGCATCACGGGCATCCAGCAGTGCCTGGGCACGGTCGGAGCCAGCGTTTTTGATCTGGTTTTCAGCGGTGCGCAACGCGATGGTTTGCTTGGCCACTTCAACGCGCTGGTTGGTCAGGTAAGCCAGTTGGTCAACCGTGGACTCGTCTTCTTTGTCCAGGTAAGCCTTCTGGGCTTTGTCCAGCCACTCGCTGGCGTCTTTGGTTTCCAGCGCCGCGACTTTGGTCGCTTCAGGGTTGGTTTGCAGTGCCGAGAAGTTAGTCTTGGCATTTTCCAGGTTTACGTTCGGCTGGTGCGAGCACGCCGCCAGGCCAACGCTTAGAGCCAACAGGGCAGGGATCAGTACGGTATTGCGCATAATATTTAGTCCTTTCAATCGATGAGGAATGCTGTGTCGTCAGCCGCAGTCAAAAGAGGCGACTTACTGCAGCGGGCGCATGCCTTCCTGACGCAGTTGCTGAACGGCTTTCTGAGCATCCTGAGCGGCCTTCTCGGCTTTGGCGGCCTGGGCTTTGCGCTCTGCTACACGAGCGTCCCACTCGGCTTGTTCAGCCAGACGCTTGGCGTCCTTGTAGTTCTTGTCGTGCATGGCCAGTTCGGCTTGCTTGAGCTTGTCTTGCGCGGCCTTCATTTCAACCGGGGCGTATTCAGTGCCGCCAGCGCTCACGGCGTTGTTCACCGCCGATTGAGTCACCGCGTACTGCTCCGTCGGTGGGTTGCCTGCACAACCGGCCAGAACGAAGCTGGTACCGATTGCCAGCGCAGCCAGTTTTAGCCCGCGCAGGCGAGGTGAGGTGGTTTTGACAGTGCGGGTCATCATGGTCTTCAACTCCATTAGGTAACTCCTGAAAAACTTCAAATTCCATCACGTCAGTGGCGTCAAACAGGATTGCCTGTGATGTCACCCGGAGTGTTGATTTCCCTGCCCCGGCAGTGATGGTTACTGGGTGTGACCGAAGCGATTTTTGAATAGTTCAAAAAAAAAGGTGGCAAATTGCCTAAAAACTTGTGACTGCTCAGTCAGTTATTTCTGAGGGGCAGCACCTTTGCCAGAGCCCCGATTTAGAGCGCGCGCGAGCGGGAGCAAGGGTTTGCTCGGCCCAAGGAGCTATTAAAGTGCCATCGCGGGAGTGGTGCTGAAACGCGTCAGCCTACGACTATTTTTATCCGGCTTGCGGCTTGCCACGGATGACGCTTGCGACGCACTCTTGGGGCAGGAGCTGTCCCCGGATACCGCTGGAGAAATTGCTGATGACCGATATTGATGCACGCTTGCGCGATGACGTTCACCTGTTGGGTGAACTGTTGGGGAATACGATCCGTGACCAGTACGGCGAAGCGTTTCTCGCCAAGATCGAACGTATTCGTCAGGGCGCCAAGGACGACCGCCGTGGCACCACGGGCGAAGAGTTGAGCACGATTCTGGGGGACTTGAGCGACGATGAAGTGCTGCCGGTGGCCCGCGCCTTCAACCAGTTCTTGAACCTGGCCAATATTGCTGAACAGTACGAACTCATTCATCGCCGCGAAGAGGGGCAGCCCGAACCCTTTGAAGCCCTGGTCTTGCCCACCTTGCTCGAACGCTTGCTGGCCGAAGGGCACAGCCCTGAATCGCTGGCGCAGCAGGTCAGCACGCTGCACATCGAACTGGTGCTCACGGCGCACCCGACTGAAGTGACGCGCCGCACGCTGATTCAAAAATACGATGCGATCGCTGCGCAACTCGCCGCGCAAGATCATCGCGACCTCACCCTCAGTGAAAAATCCCACATCGAGCAGCGCCTGCAACGACTGATTGCCGAAGCGTGGCACACCGAAGAAATCCGCCGCACGCGCCCCACGCCGGTGGATGAAGCCAAGTGGGGGTTTGCGGTCATCGAGCATTCGCTGTGGCACGCCGTGCCGAACATGATGCGCAAGGCCGACGAAGCCTTGCACGCGGCCACTGGCCAGCATCTGCCGCTGGAGGCCGCGCCGATCCGTTTTGCCTCGTGGATGGGCGGGGACCGTGATGGCAACCCGAATGTCACGGCCAGTGTGACCCGCGAAGTATTACTGCTGGCGCGCTGGATGGCCGCTGATCTGTACTTGCGTGACCTCGATAAACTGGCCGCCGACTTGTCGATGCAACAGGCCACACCCGCCTTGCTGGCCGCAGCGGGGGACAGCGCCGAGCCCTATCGCGCCGTGCTTAAACAACTGCGCGATCGCCTGCGCATCACCCGTCATTGGGCCCACGGGTCGTTGGCCGCCAACCCACCGGCGCCTGAGGGCGTGCTCCAGGACAACCACGATCTGCTGGCCCCGTTGCAGCTGTGTTATCAGTCGCTGCATGCGTGCGGCATGGGCGTGATCGCAGACGGCCCGTTGCTGGATTTCCTGCGGCGCGCCGTGACGTTCGGGTTGTTTCTGGTGCGCCTTGACGTGCGACAGGATGCGGCCCTGCATGCGTCAGCGATGACTGAAATCACCGATTATCTGGGGCTTGGGCGGTACGAAGACTGGGATGAAGACACGCGCCTGACGTTCCTGATTCGTGAACTGGCCAACCGTCGGCCCTTGTTGCCCAGCTATTTCAAGCCGGGTGCGCAGACCGCTGAAGTGCTGGCCACGTGCAAGGAAGTGGCCGCGGCGCCGGGGGCTTCGCTGGGCTCGTATGTGATCTCGATGGCCGGTGCGGCCTCGGACGTGCTGGCGGTGCAGTTGCTCCTTAAAGAGGCGGGTCTGGAGCGCCCGATGCGGGTGGTGCCGTTGTTCGAAACCCTGGCGGACCTGGACAATGCCGGCCCCGTCATAGAGCGGCTGTTGCTGCTACCCGGCTACCGTTCGCGGCTGCACGGCCCGCAGGAAGTGATGATCGGTTATTCAGACTCGGCCAAGGACGCGGGCACCACGGCAGCGGCCTGGGCGCAGTACCGGGCACAAGAAACATTGGTCAACATTTGCCGCGAGCAACAGGTCGAATTGCTGTTGTTCCATGGCCGTGGCGGCACGGTGGGGCGTGGCGGCGGCCCGGCCCACGCGGCGATTTTGTCGCAGCCGCCGGGCTCGGTGGCGGGTCGCTTCCGCACCACGGAGCAGGGCGAGATGATCCGCTTCAAATTTGGCCTGCCCGACATTGCCGAGCAAAACCTCAACCTGTACCTGGCCGCCGTGCTGGAAGCCACTTTGCTGCCGCCACCGTTGCCTGAACCGGGCTGGCGTGTGCTGATGGATGAGCTGGCCGCCGACGGGGTGAAGGCCTATCGCGCGGTGGTGCGCGACAACCCGCAGTTCGTTGAGTATTTTCGCCAGTCCACCCCGGAACAGGAACTGGGGCGTTTGCCGTTGGGCAGTCGGCCCGCCAAGCGGCGTGCGGGCGGCATTGAAAGCCTGCGAGCCATCCCGTGGATTTTCGGCTGGACACAAACGCGCCTGATGCTGCCCGCCTGGCTGGGCTGGGAAACCGCACTCAACCATGCGCTGGCGCGCGGTGAAGGCGAGCAGTTGGCGCAGATGCGCGAGCAGTGGCCGTTCTTCCGCACCCGCATTGACATGCTCGAAATGGTGCTGGCCAAGGCCGACGCCGACATTGCACGGCTGTATGACGAGCGTCTGGTGGCGCCTGAGCTGCTGCCGTTGGGTGCGCACTTGCGCGACTTATTGTCGCAGGCGTGTGAGGTGGTATTGGGTTTGACCGGGCAGTCGCAACTCATGGCGCACAGCCCTGAAACCTTGGAATTCATACGCTTGCGTAACACCTACCTCGACCCGCTGCACCTGTTGCAGGCCGAATTGCTGGCGCGTTCGCGACGCCAGGAGGCCACGCAAGACAGCCCTCTGGAACAAGCATTGTTGGTCACTGTGGCCGGAATTGCGGCGGGCTTGCGTAACACCGGCTAGAGAAAAGCCGGTTCAGTTAGCGTGCCCCGGTGTGTGCGGCAGAGGACCGATCTTCTGCAATGGCCTCCGGGGCGCGACACTTTATTGTGAGGTTGCGACCTGTGACACCCCGTCGCAAGGGCGTATGAGGCTCTGATTATTCCTACTTTTGCTGTCTTGTGTGGGCCGGGCCTGCTGTGTATCTTGGTCAGCCCTTGGCCATTTTGATGGCCATCACCCGATTCTGAGATTGGCCCAAAGAGGCGAGTCTGTTGTCATTTAAATAAAAAATTTGAGGAGCACATCGATGCGCGTCATTCTGCTGGGAGCTCCCGGGGCCGGTAAAGGTACTCAGGCAAAGTTCATCACTGAAAAATTTGGCATCCCGCAAATCTCCACAGGCGACATGTTGCGCGCAGCTGTGAAGGCCGGAACCGAGCTGGGCCTGATCGCCAAGAGCGTCATGGACAGCGGCGGCCTGGTCTCCGACGACCTGATCATCAACCTGGTCAAAGAGCGTATCAGCCAGCAAGACTGCAAAAACGGCTTCCTGTTCGACGGCTTCCCGCGCACCATTCCGCAAGCTGAAGCCCTGGTCAAAGCCGGTGTTGAACTGGACCACGTGCTGGAAATCGCCGTAGAAGACGAAGAAATCGTTCAGCGCATTGCTGGCCGCCGTGTTCACGAAGCGTCGGGCCGTGTGTACCACATCGTCTACAACCCGCCAAAAGTGGAAGGTAAAGACGACGTGACCGGTGAAGACCTGGTTCAGCGTAAAGACGACACCGAAGAAACCGTGCGCCATCGCCTGTCGGTCTACCACTCGCAGACCAAGCCGCTGGTGGAGTTCTATCAGAAGCTGTCCGCTGCCAACGGCAAGCCGAAGTACAGCCACGTTGAAGGTGTGGGCTCGGTTGAAGCCATTACCGCCAAGGTGCTTGCAGCACTGAGCTGATCGTCGATTTGCTCTGATACAACAGCCCGCTTGCGGGCTGTTGTTGTTTATACTGCTGCACTTTTTTAATTCTGATTCTGACGGGAACACCGATGAGCACCTTGCTGGCCCTGGATACCGCGACTGAAGCTTGCTCTGTTGCCTTGCTGCACGATGGCAAGGTCACGAGCCACTACGAGGTGATCCCGCGCCTGCATGCGCAAAAGCTGTTGCCGATGATCCAGACCTTACTGGCTGATGCGGGGGTTGAACTGTCGGCGGTCGACGCCATTGCGTTCGGTCGCGGGCCGGGTGCGTTCACCGGTGTGCGGATTGCCATTGGCGTGGTCCAGGGGCTGGCCTTCGCACTGGAGCGCCCGGTGTTGCCGATTTCCAACCTCGCGGTGCTGGCACAGCGTGCCCACCGTGAGCATGGCGCTACTCAGGTCGCGGCCGCGATCGATGCGCGCATGGACGAGGTGTATTGGGGCTGCTACCGCGCAGACGCGGGTGAGATGCGCCTGGTGGGGGCTGAAGCGGTACTGGCGCCTGAAGCCGCGCAACTGCCTGAAGACGCCAGCGGTGACTGGTTTGGCGCGGGCACCGGCTGGGGCTATGCCGAGCGCCTGAACCCCACGCCGTACGCCCTGGAGGCTGGCATGTTGCCACACGCGCAAGACCTGCTGACCCTGGCCCGTTTTGCCTGGGACCGTGGCGAAGCTATCGTTGCCGACGAGGCGCAGCCGGTGTATCTGCGCGACAAAGTCGCGACCCCCAAAGCCCGCCCCTGAACGGTTCGCTCCTTTGCAGTGCGAGCGGGTGTACAGCACCCGCCCGGCCACCTCGATAGGCGCGCAGCCTATGCCCGCCCCGCCAGCATCTACACTGATTGACAGCAGGCTTTAAACCTTTTCAGGGTTTTGCAGTCTAGTGTTCACTTGGGCAATTGCTTAGTTCGGCCGGTGCCGCTAAATTGCCATCATTGCTACCGAGCTTGCAGCCATGCGTATAGACGGCTTTTCCTCACAGTCCTACCCGATCAAGCGCAAGCCGCGTAAAGGCAATGCGCTGGTTGACGAGTCGGTGGAAGACAGTGAAATCGTCTTTGAAAACGCGCCGCAACCTTCCCGTGCCTCGTCCTCGGGCGAACGTGTCAGCCAAGTGCCTGCGCGTCAGCAAGACATGATTTTTCAGCGGGTGATGAACAGAAAAGTCGCCAGCGCCCTGACCAGTTACCTGACCACCGCCGGTTTTGTTGAGTGGGACACCGAAGTGTTGGGGCTGGACCTGTACATTTGAGCCATGACCCACCCTTTACTTCCGTATTACCTCGGTTGCCCGTCCTGGAGTGATCACTCCTGGCGCGAAGGCCTGTACCCGCAGAATGCCCGGTCCTCGCAATTTCTCAGCCTGTACGCCCACGTGTTCAATGCGGTCGAAGGCAATACCACGTTCTACGCCAACCCCAAGCCGAGCACTGTCGAGCGCTGGGCGCAGAGCCTGCCCGAACACTTCCGTTTTACCGCCAAGTTGCCACGTGAGATCAGCCACGGCGGTGATTTGCGCACCCAACAACCTGCCGTCGACGCCTTCTTGCAGCTCATGCGGCCCCTGGGAGCGCGTGTCGCCCCTTTGTGGCTGCAATTGCCTGCGAGCTTCGGCCCTGAGCGGCTCGCCGAGCTGGTGGGCTTTATAGACGCGTTGGAGCGGCCACTGGCCGTGGAGGTGCGTCATCCGGCGTTCTTTGACCGGGGCGACGCGGAGCGGGTGCTCAATCGGGTGTTGATGGAGCGGGGCGTGGAGCGCATCTGTCTTGATTCACGCGCGCTGTTCAGTTGCACCTCCACCGACCCTGCGGTGCTTGACGCGCAATCGAAAAAGCCCCGTGTGCCGCCCCGGCCGGCAGCGTTTACCCAATGCCCGCAGGTGCGCTTTATTGGTCGCCCTGAGCTGCACGCCAACGATGAGTTTTTAGTGCCGTGGATTGAGAAGGTGGCGGGCTGGATCGAGGAGGGGCGCACGCCCTATGTGTTTCTTCATACGCCGGACAATCACTTGGCGCCTGAACTGGCGCGGCGTTTTCACGCGCAATTAAGCGAACGGTTACCGGGCTTGCCGGCATTGCCCACGCTGTATACCCCGCAAACCACCGAACAGCTGGGGCTGCTTTAAGCCGCCAGGCGCAGGTTGTTGACGATCAGCGGGCGTGCCCACGCCAGATCGAAGTCCATGGCCCGCTGTTGCTCGATCAGCGTCATGGCATCGAACGGTACGGCGGGCTTGTCCAGCAAGTCCAGTTCGAACTCGGCAATCGGCAGGTGCAACGGACGTGGGGCGGGGGCCGGGCCCGGTTCAGGCAATGGATGACCGGCCGCCATCACGAGCGGGCGCACCCAGTGGCTGTCGAAGTCTTGTTGATGCTGTTGGGCAAACAGCTCATCCGGTGGATACGGCTTGGCAATGGGCGGCAGCAAATCCAGCTCGAATTCGGCGATCGGCAAGAACAGCGCTTCAGGCGGATGCAATTCGGTGTCTTTCACCTCGCAATGGCGCTGCGTCACGATGTTGCTTAGCAGGTCGCTGCCACCGCGCGGCTCGACGTCTTCCTCCACCTCAAGCGGCTCGGTGTCGAGCGCCACACATTCGTCAGTGCCGGACTGCTCGACCAATGCCTGGGCGTAGAAGTCCTTCCACAGGTGATTGACGCTGCCTGTGACTTGCGAATTGTGACGGCCAAAATCGCCAATGGGCGCGATAAAGCCTATCGATGTGGAATGAATGTCTGACATAGCTCTCGGTCGACGCCCGGGTCTGGCAAAATGCCGGATATTTCATTTATCGGCAGCGTTTGCCGATCATTAAATTTTTGAGCGTGTTTTTAAATGAGTGAGCAAACAGCGGGCTGTCGCATCATCGTCGAGGCACTGGACGAGGGGTCTCAAGCCTTGGCCGAGCAGTGGGCCGGGCGCCTTGGCTTGCCGATGGGCCAGGAGCAGGCCGAGTTCGCCCTGCAAGTGTCGGCCCAGGGTTTGCAGTTGCAGCAGTTGGGGCCGGATGCACCCGGCCCGGTGCGGGTTGATTTCGTGGAAGGCGGCGCGGCGCACCGACGCTTGTTTGGCGGCGGCACCGGGCAAATGATCGCCAAGGCGGTGGGCATCCAGCAGGGCGTGCGGCCGCGGGTGCTGGACGCCACGGCAGGGTTGGGCAAGGACGCGTTTGTTCTGGCCACCCTTGGCTGCGAAATGAGCCTGATCGAGCGCCAGCCCTTGATTGGTGCCTTGCTCGAAGATGGCCTGGCGCGCGGGCTGAATGACCGTGAGGTGGCGCCGATTGTGTCGCGCATGACGCTGCTCAAAGGCAACTCCATTGACGTGATGCGCAACTGGGAAGGCGAACCGCCGCAGGTGATTTACCTGGACCCCATGTTTCCGCATCGTGAGAAAACGGCATTGGTGAAGAAGGAAATGCGCCTGTTTCGCCCATTGGTGGGTGACGACAACGATGCGCCAGCCCTGCTGGAGGCCGCGTTGGCACTGGCCTCCCACCGTGTCGTGGTCAAGCGCCCGCGCAAGGCGCCCTGCATCGCAGGCCCCAAGCCGAGCCATGCGCTGGACGGCAAGTCGAGCCGTTACGATATTTACCCAAAGAAAGCCCTGAAGCCCTGACGGTCGTGACGCCAGCGCACTGCTGGCGAGAAGGCGTGCGTGAGGCGCTCAATCCTGGCGGTAAGCCCGCATAAACAGCGCCACCACGTCTTGCACGTGGGCTTCGGCTTCTTCTGGACTCAACGGGTCGCCGCAGCCATAGAGCACGCGAAAGTTCGGCGCGCCCTTGAGCAGGCAAAAAAAGTGCTCGGCCGCCTGATGGGGGTGGTTGAACTGCAACACGCCCAGTTGCTGGATGCGCTCCAGCAGGCCTTCCATCTCCCGCACCACGCGGTGCGGTCCGGCCTCAAAGAAAATGTTCGACAGTTTTGGGTCCTGACTGCCCAGCGTCATCATCAAACGGTGCAGGTTCAGGGAGGCCTGGCTGTTAATCAGGGTATGAAATCCCCGGCCGATGTTGAGCAGCACCTGCTCGACCGGCACACCCTCAGGCAATGAAAAAAACAGGTCCGGCAGTTGTTCGGAGCACGTGGCCTTGATCGCGGCCGAGAACAGGTTTTCCTTGTCGGTGAAATGGCTGTAGACCGTCAGTTTTGACACGCCGGCGTGGCTGGCGACCGCGTCCATGCTGGTGCTGGCAAATCCTTTGCTCAAAAAAAGACATTTGGCCGCCTCAAGGATCGCATGGCGTTTGGCCATGTCCTTGGGGCGTCCGGCGGCATTGGGCATTAAAGGATGATCAGACATTTCCGTTTATTACTGGACTGGTGAGTTTGGTATTAATAACATGCCGGCCAGTATAAATATTCCAAGCCCCATAAGCGAAAGGTCGTCTCCATGCTGCGTCATGCCTTGCCCCGCGCTGTGCCTGTCTGTCTGGTGTTTTTGTTAGCTGCGTGCGGGCATGAGGAGCCTGTTCAGGTGAGCATCAGCCCCGCCATCGTGGTGCAACCTCAGCCTTCGGCAGTGGCCACCCAGAGTTATCCCGGCGAAGTCCGTGCCCGCTTTGACCCGCAACTGGCCTTTCGTATTGGCGGCAAGGTCACTAAACGGTGGGTGGATGAAGGCGAGCGGGTCAAGGCCAACCAGTCGCTGGCCGAACTGGACCCCCAAGACGTTCGCCTGCAACTGGAAGCCACCCGCGCTCAGATGGCGGCCGCGCAGGCCAACCTGAGCCTGGTGCGATCGGAGCGCGACCGCTACAAAACCCTCTTGGAGCGGCAGATGGTCAGCCGCTCGCAGTTCGATAACGCAGAAAACCTCTACCGTGCGGGCGAAGCCAAGCTGCAGCAGCTTAAGGCTGAACAGGATGTGGCCAGTAATCAGGCCAGCTACGCGGTGCTGCGCGCCCCGCAAGATGGCGTGATTGCCCAGCGCCAGGTGGAAGTCGGGCAAGTCGTGTCGGCCGGTCAGACCGTTTTCTCGTTGGCCGCCGACGGAGAGCGTGACGTGTTGATCAGCCTGCCCGAACAGGCGTTCGGCCGTTTCAAGATCGGGCTGCCGGTGTCGGTTGAGCTGTGGTCACAACCCGGTCAGCGTTTCAGCGGGCGGATTCGCGAACTCTCACCTTCGGCTGACCCCAAATCCCGGACCTTTGCCGCGCGCATCGCCTTCACGGCGGGCGAAGTGCCTGCTGAGTTGGGCCAGAGTGCGCGGGTGTTCATTGCGCAGGAGGGGGTGAATGCGTTGTCCGTGCCGCTGTCAGCCTTGAGTGCGGAAAACGGCGCGACGTACGTCTGGCGTGTGGGTCAGGGCAACAAGTTGCAGCAGGTAGCGGTGCGGGTCGGCCCGTATGGCCAGAGCAGTGTGCCGGTGCTGGAAGGCTTGACGCCCGCCGATTGGGTGGTGGCGGCTGGCGTGCATGTGCTGCACGACGGGCAAGAGATCCGGCCGATTGATCGCTCCAATCGAACGATCAATACCGCGGCGAAGGAGTAATACCCATGGGCTTTAACCTGTCTGCGTGGGCATTGCGCAATCGCCAGATCGTGCTGTTTTTAATGTTACTGCTGGCCATCGTTGGCGGGCTTTCCTACACCAAATTAGGCCAGAGCGAAGACCCGCCGTTCACCTTCAAGGCCATGGTCATTCGTACGCTGTGGCCAGGCGCCACGGCAGAAGAAGTGTCACGTCAGGTCACTGAGCGGATCGAAAAGAAGCTGATGGAAACCGGGGAGTACGAGCGCATCGTGTCGTTCTCGCGCCCCGGTGAGTCGCAAGTGACGTTCATGGCCCGGGACTCCATGCACTCCAACCAAATCCCCGAGCTGTGGTATCAGGTCCGCAAAAAGATCAGCGACATTCACCACAGTTTGCCGCCGGGGATTCAGGGGCCGTTTTTCAACGACGAATTCGGCACCACATTCGGCAATATCTACAGCTTGAGTGGCGAAGGGTACGACTACGCGGTGCTCAAGGACTACGCCGACCGCATCCAGATCCAGCTGCAACGGGTCAACGATGTGGGCAAGGTCGAATTGCTCGGCTTGCAGGACGAAAAAATCTGGATCGAACTCTCCAACCTCAAGCTGGCCACCCTGGGGCTGCCGCTGGAGGCGGTACAAAAAGCACTCGAAGAACAAAACGCTGTCTCGACCGCCGGTTTTTTTGAGACACCGACCGAGCGTGTGCAACTGCGGGTCAGCGGTAATTTCAAAACGGTTGAAGAGATCGAGCGTTTCCCCATACGCGTGGGCGAACGCACCTTGCGCATCGAGGACGTGGCGGATGTACGCCGCGGGTTCAATGATCCACCCGCGCCGCGCATGCGCTTCATGGGGCAGGACGCGATTGGTCTGGCCGTGGCGATGAAAGACGGCGGCGACATTCTGGTGCTGGGCAAGGCGCTGGAGGCCGAGTTTTCCCGCCTCCAGAAAAACCTGCCCGCCGGCCTGCAATTGAGCAAAGTCTCGGATCAGCCGGCAGCGGTGAGCACCAGCGTCGGTGAATTCGTGCAGGTGCTGATCGAGGCGCTGGTGATTGTGTTGCTGGTGAGTTTTTTCTCGCTGGGTGTGCGCACCGGCATGGTGGTGGCGCTGGCCATTCCGCTGGTGCTGGCCATGACGTTTGCCACCATGCATTACTTCGGCATTGGCTTGCACAAGATCTCGCTGGGGGCTCTGGTACTGGCGCTGGGTTTGCTGGTGGACGACGCCATCATCGCAGTGGAAATGATGGCCATCAAAATGGAGCAGGGTTACGACCGGTTCAAGGCGGCGAGCTTTGCCTGGACCAGCACGGCCTTCCCGATGCTCACCGGTACGCTGATTACAGCGGCAGGCTTTCTGCCGATTGCCATGGCGCAGTCCAGCACCGGGGAATACACGCGTTCGATTTTTCAGGTGGTGACCATTGCGTTGCTGGCGTCGTGGATCGCGGCCGTGGTGTTCGTGCCCTACCTGGGCGCGTTGTTGCTCCCGGATCTGGCCAAGCGCCATGTCGCCCGACATGGTACGGGCGAGGGCGCTCCCGACCCCTACGGGACACCGTTTTACCAGCGGATCCGGCGCCTGGTGGAGTGGTGCGTGCGCCGCCGCAAAACCGTGATTGCCCTGACCGTGTTGCTGTTCATCGGCTCGGTGGTGCTGTTCAAGTTTGTGCCGCAGCAGTTCTTCCCGGCTTCCAGCCGTCTGGAGCTGATGGTGGACCTCAAACTGGCCGAAGGCGCATCACTGAGCAACACCACTGAACAGGTGCAGCGCCTCGAAGCCTTGCTCAAAGACCATCCCGGCATTGTCAATTACGTGGCTTACGCGGGTACTGGCTCACCGCGCTATTACTTGCCGCTGGATCAGCAATTGCCCGCGGCCAGCTTTGCGCAATTTGTGGTACTGGCAAAGACCATCGAAGACCGCGAGCGCTTGCGCACCTGGCTGATCGATACGCTCAACGAGCAGTTCCCGACGGTGCGCTCGCGGGTCACCCGTCTGGAAAACGGGCCGCCCGTGGGTTACCCGGTGCAGTTTCGCGTGACCGGTGAGCACATTGAAGAGGTGCGGGCGCTGGCGCGTAAAGTGGCGGCCAAGGTGCGTGAAAACCCGCATGTGGTGAACGTGCACCTGGACTGGGAAGAGCCGAGCAAGGTCGTGTACCTGAACGTCGATCAGGACCGCGCACGGGCCTTGGGTGTCAGCACTGCCCACCTGTCGCGGTTTTTGCAAAGCACGCTGTTGGGCTCGACGGTCAGCCAGTACCGCGAAGACAACGAGTTGATTGAAATCCTGTTGCGCGGCACGCCCCATGAGCGCACCGAACTTGCGTTGCTGCCGAGTCTGGCGGTGCCCACCGATAACGGCCAGAGCGTCGCCTTGTCGCAGATTGCAACGCTGGAATATGGCTTCGAGGAAGGCATCATCTGGCACCGCAACCGTCTGCCCAACGTCACCGTGCGCGCCGATATTTATGGCAAGGAACAACCGGCGACCCTGGTGCAGCAGATTCTGCCCACCCTTGAACCGGTGCGGGCTCAATTGCCAGACGGTTACTTGCTGGACGTGGGCGGCACAGTGGAGGACTCCACACGCGGCCAGAACTCGGTGAAGGCCGGGGTGCCCCTGTTTATCGTGGTGGTGTTGACCTTCCTGATGGTGCAGCTGCGCAGTTTTTCGCGCATGGCGATGGTGTTCCTGACCGCGCCGCTGGGCCTGATCGGTGTGACGCTGTTCCTGCTGGTGTTCAATCAGCCGTTCGGGTTCGTGGCGATGCTGGGGACGATTGCGCTCTCGGGGATGATCATGCGCAACTCGGTGATCCTGGTGGACCAGATCGAGCAGGACAAAGCGGCGGGGCTGGATACCTGGCAGGCGATTATCGAGGCGACGGTACGGCGGTTCCGGCCGATTGTGCTGACCGCGCTGGCGGCGGTGCTGGCGATGATTCCGCTGTCACGCAGTGTGTTCTTCGGCCCGATGGCCGTGGCGATCATGGGTGGCCTGATCGTGGCGACTGCGCTGACATTGCTGTTTTTTCCCGCCCTGTATGCGGCGTGGTTCCGGGTGAAGAAAGGCTGACCCGCCTGGCTGTGCAAGCCCTGCCGTCAGGTACGGCAGGGCTTGGCGCGGGTTGATCAGTGTGCCACTTGATCGACGCGCAGACGCAGCGGCTGCAGCGTTTTGGCGTTTAGGTCCACGCTGTTGCGTTCAGTGTTGATGAACAGCAGTTGGCCGTTGTCTTCAATGCGAGCGCTGATGGCATAAGTATGGCCGGGTTTGACGCTCGCCGGGTCATAGCGCAAGTGAAACGGCAGCGGGACCTGGCCTTTGACCGGGCCGCTTTGTTTGGCCAGCGTGACTGCCGGCGCGTCGGCCAGCGATACGTCCTGCAAGCTCACTTCCAGTGTGGCGGTGGGCGGCAGGGCGATGCGTTGCAGGTAGAACACTTCGCCGTCGAGGGTGGCTTGAGGTGTGGAGTTCATTGAGCTGCAGGCTCCGAGCAGGGCCGTGAGGCTGAGGATCAGGATTTTTTTCATAAAGAGGCTTCCCTTCAGTAGGCATCAAGACGATGCGGTGAATAGGGCAAGCCTGCGTGACGCATAGGGCATCAGCACAGGCTTAACCGCGTTTTACAGGTGTTTCTCAAGCGAGAGCGGCGGGTGCTCCTGCTCATCGGCGTCTTCGGCCCGGTGCAGCGCCACTTGGCGGATCGACAGGCGAATCTCGGCAGGCAGTACGCGTTTGGCGGCGCCTTCGGCCAGCTCCCCGAGCAACGCGTGGTAGCTCAACTTGCCATTGGCATCGCGTCGCAACACGTCTTCTTCCAGCAAGGTCTGGATAAAGTGACGGAACAGGCTCTTGTCGAAAAACTCCGGGGCGTTCAGGCCGTGCAGGATCGACAGGCGCTGAGCCATCATCGTGCACAGGTCTTCCAGCTCCTCGGCGCTGAGGGTGTTTTGGCCGCTGTTAAGCAGCAGCGAAATGGCCATGTAAAAACGTTGCAGGGTTTGCGCGATGCTTTTGGACAGCAGCGTCAGCAACACAAAGTGCCGCGAACTGGGCGCCGGGCGCAGGTACACGTCATTTTCGAAGCGCAACAGACCTTGCTCGACAAAGGCCTCAAGCCATTGATCGACCACGCCGTCCAGCTCGTCCAGCGACCAGCGGATAAACAGCTCCGATTGCAGGTACGGGTACAGGGCGCGGGTGTAGCGCAGGATCTGTTCGCGGGTCATGCGCGACGCGCTCTGGAAGAAACTGGCCAGCAACGACGGCAAGGCAAAGATGTGCAACACGTTGTTGCGGTAGTAGGTCATCAGGACGGCATTTTGCTCATCCAGGTACAGGATCTTGCCCAGTGCATCACTTTGTTCGGACAGCAGGTCCATGTCCTTCACGTGTTCAATCAGCGCCCGTCCGTCGCCTTCGGGCAAGGTGGTGTGCGGCGAATATGGCACGCGACGCAGCAACGCGAGGTACAGGTCCAGCACCCGCGCCATGGCGCGATCGTCCAGCGCCAGCTTGCTGGTGGAGAGCAACGCCAGCGCCACCAGATTGACCGGGTTGATCGCGGCCGCTTCGTTCAGGTGCTGCGCCACTTTCTCACCCAGACGATGGGTCGTGGCGTTCAACCATTCAGGACGATACGTCGGCCCCAATGCTTGCTGGCGCCAGTCCGGCTGCTCGTGGTCGAGAAACTCGGCCAGTTTGATCGGCTCGCCAAAGTTGACGGCCACTTGGCCAAAACGCTGCTTGAGGGCACCGATGACTTTGAAAATGTCGAAGATTGACTCTTTCTTCTTGCTCGCCCCGCGCAATTCGCCCAGGTAAGTACGGCCTTCAAGCACACGCTCGTAACCGATGTACACCGGCACGAACACGATGGGCATGCGCGACGAGCGCAGGAAGCTGCGCAGGGTGATGGCCAGCATGCCGGTCTTGGGTTGCAGCATGCGTCCGGTGCGCGAGCGCCCGCCTTCGACGAAGTACTCCACCGGGAAGCCCTTGGTGAACAAGGTGTGCAGGTATTCGTTGAACACCGAGGTGTACAGCGGGTTGCCCTTGAACGTGCGACGCATGAAGAACGCGCCGCCCCGGCGCAACAGGCTGCCGATGACCGGCATGTTGAGGTTGATCCCGGCCGCGATGTGCGGCGGGGTCAAGCCGTTGCGAAACAGCAGGTAGGACAGCAGCAAATAGTCGATATGGCTGCGGTGACAGGGTACGTAGATGATCTCGTGACCTTGCGCGACGTCTTGTACGCCTTCGATGTGGTTAACCTTGATCCCGTCGTAAATCTTGTTCCAGAACCAGCTCAGCACCACCTCCAGAAAGCGGATCGCGGTGTAGGTGTAGTCGGAGGCAATTTCGTTGGCGTAACGCAGCGCCTGTGCCTTGGCTTTGTCGGCCGAAATGTTTTCGCGCTGGGCTTCTTCGAGGATCGCCTGACGCACGGCCGGTTCGTTGATCAGGCCTTTGACCAGGTTGCGGCGGTGCGACAGGTCGGGGCCGATCACGGCGGTTTTCAGGTTGCGAAAGTGAACCCGCAGGATGCGCTGGGCCATGCGCACGGTGCGCTCGTGACCTTTGTTGTGATCGACCAGCTCGCGCAAGTGAATGGGCGCAGAAAACTGCACGCGGGTCTTGCGCCCCAGAATCAGGATGCGCAGTAAACGGCGCAGACGCCCGGTAACGGCCCAGCTGTCGGCAAACAAAAGCTTCCAGGGGCTCGATTCGCTGTCAGGGGATTGGCCCCAGAACACGCTGACCGGGATGATTTGCGCGTCTTCGCCGGGGTGCAGTGTCAGGCTGTCCACGAGCCGGGTCAGGGTGGGCGGAGCGCCGCGCTTGTCCTGACGGCCCAGCCAGTCGGGCTCGGGCGTCAGGTAGAAGAACGCGGCAGGCTCGACCATCTGCCCGACGGCCACCGGCAGTACCGGGCGCGGCAGGCCGGCCTTGGTGCACTCGGCGTCGACCACGGCCAGTTCGGTAATGGAGGGCGTTTGCAGGACGTAGAACACCGGCCGGCTGCGGTCCAGATTCAGGGTGAAGGACGACTGATTAATGGTCTCCGAGCGTACCCACAGGTACAGCAAGCGACGCAGGGCGCCAAACACAAGACGGCGAAACGGGGAACGGGTCATACGGCTTCTGCATTAGTGGATTAAAACGAGTGTTTACTCGGTCGCGTAGTGTGCCGTATCTCTGGAAAATCGGCAAAAAAGCAGCGAACTAATATTGATTGAGTGTTTTTCTCGCTGACTTATACTCGGTGCTCTTTCGCCATGAAGTGTAAGACGTTTTCAGCAAACTATAAGTTCGAGCGAAAGTTCTCAACGGGCTGAATGAGCAAGCCCATTAAAAACAATAAGGGGATGCAAGTATGACGACGCGGTTAACCGGCAATGTGAAATGGTTCAACGACGCCAAAGGCTATGGCTTCATTCAGTGCGACGGTGGCGCTGATGTGTTTGTGCACTACCGCGCCATTCGTGGCGAGGGCCATCGCTCGCTGGCTGAAGGGCAGCAGGTTGAATACACCCAGGTCAAGGGTGACAAGGGGCTACAGGCCGAGGATGTGGTGGGCCTGTAATCGCCCCGTGTAGCCGCTGCTTCAGGCCGGGTTCCTAGCCGCAGGACTTGCCCCGCTGGCCTGTCCCGTCCTGCAGCAGCCGCTACGCGTTTGAGTGTTTCAGGAACCGGTTTTCCAGGTGATTTCTTCTTTACCGTCTGCGCTGATGCGAACCCAGCGGTCAGCGTCTGCTTCGCCCTGTTCTTCTGCCCAACTGCCCGGCGCGCACCGCACTTCGATGTTCAGTGCCGCAAACGCGGCCTGGGCGCAGGCGATGTCGTCTTCCCATGGCGTTTGGTCACTGTCCAGATACAGGCTGTTCCATTTGCCGACGGCTTTGGGAATCCATGTCACAGGCACGTTGCCCGCCGTGCATTGGTACGTACCGCCTTTCTTCTTCCATTCCGAGCATTCGCCCAGAACGTCTGACAGCCAAGCTTCGACGTCTTTGTAAGTAACGTCGGAATCTTTCAGGTAAATCTCGATATCGGGCTGGCGCATGGATGTCCTCACTGCGTGTCTGAAAAATCCATTCGCGGATTAGTCGGGCCAAGGGGAGCGCCCTTGGCCGTTAAGTCGGTTATTGAAGCACGAAAAAATCGTAACGCATGGAGACGGTCACGATTAACGGCTCGGGGTGTTCGATGACGGCAGTGCGACGTTCGGCACTGGCGCGCCAGCCGTGGGGCGTCATGGCCAACAAGTTGGCGCGGTCCTGAGGCTCGCTCAAGTGCAGTTCAAACGACAGTGTTTCACTGTGTTGCAACTGCATGCCTTCGGGAATCAGCGCCAGGTGCTTGTCGTCGGCGTAATCGCGCACTTCGTCGTACAGGCGCTCACGCAACTCCATCAAGTGCCCGCGGGTCGGCCCGACACGCATCAAGCCGCCGCCGGGGCTGAGCAGGCGCTTGGCTTCCAGCCAGTCCAGCGGGCTGAAGACGCTGGCCAAAAACTGACAACTGGCGTCCGCCAACGGCACGCGGGCCATGCTGGCGATCAGCCAGGTCAGCTGCGGGTTGCGTTTGCAGGCGCGTTTAACGGCCTCGCGGGAGATATCCAGCGCATAGCCATCAGCGTGAGGCAAGGCTTCAGCGATTTGCGCGGTGTAGTACCCCTCGCCACAGCCGATGTCGAGCCAGCGTTGCGGCGCGCGCTCGGCTGCCAGTTCCGCCAGCCGCTTGGCCACGGGGGCGTAATGCCCCGCGTTAAGAAAGTCGCGACGGGCTTCAACCATGGCCTGATTGTCGCCGGGGTCGCGGCTGTTTTTGTGCTGCACCGGCAGCAGGTTCAGATACCCCTGACGCGCACGGTCAAAACGATGGCCTGCCGGGCAGACCACGCCATTATCGACCGCCGTCAGCGGCTCGGAGCAAATAGGGCAGGCAAGCATCAGGCGAGCAACTTGATCAGGGTTTGGTAGTAGATTTCGGTCAGCACGTCGAGGTCGCGGGCCAGCACGCGTTCGTTGACCTGGTGGATCGTCGCGTTGACCGGCCCCAGCTCAACCACTTGCGTACCGAGGGTGGCGATAAAGCGCCCGTCAGAGGTGCCGCCGCTGGTGGAGGCTTGGGTATCGCGGCCGGTCACTTGCTTGATGCTCGACGAGACGGCGTCCAGCAAGGCGCCCGGTTCGGTGAGGAACGGCAAGCCCGACAAGGCCCATTCGATGTGCCAGTCCAGGCCGTGTTTGTCGAGTATGTCAGCGACGCGCTGCTGCAACCCTTCGACCGTGGACTCGGTGGAGAACCGGAAGTTGAACACCGCGACCAGTTCGCCCGGAATCACGTTGGTCGCGCCGGTCCCCGAGTTGAGGTTGGAGATCTGGAAGCTGGTCGGCGGGAAGAAGTCGTTGCCGTTGTCCCAGTGTTCGGCGGCCAGTTCGGCCAGTGCTGGCGCGGCCAGGTGAATCGGGTTTTTCGCCAGGTGCGGGTAGGCCACATGACCTTGCACGCCGCGCACCGTGAGCTTGGCGCCCAGAGAGCCGCGGCGACCGTTTTTAACCACGTCGCCCACCAGCGTCGTGCTCGACGGTTCGCCCACGATGCACCAGTCCAGACGCTCCTTGCGTGCAGCAAAACGCTCAACCACGGCTTTAGTTCCGTGGTGGGCCGGGCCTTCTTCGTCGCTGGTGATCAGAAAGGCGACCGAGCCCTTGTGGTCCGGGTAGTCCGCCACGAAGCGTTCGGCGGCCACCAGCATGGCGGCCAGGCTGCCTTTCATGTCAGCGGCGCCGCGCCCGCACAGCATGCCGTGCTCGTCGATCAGCGCATCGAACGGGTCGTTTTGCCAGGCTTGCACCGGGCCGGTCGGCACCACGTCGGTGTGACCGGCAAAGCACAGCACCGGGCCGTCATGACGACCGTGGGTGGCCCAGAAGTTGTCCACGTCTTCAATACGCATCGGTTCCAGTGTGAAGCCGGCATCACCCAGGCGCTGCATCATCAGCTTCTGGCAATCGGCGTCGATTGGCGTCACGGAAGGGCGACGGATCAGATCGCAGGCAAGTTGCAGGGTCGGCGAGAGGTCGGCGTGGGCCGTCATGGTGGTGGACTCCGAAGCTGGGCGTGTAAGGGCGCAGGTGTCATCGCGAGCACGCTCGCGCCTGCAGGGCTGGCGCCAAAGGGCGGTTATCTTAAAGCAAAACGGCGACCAGAGGCCGCCGTTTAGTGGTTGCTGTCAATTTAGGCAGCAGGCAGTTCTTCAGGCGCTTCCACCGGTTTTGGCAGAGAAGACATAAAGGCCATCACCAGCGCCGCCAGATACGGCAACGATTGCACCAGCAGCATCACCACCCAGAAACGCATGTCGTTGCTCGGCAGGCCCTGGACGAAAAAGATCCCGACCGCGGCGCCCCAGAGCAGCAGCATGATGAACACTTCTTCCCGTGCTTCCGAGATGGCGACCCAGAAGCCGTGGTTATCAGCATTCTTGGGTGTACGGAAAAACGGAATGCTGGTGGTGAAAAATCCGTACAGCACCGCTTTGGCGATGGTGTGCGACAGCGCCAGCCCGGCCAATGCCGCCGCAAACGCATCTTTGAGGTTGACCCCCACGGCGCGGCGGTACAGGAAGATGATTTTGCCGACCTTGAACACAAACAGCGCCAGCGGCGGAATCGCGAAAATCAGCAGCGGCGGGTCGACCCGCGTCGGCACGATAATCATCGCCGCCGACCACAGCAGTGCCCCGACGGTGAAGAAGATGTTCATGCCGTCCGCGACCCACGGCAACCAGCCCGCCAGGAAGTGATAACGCTGGCCACGGGTCAACTGAGAACCCTTGCCCCAGAGCAGGCTGGCCGCGTGACGCTTGATAATCTGAATCGCGCCGTAGGCCCAGCGGAATCGCTGTTTCTTGAAGTCGATAAAGGTATCGGGCATCAGCCCTTTGCCGTAGCTGTTGTGGGAATAGGCGGCGGAATAACCCTTTTCGAACACCCGCAAGCCCAGCTCGGCATCTTCGCAAATGCACCAGTCTGCCCAGCCCAGTTCTTCGAGCACCGAGCGGCGGGTCATGGTCATGGTGCCGTGCTGGATGATCGCGTCACGGTCATTACGGGTCACCATGCCGATGTGGAAGAAACCCTTGTACTCGGAATAGCAGAGTTTTTTGAAGGTGCTTTCAGTCTGGTCGCGATAGTCCTGAGGCGACTGCACGATGGCGATTTTCGGGTCCGCGAAGTGCGGCACCATGTGTTTGAGCCAGTTGCGGTCCACACAGTAATCGGAGTCGATGACCGCAATCACTTCGGCATCCGGCGCGGTATGCGGGATCAGGTAGTTCAACGCGCCACCCTTGAAGCCTGCGAGCGGGGCGACGTGGAAGAACTTGAAACGTGGGCCCAGGGTGGCGCAGTAATCGCGCACCGGCTCCCAGACCGCCGGGTCCTTGGTGTTGTTGTCGATGATCAACACTTCGAAGTCCGGGTAATCGAGGTTGGCCAGCGCGTCCAGGGTCTGTTTGACCATGGCGGGCGGCTCGTTGTAGCACGGCACGTGAATCGAGACTTTTGGTCGGTAGGCGTTGTCGCTATCGATCGGTAAAAACTCCCTGCGCCTCTTGCGAATCCACACGGCTTCCGCCAGTTCGTGGGCCTCGGTCAGCAGGACGATAAACACCCCGAGGGCGCCGAGCCCCAGCAAGAAGCCCACGGTGAGGCTGAACCAGGTGCTGTATTGCTGACTGTAGTCGTAACCGATCCATACCAGCACCGACCCGCACAAAAAGGCCGTGAAGGTCAGGAAGGTGCGACCGCGCTGGCGCAATGCCGAACCATCAATCAGCAGCAATGCCAGGGACAGCAAGCCCATGACGACCGAGCCAATGGCCAGGACGCGCCATTGCGGGATCGCCACGACCGGGCCTTCGAAGTTGAATTTCTGTTGGCGAGCGGCGTTGTACACGCCCCAGTACGCGCCCACAGAGCCTTCGTCACTGGCCTTCCAGGGTTGGTCGAAGGCTTCGATCACGAAATAGTTGTAACCGCGACGGTTCAGGGTGTTGACCAGGTTACGCAAGTAAATCGCCTGATCGGCCGGGCTGGCATCCGCACCGCCGCGCATGCGGCCGTTGCTCGGCCAGCCCACTTCCGACAGCAGCAATGGTTTTTTCGGGAACAGTTTTTTCAGGTCCCGGGCACGGTCCAGTACAAATTCGCCAGCCTTGTCTACCGGGATAAATTCCCAGTACGGCAGGATGTGCGCGGCAATCAGGTCTACGTGCTTGGCCAGTTGCGGGTATTTCTCCCAAATGTGCCATTGCTCGGACGTGGTCACGGGCACCTTGACGGCCGCGCGCACGCGATCGAGCAGCACGATCAGCTCTTCTGGCGTGATCTCTTCACGGAACAGGGCTTCGTTGCCTACTACCACGCGTACAACGCTGCGCGAATTGTTGGCCAGCTCGATGGCTTTCTGGATTTCGCGCTCATTGCGCGCTTGGTCAGGGCTGATCCAGATACCGATGGTGACGCGCAAGCCGAACTCTTCCGCCAACTTGGGGATGTCACCCAGCGTGCCGTCGACCGAATAGGTACGGATGTTGTCGGTCAGCTTGCTCATGATCTCCAGGTCGCGACGCATTTCATCGTCGGACGGGTATTGGTCTTTCTGCGGGTACTGGCCTTGCTGAAACGGCGAGTACGAAAAACCGGAGATTTGCTCGGGCCAGTTGGGCGCGGAGACCGGGCGATTGATCAGCGCCCAGAAGCCGGTGAAGAGGGCGGCAATGGCCAGAACCACCACCAGGTTGAGTCCAAATTTACGCGATGACATAACTGTTTTGGGTTCCAAAGGGTGTGGAACGAAGATCGGTCGGCACGTGCCAAACGGCGCGCATCCTACACTGGCTCTTAACGATGCGTACAGCAGGCGGCATATGGTTCGGCGTTTGGCAGCGATAGTCGACTTAAGTTCTTTCTTTATTACTTGTAGCTCTTATCTTGCGACTTAGTCGGCTATTAAAACAGGCTTGGTCGGAAGTCTCGCAGGAAATGTACTCAAGCACAGTGTGAGACCCCTATAATGCGCGCCGGTTTTTGGGGTGGTGGTTATGAGTACAGAAGATCCGCGGTTTGCCGGTGTCGCCCGGTTGTATGGTCTGGAAGGCATGGACCGTCTGCGTCGCGCCCATGTGGCAATCGTTGGTGTGGGCGGTGTCGGGTCGTGGGCTGCCGAAGCCATTGCCCGTTGTGGCGTGGGTGAAATTTCGCTGTTCGACCTCGATGACGTGTGCGTCAGCAACACCAACCGCCAACTGCATGCCTTGAGCTCGACCGTTGGTCGGGACAAGGTCGAGGTGATGGCCGAGCGCCTGCGTGAGATCAACCCGGCCTGCACAGTGCATGCTGTGGCGGACTTCGTGACCCGTGAAACCATGGCCGAGTACATCACCCCGGACATCGATTGCGTGATCGACTGCATTGACAGCGTGAATGCAAAAGCGGCGCTGATTGCCTGGTGCAAGCGCCGCAAAATCCAGATCATCACCACCGGCGGTGCGGGCGGGCAAATCGACCCTACGTTGATCCAAGTGTGCGACCTGAACCGCACCTTCAACGACCCGCTGGCCTCGAAAGTGCGCTCCACGTTACGTCGCGATTATGGGTTCTCGCGCACAGTGACCCGTCACTACAGCGTGCCTTGCGTGTTTTCCACTGAACAACTGCGCTATCCCAAGCCTGATGGCAGCATTTGCCTGCAGAAAAGTTTCGTCGGGGACGGCGTGAAGCTGGACTGTGCGGGCGGCTTTGGCGCGGTGATGATGGTGACGGCGACCTTCGGCATGGTCGCGGCCACCAAGGCGGTGGACAAAATCGTGGCGGGCGTGCGTCGGCCCTCAGAAAAGCTCAAGCAACCGCCACGTGCTCAGCCAGACCCGACCCCGTCGAGCGAGGCGGGTGAGTGCGTCAATTCAGATAAGCCGGCCGCCTGACCATTAACCGAGCGCCAGTTCACGCATCCGCTGCAACACGGCGTTCAGGCCATTGCTGCGGGAGGCAGACAGTTGGCGGCTGAGCCCCAACTGTTCGAACCACGCCGGTAAATCCACCTGCTGGAGTTCTTCGGTCGTTAAACCGTTTACCCGCGCCAGCAGTAAAGCAACCAGCCCGCGAATCAAGCGAGCATCGCTGCTGGCAGCAAACTGCCAGCGACCGTCTTTGAGCTCTGCGACCAGCCACACCAGGCTTTCACAGCCGTGCACCCGATTCGCATCGGTCCTGGCGTGCTCATCCAGTGCCGGCATGCGCTGGCCCCATTGCATCAGCAAGCGGGCGCGCTGCTCCCAGCCTGAGCACTGCTCAAAACTGTCGAGCGCTGCTTGCGCCTCTGTGGGTAAGTTCATCGCAGTAACTCCAACGCCTGGTCGAGCGCGACGAAGAATCTCTCAAGGTCTTCAGAGTCGTTGTACAGCGCCAAGGACACGCGAATGGCGCCTGCCAAGCCCATGCCTTTTAGAAGGGGCATCGCGCAATGATGGCCAGCGCGAACGGCGATGCCTTGTTCTGTGAGCAAATGCGCCAGATCGGCGTTGTGCACGCCATCGACGACAAAGCTCACCAGGGCCAGTTGCGGCTTGCCCAGCAGGCGAACGCCCTCGCGCTGCTTCAAGCCTTCGACCAGCAGGGCGTGCAAGGCCGCTTCGTGAGCTTCAACCGCCCGCTGATCCAGGCTCGCCAGATAGCTCAAGGTCGCGCCCAGGCCGATCACGCTGGCAATCGGCGGGGTGCCCGCTTCAAAACCCAGGGGCGCCGGGCGGAAGGTTGCGTGGTGGTAGTCGGCGTCTTGCACCATCTCGCCCCCCAATTGCCAGTGCCGCAGGCGGGCCAAGGCTTCATGGCGCCCGAACAGCACGCCCAGCCCGTCCGGACCATAGAGCTTATGACTGGAGAACACGTAGAAGTCGCACCCCAGCGCCTGCACGTCGTGGCGACCATGCACCACGCCCTGTGCGCCATCGACCACGGTCAGCGCATTTTGTGCCTTGGCCAGGGACAGCAAGGCGGGCAAAGGTTGCCAAACGCCGAGGACGTTCGACAACTGACTCACGGCCAGCAGACGGGTGCGCGGGGTGATGAGTTTGGCGGCGGCGTGCAGGTCAATGAGGCCGTCGTCGTCAAGCGGCAGAATCACCAGTTTCAGGTGTTGCCGCTGGGCCAGCTGTTGCCAGGGCAGCAGATTGGCGTGGTGTTCAAGGGCGCTGATGACGATTTCATCGCCCGCCGTAAAGTGGTGCTCCAGCCCATAGGCCAGCAGGTTGAGTGCCGAGGTGGCGCCGTGGGTGAAAACCACGGTGCCGCAGTCGCCAGCGTTGAGCCAGTGAGCGACTTTTGTGCGGCTGTGTTCGAACGCCTGAGTGGCGTGGGCGCCCGGTAAATGTTGGGCCCGGTGTACATTGGCGGCGCCACTGGCGTAGTAATGCGTCAGTGCGTCAAGCAGGGCCTGGGGTTTTTGTGTGGTAGCAGCGTTGTCCAGATAGGTCTGGTCCTGACGTTGCAAAGCGGCGATGGCCGGAAAGTCCGCACGCCAGGGAGAAGGCAAAAGCATGGTGTTCAGGGCTCAGTTGACGAGGCCGGAAACCGGCCCCGTCAGTGGCAGACAGACGCTTAGTTGTGAGCGTGCAGGGCTTCGTTCAGCTCGATGGCCGACTTGTGGGTTTTGCATTCCACGGCGCCGGTTTCGGAGTTGCGACGGAACAGCAGGTCAGGTTGACCGGCCAGCTCGCGAGCCTTGACCACTTTGACCAGCTGGTTGTTTTCGTCCAGCAGGGCCACTTTGGTGCCAGCGGTCACGTACAGGCCCGACTCCACGGTGTTACGGTCGCCCAGCGGGATGCCGATACCGGCGTTGGCGCCGATCAGGCAGCCTTCGCCCACCTTGATCACGATGTTGCCGCCGCCCGACAGGGTGCCCATGGTCGAGCAGCCGCCGCCCAGGTCAGAGCCCTTGCCGACAAACACGCCCGCCGAGACACGGCCTTCGATCATGCCCGGGCCTTCAGTGCCTGCGTTGAAGTTGACGAAACCTTCGTGCATCACGGTAGTGCCTTCGCCGATGTAAGCACCCAGACGCAGGCGGGCTGCGTCGGCGATGCGCACGCCAGCCGGGACCACGTAGTCGGTCATTTTCGGGAATTTGTCGACCGAGAACACTTCCAGCAGTTCGCCACGCAGGCGGGCTTCGAGTTGACGCTCGGCCAGTTCGCTCAGGTCGATGGCGCCCTGGCTGGTCCAGGCCACGTTTGGCAGCAGCGGGAACACGCCCGCCAGGCTCAGGCCGTGGGGCTTGACCAGACGGTGCGACAACAGGTGCAGCTTGAGGTACGCCTCGGGGGTGGACGTCAGGGCGGCGTCTTCTGCCAGCAATGTGGCAACCAGCGGCTTGTGGCTTTCAGCCAGACGGGTCAGCAGGGCAGCCTGGGCCGCGTCCACAGGTTTGGCGGCTTCGGCCATCTGTGCGGCTTGAGCCGTGGTGAAGGTGATTGCCTGATTGCCGCCGGTGTAACCCAGAATCGGGGCGATGGCTGCGATCAGCTCGGCCGACGGGTTGAGCAGGGGCTGTGCGTAAAACACTTCCAGCCATGCGCCTTGACGGTTTTGGGTGCCGACGCCGAAGGCTGCGCTGAACAGGGTAGTAGACATGCAATTACCTCTTACAAAAATAAATGGGCGGAACCATGGCCTTTAAGCCTTTTGAAGAAGGGCCGCCGCATAAAGATCTGGCTTGAAGCCAATCAGGGTTTTGTCACCGAGATCGAGCACCGGGCGCTTGATCATCGAGGGTTGGGCGAGCATCAGTTCAACGGCTTTGGCTTGGTCGAGATCGGCTTTGTGTTCGTCGTCGAGTTTGCGAAAGGTTGTTCCGGCCCGGTTGAGCACCACTTGCCAGCCGTGTTCGTTGCACCACTGGTTCAGGTGATCGCGGTCGATGCCGCTGCTTTTGTAGTCGTGAAAATCGTAAGGCACCCCATGTTCATCCAGCCAGGTGCGAGCTTTTTTCATGGTGTCGCAGGCTTTAATGCCAAAAAGGTGCAACGTCTTGCTCGAGTCGGTCACGGAAATTGCCCCTCCTTTGGAGATGCTGAAAATGAGCGGTCGCGGATTATGCCACGACCGGCGCGCCGGATGCGCCAGCCGTAGAGGTTGCCACAGTGTTGTGACATGTCATCACGCCATTGCGACTTTTGTTCAGCGGTCAGAGTTAGTGGTTAAAGGCTACTATGGCTCTTGATGGAAAAGTGTTGCTACTTATGTTTAGTTTAAAGCCGTTCTGATTAAAGCGGCGTGTCCGGGAACCTTGCTGATATGCAAACCGCCTATACCGTCCTCATCCTGCTGATGCTGGTGGGGGTCTCGCGTCTGTTGGGGCGTTTGATTCCGTTGCCGCTGCCCTTGGTGCAAATCGCCGCGGGCGCTTTGCTGGCCTGGCCTACTCTGGGGCTGCACGTGGCGCTGGACCCCGAGCTGTTCCTGTTTCTGTTCTTGCCGCCGTTGCTGTTTTCGGATGGCTGGCGCATCCCCAAGCGCGAATTCTGGCGCCTTAAGGGGCCGATCCTGACGCTGGCCGTGGGGTTGGTGTTATTTACGGTGGTGGGCGCGGGGTACTTCATTCACTGGTTGCTGCCGACCATTCCTTTACCCGTTGCCTTCGCGCTGGCTGCCGTCCTGTCGCCGACCGACGCCGTGGCGGTCTCAGCCATTGCGCAAAACCGTTTACCGGCGCCCTTGATGCATATGTTGCAAGGGGAAGCGTTGATGAATGACGCGACGGGCCTGGTGACGTTCAAATTCGCGTTGGCGGCAGCGATCACGGGCGTTTTTTCGTTGGCCAATGCCAGCGTCACCTTCCTGTTGGTGGCCTGTGGCGGCCTGGCCATTGGTGTGGCGTTGAGCTGGGTGGTCGGGCGCATGCGCTCGTGGATGATCGCTCGCGGTTGGGACGACCCGGCAACGCACGTTGTGTTCATGTTGCTGCTGCCCTTCGCCGCCTACGTACTGGCCGAGCGTCTGGGCGCGTCCGGGATTTTGTCGGCCGTGGCGGCGGGGATGATGCAGAGCTGGCTGGACCTGTTGCCGCGTCAAACCAGTACCCGTTTGCTGAACCGCAGCGTCTGGGGCTTATTGGAATTTGCGTTTAACGGGCTGATCTTCTTGCTGTTGGGGCTGCAACTGCCTGACATCATCAAGGCGGTTGTCAGGCTGGAAACCCACCTCTGGCCCACGTTGATGTATCGCATCCTGGATGTGGTGGTGATCTTCCTGGTCTTGATCGCACTGCGCTTTATCTGGGTGCAGAGCATCTGGCGCTTGTCCGGCTTATTGCGGCGCTGGCGCGGCAAGCAAGAACTGACGATGGTGCCGACGGCCCGTTCCTGCTGGATTCTGACCGTAGGCGGTGTGCGCGGGGCAGTGACGCTGGCGGGCGTGATGTCGATTCCCTTGTTGCTCAATGAAGGGCTTGATTTCCCCGAGCGTGAGCTGCTGATCTTTATTGCGGCCGGGGTGATCTTGCTGTCGTTGATCGTGGCTTGTATTGCCTTGCCGTTATTGTTGCGCGGCATCGCCCAAAGCTCGGATGACGCGATGCGCACTGAAGTGCGTGAAGCCTGGCGCCGTACGGCGGAGGCCGCCATCCATGCGCTGGAAACCGAGGAGGTGATTGACCCAGACCATCCGCCGGACGCTGCCCAGGCGGCGTTGGCCGCAGAGCTGAAGGCGCGGATCATGTCTGAATACCGGCATCAACTTGACGTGTTCAATGATTCTGCAGAAGCGCAGGCATTGGCATCGAAGATGGATGAACTGGAAGGCCGCCTGCGCCTTAAAGCACTCAGGGCACAGCGCCTGGAGCTCTACAGCCTGCGTCGACATCACGATATTGGCGATGACGTGCTCAGCGAAATCCTGCGCGATCTGGACTTGAGTGAAGCCAATCTGGGGACAGTGAAGTAACGCGGTGCGTGCCGGTGTGCAGGAGCGAGCGTGCTCGCTCCTGCAGCTTCAGGGGTTATGTGCGGCGTTCAATAAACGCGCGAATCCGCCCTGCGGCTTCCACGCATTCAGCCAGTGGGGCGACCAGCGCCATGCGCACGCGGCCCGCGCCCGGGTTGAAACCATCGACTTCACGTGACAGGTACGAGCCCGGCACCACAGTCACGTGTTCTTCGGCAAACAGGTCGCGGCAGAACGCGGCGTCGTCACCTTTCACATTCGGCCACAGATAAAAGCCGCCATCCGGGCGTTGTACGTCCATGACCGGGCTCAGAATCTCCAGCACAGCGTCAAACTTCTCGCGGTACAGGTCGCGGTTGGTGCGCACGTGGGCTTCATCGTTCCAGGCGGCAATGCTGGCCAATTGGGTTTGAACAGGCATGGCGCAGCCGTGGTAGGTGCGGTAGAGCAAGAACGCCTTGAGGATGTCGGCATCACCGGCAACGAAGCCGGACCGCAGCCCTGGCAGGTTCGAGCGCTTGGACAGGCTGTGGAACACCACGCACCGTTTGAAATCTTCGCGGCCCAAGGCTACGCAGGCGCTGAGCAGGCCGACGGGCGGGGTGGTTTCGTCGAAATAGAGTTCGCTGTAGCACTCATCGGCGGCAATCACGAAGTCGTGTTCGTCGGCCAGCGCAATCAGCTTTTTCAGGGTTTCAAGCGGGATCAGGGCGCCGGTCGGATTGCCCGGCGAGCACAGGAACAGGATCTGGCAGCGCTGCCACGTGTCGGCCGGGACAGCGTCGAAATCGGGGTTGAAGCCGTGTTCAGCCAAGCATGGCAGGTAGTGCGGCGTGGCCCCGGCGAGCAAGGCCGCGCCTTCGTAGATTTGATAGAACGGGTTCGGGCTGATGACCAGCGCGTCGTCGCCACGGTTGACCACGGTTTGAGTGAAGGCAAACAGCGCTTCACGGGTGCCGTTGACCGGCAGGATGTTACGCGCCGGGTCGAGCCAGCCCGCAGGCACGTTGAAACGGCGCTCAGCCCAGTGGGCAATGGACTCGCGCAGGGCCGGGATGCCCAGCGTGGTCGGGTAGACCGCCATCTGGTCGAGGTTGTCGGCCAGGGCTTTGGCCACGAAATCGGGGGAGCGGTGCTTGGGCTCGCCAATCGACAGCGCAATCGGGCGTTTGTCGGCATTGGGCTGCACGCTGCCCAGCAAGGCGCGCAATTTTTCGAACGGGTAAGGCTGCAACTGGTTCAGAGCGTTGTTCATCGGGTGCGGATCTCACTCGGCGGCGCTTAAATGCTCAGGCGCCACGGTTCTGGGGCGGAATCTTTATTGACCGTTAATTGCTCCACGATTGCTTCCTGCAGGCGTATGCACAGTTGGGGGTCAGACAAGGGTTGGTTGTTTTCATCGGTAATGAAAAAAACGTCTTCGACGCGCTCGCCTAACGTCGCGATCTTGGCGTTTTGCAGCGACAGATCGAATTCCAGGAAGATCATGCCGATGCGGGCCAGCAGGCCGGGGCGGTCGGGTGCGCTGAGTTCGAGCACCGTTACGGGGCGTTGTGCATCGTTATGGATCGTGACCTGTGGCGCAAAGGCGAAGTGCTTGAGCTGGCGCGGCACGCGGCGCTGGATGATGGTCGGGTAGTCATCCGGGTTGCGCAGGGCTTCGGTCAGGCCCTTGCGGATCTTTTCGATGCGCTCCGGGTTGTTGCCAATCGAGTCGCCATCGTTATCGAGCACGATGTAGGTGTCGAGGGTGAACTGGCTGCTGGACGTGATGATGCGCGCGTCGTGGATGTTCAGGTTGAGCTGGTCCATTGCCGCCACTGTCACGGCGAAGAAGTCGTGTTGGTCGGGGGCGTAGATGAAAATCTGCGTGCCGCCTTCGAAGTCGCGCTGGGTGGTTTCCTTGATCAGCACCAGCGGGCCGCCGTCGGCCGGCTGTTGCAGGATGGCCTCGGTGTGCCACGCCACATCGGAGGAGGTGTGGCGCAGAAAGTAGTCATCCCCCAGCTGCGACCAGAGCTGCTCGACATCGTCTTGATCGTTGCCGTTGCGCACCAGCGTGTCGAGGGCCGCGCTTTGGGTCTGGCGGATTTGCTCTTCGCGGTCGACAGGGTTTTCCAGCCCGCGACGCAGGGCGCGCTTGGTCTCGGTATAGAGCTGGCGCAACAGGCTGGCCCGCCACGAATTCCATAGGGTCGGATTGGTCGCGTTGATGTCGGCCACGGTCAGTACATACAGGTAGTCAAGGTGGGTTTCATCGATGACTGTCTGGGCGAAATCGTGGATGACTTGCGGGTCGGACAGGTCTTTGCGTTGGGCGGTGGTCGACATCACCAAGTGGTTTTGGACCAGCCACACGATCAGGCGCGTGTCCCACTGGGGCAGTTGATGACGGATGCAAAACGCTTCGGCATCCACGGCGCCAATCTCGGAATGGTCGCCATGGCGGCCTTTGCCGATGTCGTGGTAAAGGCCTGCCAGGTAAATGAGTTCCGGTTTCGGCAGCTTGGCCATCAATTTGCTGGCCAGCGGAAATTTGTCCGACACCTGGGTGTACTGCAATTTGCGCAGGTGCTTGATCAGGTTCAGCGTGTGGGCGTCGACGGTGTAGATGTGGAACAGATCGTGCTGCATCTGGCCGACGATAAAGCCGAATTCAGGCAAATAGCGCCCGAGAATGCCGTAGCGGTTCATTCGCCGCAGGTTGCGGTGAATGCCGATTTTGCATTTGAACAACTCGATAAACAGGCTGGTGTTGCGGATGTCGTTGCGGAAATCGTCGTCGATCAGGTAGCGATGTTCACGCAGCAGGCGAATCGTATCGGCGCGCACGCCCTTGATTTCCGGGCGCTGGGCCATCAGCAGGAAGATTTCCAGCATGGCGAACGGTGTGCGTTTGAACACGTTGTCGCTGGTGGCTTCGATGTAGCCGTCGTGCAACTGGAAGCGCGAGTTGATCGGGGCGGGTGGCGCTTCGTCTTCGGGGGCGAGGATCACCTCTTCGAAGTGCTGGATGATCAGGTCGCTGAGCTGCGCGATGCTCATGACCACCCGGTAATACTGTTGCATGAAGTTTTCGATCAGGTGCTTGGTGTCATCACCGGTGAAGCCCAGCAGTTCAGCGATGCTGCGCTGATGGTCGAACAGCAGGCGATCTTCGGCGCGCCCGGCCAGCATGTGCAGGGCGTAGCGAACCTTCCACAAAAACTCCTGGGAGGAGGCGAGCAGGGCGTGCTCGCTCTCCACCAGAAACCCCTGTCCGGCCAGTGCGCGCAGGCTCAGGGTGCCGTATTGGCGTCGCGCTACCCACAAGATGGTCTGGATATCGCGCAGGCCGCCGGGCGAGCCTTTGACGTTGGGCTCCAGGTTGTATTCGGTGTCGTTGTATTTGTGATGCCGGGCTTTCTGTTCGGCATGCTTGGCCAGGAAGAAATCCTTGCTGGGCCACATGTGTGCCGTGCTGGTGACATCCAGCATGCGCTGGCGCAGATGTTCAGGGCCCGCCACGGTGCGGCTTTCCATCAGGTTGGTGATGATGGTCAGGTCGGCCCGGGCCTGCTCGGCACACTCGTCCACCGAGCGCACGCTTTGACCGACTTCCAGACCAATGTCCCAAAGTAATGTCAGAAAGCGCTCAATGGAGTCGCGAAAAATTTCGTGATCGGCGTTATCCAGCAGGATAAGCAGGTCAATGTCGGAGTAGGGGTGCAGCTCGCCACGGCCGTAGCCGCCCACGGCCACGAGGGCGATGTCGGCGTCGGTGCTCCAGCTGAACTGGTCCCAGGCCTGATTCAGGATGCAGTCGACGAACCAGGCGCGATCTTCGATCAGGCGACGAATGTCGCGCCCTTTGCGAAAACGGTCGTCGAGCACTTCACGTGCCTGGCGGATCGCCTTTTTGAATGCGGCAATGGGGCTGGCTTTTAAGGCCAGCTCGGCCTGGAACTGGCCACGGTCAAAAAGTTCGGGATCCACCTGCGGCATCGATTGGCTTTCCTATGGCTGGGTTGTGGCTATCTATAAAGAAGCGACTGCAAACATCAGGCCGAAACGCGGGGGATGGTGTCATCGCTGCGCAGGGTGAAAATCTCGTAGCCCGTCTCGGTGACCAACAGGGTGTGTTCCCACTGTGCCGACAGCTTGCGGTCCTTGGTGATTGCGGTCCAGCCATCACCCAGTACTTTGGTGTCTGCCTTGCCCTGGTTGATCATCGGCTCGATGGTGAAGGTCATGCCAGCTTTAAGTTCCATGCCGGTGCCGGCGCGGCCGTAATGCAGGATCTGCGGCTCTTCGTGGAATACCTTGCCGATGCCGTGGCCGCAGAACTCACGCACGACGGAAAACCCGTTCTTTTCGGCGTGCTTCTGGATGACTTCGCCGATATCACCCAGGCGGCAGCCCGGTTTGACGATTTCGATGGCTTTGTACATGCATTCCTGGGTCACTTGCGACAGGCGCTCGGCCCAGACCGGCACTTTGCCGACGTGGAACATGCGGCTGGTGTCGCCGTGGTAGCCATCCTTGATCACCGTGACGTCGATGTTCAGGGTGTCACCGTCTTTCAGGGCCTTGTCGCCCGGAATGCCGTGGCAGACAACGTGGTTGACCGAGGTGCAGATCGACTTCGGGAAACCTTTGTAATTGAGCGGGGCCGGGATGGCCTTTTGCACATTGACAATGTAGTCGTGGCAAATGCGGTCGAGCTCTTCGGTGGTGACGCCGGGCTTGACGTGCTCGGCGATCATTTCCAGGACTTCGGCGGCCAGTTTGCCGGCGACGCGCATCTTTGCGATGTCCTCGGGGGTTTTGAGGGTGACGGTCATACAGGCTCTCTTTGCGCGTTAGCGCTCATCAACGGAATTGCAGGTGCGAAGTGACGGCTGGCGTCGCGCACCGCGAAAAAACGCGATTCTAACAGACGGTCGGCGTTAATCATGAGCCTTGCGCCATCGCTTCTCTTGATAGAAAGGGGCATTCTGGCGCTATTGCGCGGCTTGCGCAAAAGCGCGTGGAAGAAAGTCAGAATCCGTGTTTCGTTTTTTGGCCGTCTTGTGTTATAAAATGCGCCGCTTTCCGGGTATAGCCCGGTGAGCACAAACCCACACACGTGTCGACACGATGACCTGGGTGCCTTCAGCTCGAAGCTGCTGGTTGGTCATTGGGATACGTGGAGGCCTAACCCGACTTACTAAGGAACTATCATGTCCCAAGTCACTATGCGCGATATGCTGAAGGCCGGTGTGCACTTCGGTCACCAAACCCGTTACTGGAACCCGAAGATGGGTAAATACATCTTTGGCGCGCGTAACAAGATTCACATCATCAACCTTGAAAAAACCCTGCCAATGTTCAACGAAGCTCTGACTTTCGTAGAGCGTCTGGCCCAGGGCAAAAACAAGATTCTGTTCGTCGGCACCAAGCGTTCCGCTGGCAAGATCGTTGCTGAAGAAGCAGCACGTTGCGGTTCGCCGTACGTGGATCACCGCTGGTTGGGCGGCATGCTCACC
This sequence comes from Pseudomonas sp. WS 5071, assembly GCF_012985765.1. Classification (NCBI taxonomy): domain Bacteria; kingdom Pseudomonadati; phylum Pseudomonadota; class Gammaproteobacteria; order Pseudomonadales; family Pseudomonadaceae; genus Pseudomonas; species Pseudomonas sp. WS 5071. The sequence continues at coordinate 34,640 of NZ_JAAQWY010000009.1, read as the reverse complement.
AACTTCAAAACCATCCGTGCTTCCATCAAGCGTCTGCGTGACCTTGAAGTGCAGGCAGAAGACGGTACTTTCGCCAAGCTGACCAAGAAAGAGGCGCTGATGCGCACTCGCGATCTGGAAAAGCTGGATCGTAGCCTGGGTGGTATCAAGGACATGGGCGGTCTGCCAGACGCTCTGTTCGTTATCGACGTTGACCACGAGCGTATCGCGATCACCGAAGCTAACAAGTTGGGCATCCCGGTAATCGGCGTTGTCGATACCAACAGCAGCCCGGAAGGCGTTGACTACATCATCCCGGGCAACGATGACGCAATCCGCGCTATCCAGCTGTACATGGGTGCGATGGCTGACGCTGTTATCCGTGGCCGTAACCACGTTGCTGGCGGCACCGACGTTTTCGTCGAAGACGCTCCAGCTGCAGCGGTTGAAGGCTGAGTAATAAACGCCTAGCGTTTACTCAGTACGCAAAAAGGGGGCTTGGCCCCCTTTTTGCCACCTCGAAATCCATTTGTTGGACAGGCCTCTGTCGTTGCTGTATCAAATTGCGGCACACAGGGTTGCATCGAGGCAGGCTTCATACGAATTGAACGCCCGTTTGGTCGGGTGGAATGGTTGAAAACCTATCCAAGAGGAATTTTGAAATGGCAGAGATTACTGCAGCGTTGGTTAAAGAACTGCGTGAGCGTACTGGCGAAGGCATGATGGATTGCAAGAAAGCCTTGACCAAGGCTGGCGGCGACATCGAAAAAGCCATCGACGACATGCGTGCTTCGGGCGCCATCAAGGCCGCCAAAAAAGCAGGCAACGTTGCTGCTGAAGGCGCTATCGCAGTGAAAGTTGCTGACGATAACAAGTCTGCCGTTATTCTTGAAGTTAACTCGCAAACCGACTTCCTGGCTCTGCAAGAAGACTTCAAAAACTTCGTGGCTGCCAGCGTTGAAAAAGCATTCGCGGACAAACTGACCGACGCAGCTCCGCTGATCGCCGCTCAAGAATCTGCTCGTGAAGCACTGGTTGCCAAAGTAGGCGAGAACGTTAACATTCGCCGTCTGGTGCGTGTTGAAGGTGACGTGGTTGACGCTTACCTGCACGGCAACAAAATCGGTGTTGTGGTTTCGCTCAAAGGCGGCAACGCTGAGCTGGCTCGTGACATCGCCATGCACGTAGCGGCGAGCAACCCTGAGTTCCTGCTGCCTTCGGAAGTTTCTGAAGAAGCAATCGAGCGCGAAAAAGCTGTGTTCCTGCAGCTGAACGAAGAAAAAATCAAAGGCAAGCCAGAAAACATTGTTGAAAATATGGTCAAAGGCCGTATCAGCAAGTTCCTGGCAGAAGCCAGCCTGGTTGAGCAGGCGTTCGTCAAGAACCCTGAAATCAAGGTCGGTGAGCTGGCCAAGAAGGCCGGTGCTGAAATCGTTTCCTTCACTTACTTCAAAGTAGGCGAAGGCATCGAGAAGCCAGTTGACAACTTCGCTGAAGAAGTTGCTGCTCAAGTGGCTGCAGCCAACAAGCAATAAGACGGTTTCAACTGTCGACCCAAGAGGCTGCCCGCTCACGCGCGCAGCCTCTTTTCAAATGGGTGAAGGTTTTACCTCGCCCGGCGGAACCGGTGTACAAAATCGCGATCCGATGGTGCTGTTATCCGGCGCCAAGCTAGAGTAAACGCAGGCTGAAAACAGCCTCGCACAGATTTTTTATAAAACGCGGCAGGAGAGATTCGCAATGGCTCAGCAGGGCAGTGGTTATCAAGCTCGCTATAAACGCATTCTACTCAAGCTAAGCGGCGAAGCCCTGATGGGCTCTGAAGAGTTCGGGATCGACCCCAAGGTGCTCGACCGCATGGCGCTGGAAGTCGGCCAGTTGGTGGGTATCGGCGTTCAGGTAGGTTTGGTGATTGGTGGTGGCAATCTGTTCCGTGGCGCTGCATTGAGCGCTGCCGGTATGGATCGCGTTACTGGCGACCACATGGGGATGCTCGCGACCGTGATGAACGCCCTGGCGATGCGCGATGCGCTGGAACGTGCGAATATCTCCGCCATCGTAATGTCGGCCATCTCCATGGTGGGTGTGACGGATCATTACGACCGTCGCAAGGCCATGCGTCACTTGAACGCGAAGGAAGTGGTGATTTTCGCTGCGGGTACAGGCAATCCATTCTTCACAACGGATTCTGCCGCGTGCTTGCGCGCCATTGAAATCGACGCCGACGTAGTACTCAAGGCCACCAAGGTTGACGGTGTTTACACCGCAGATCCATTCAAAGACCCGCATGCCGAGAAGTTCGATCATCTGACTTACGATGAAGTGCTGGATCGCAAGCTGGGCGTGATGGATCTGACAGCTATTTGTCTGTGCCGCGACCACCAGATGCCATTACGTGTCTTTAACATGAACAAGCCCGGCGCCCTGCTCAACATCGTTCACGGCGGCGCTGAAGGCACTCTGATCGAGGAAGGTCAACAATGATCAACGAAATCAAGAAAGACGCACAAACGCGTATGCAGAAATCGCTGGAATCGCTGAGCCATGCATTTGGTCAGATTCGTACCGGCAAGGCTCACCCAAGCATTTTGGGTAGCGTGATGGTGCCTTACTACGGTGCTGATACACCGCTTAGTCAGGTCGCGAACGTAACCGTTAAAGATTCTCGCACCCTGCAGGTCGTGGCGTTTGAGCGCAACATGCTTCAAGCCGTGGATAAGGCGATTCAAAGCGCTGGTTTGAACCTCAATCCGACCAACCTGGGCGAATTGCTGCTGATCTCCATGCCAGCCCTGACGGAAGAAACCCGTAAAGTATTCGCCAAGCAGGCGCGTGATGCGGCTGAAGATGCGCGTATTGCGGTACGTAATATCCGTCGTGATGCGTTGAGCCAGTTGAAAGACCTGGTTAAAGAGAAAGAAATCAGTGAAGACGAAGAACGTCGCGCAGCTGACGAAATCCAGAAGCTGACCGACAAGGCTGTCGCGGATATCGAAACGGCTACCAAGCAGAAAGAAGCGGACCTGATGGCCGTATAAGGGTCAGGGCGTTTTATGGAAAAGACCAAGCAGGCTGTGTCGTCATCCGTGCCGCGACATGTCGCGATTATCATGGATGGCAATAATCGCTGGGCGAAAAAACGCTTTATGCCGGGTGTTGCCGGGCATAAAGCGGGTGTGGACGCAGTCCGCGCCGTGATTGAGGTGTGTGCCGAGGCCAAGGTCGAAGTGCTCACCCTGTTCGCGTTTTCCAGCGAAAACTGGCAGCGTCCTGCGGCTGAAGTCAGTGCCTTGATGGATTTGTTCTTCAAGGCGCTGCGTCGTGAGGCCAAGCGTCTCAACGAAAACAACATCAGCCTGCGCATCATTGGCGATCGCTCCCGTTTTCATCCCGAGTTGCAAGCGGCGATGCGCGAAGCGGAGGCGATCACCGCAGGCAGCGGGCGCTTTGTCCTGCAAATTGCCGCCAATTATGGTGGGCAGTGGGACATCGCGCAGGCTGCGCAACGTTTGGCGCGTGAGGTTCAGGCAGGTCATTTGCAGCCTGAAGACATCACCCCGGATTTGTTGCAAACCTGTCTGGTAACAGGCGATCTGCCGTTGCCTGACCTGTGTATCCGCACAGGGGGCGAGCACCGTATCAGCAACTTCCTGCTGTGGCAGTTGGCCTATTCCGAGCTGTACTTCTCCGACCTGTTCTGGCCGGACTTCAAACACGAAGCCATGCGTCATGCATTGGCTGATTTCGCTTCTCGCCAGCGTCGCTTCGGTAAAACAAGCGAGCAGGTTGAGGCTGGAGCCCGGGTTTAATGCTTAAGCAACGCATCATCACTGCACTTATCCTGCTGCCAATCGCTTTGTGCGGCTTTTTCCTTCTTGATGGGTCTAACTTCGCGCTCTTCATCGGGCTGGTCGTCACCCTCGGGGCTTGGGAATGGGCGCGCCTTGCCGGATTTACAGCTCAAACGGCCCGTGTCGGTTTTGCCCTCGTCGTGGCCTTATTGCTGTTTGGTCTGCACCTGTTGCCTGATCTTGCCCCGTGGGTGTTGGTGGCCGCGGTGGTGTGGTGGGCGTTGGCGACGTTTCTGGTGCTCACGTTTCCTGATTCCGCATCACGCTGGTCCAGTGCTGCAGTCAAGCTGGTCATCGGCTTGCTGATTTTGCTACCGGCCTGGCAAGGGCTGGTGATGATCAAGGCGATGCCGCTGGGTAACTGGCTGATCATGGCGGTGATGGTGCTGGTGTGGGGCGCCGATATCGGCGCGTACTTTTCCGGGCGTAAATTCGGCAAGCGCAAACTGGCCCCTAAAGTCAGCCCCGGCAAAAGCTGGGAAGGCGTTTTTGGCGGTTTGTTGCTGAGCCTGCTGATCACGGCTGTTGTCGGCGTGGTGCGCGGCTGGAGTGCCTCTCAGATGGTTGCTGCTTTGGCAGGCGCTGCCGTTATCGTATTGATTTCAGTGGTGGGCGATCTCACAGAAAGTATGTTCAAGCGTCAGGCGGGCATTAAGGACAGCAGTCAGTTGCTGCCGGGGCATGGCGGCGTACTCGATCGTATCGACAGTTTGACGGCCGCCATTCCCGTGTTCGCCGTGTTGCTGTGGATGGCTGCATCATGAGCCGTCCTCAACAGATTACGGTGCTGGGCGCTACCGGCTCGATTGGCCTGAGTACGCTGGATGTGATTGCTCGCCACCCGGATCGCTATCAAGTGTTCGGGCTGAGCGGTTATAGCCGTCTCGCGCAACTGCTGGCATTGTGCATTCAGCACACGCCTCAGGTTGCAGTGGTGCCGGATGAGCGTTCCGCGCGTCAGCTGCAAGCTGATCTGCGCGCAGCGGGCCTCAACACCGAGGTGTTGGTGGGCGAACAGGGTTTATGTGATATCGCCTCCGCGCCTGCGGTGGATGCCGTTATGGCAGCCATCGTCGGTGCTGCCGGGTTGCGTCCAACCTTGTCGGCAGTGAATGCGGGCAAGAAAATTCTCTTGGCGAACAAAGAAGCGCTGGTCATGACTGGCGCCCTGTTCATGCAGGCGGTGCGGCGTAGCGGTTCGGTATTGCTGCCCATTGACAGCGAGCACAACGCGATCTTTCAGTGCCTGCCGCAGGATTTCGCCCGTGGGCTGAGTCAGGTTGGCGTGCGACGGATTCTGCTGACCGCCTCTGGTGGGCCCTTCCGGGAAACCCCATTGGCTGATCTGGCGCATGTCACGCCCGATCAGGCGTGTGCTCACCCTAACTGGTCGATGGGGCGAAAAATCTCGGTCGACTCAGCGAGCATGATGAATAAAGGCCTTGAGCTGATCGAGGCGTGCTGGCTATTTGATGCCAAGCCCGCTCAGGTTGAGGTGGTGATTCATCCGCAAAGCGTCATTCACTCGCTGGTGGACTACATAGACGGGTCGGTGCTTGCGCAGTTGGGCAATCCTGACATGCGCACGCCGATTGCCAATGCGTTGGCGTGGCCTGAGCGTATCGATTCGGGTGTGGCGCCGCTGGATCTGTTTTCCGTGGCGCGTCTGGACTTCCAGCGCCCGGATGAGCAGCGCTTCCCTTGTCTGCGCCTGGCCCGTGAAGCGGCGGCGGCTGGTGACAGCGCGCCGGCCATGCTCAATGCGGCCAATGAAGTGGCGGTGGCGGCCTTCCTCGATGGGCGAATCCGCTACCCGCACATAGCGCAATTGATTGAAGACGTTTTAAACAACGAGCCAGTGGTGCCCGTTAATGAGTTAGAGGCAGTCTTTGCCGCCGATGCCAGGGCGCGAGAGTTGGCTGATCAATGGTTGAGCCGTCAGGGCTGATCAGTGCTGCTTGCCGTAACCGGACAGGATCACGGAGAAAGTAGATGAGTGCGCTTTATATGATTGTTGGCACCCTGGTTGCGTTGGGGGTGTTGGTCACTTTTCATGAATTCGGTCACTTTTGGGTGGCGCGCCGTTGTGGCGTCAAGGTTCTGCGCTTCTCTGTGGGGTTCGGCACGCCCTTGCTGCGCTGGCACGACCGTCAGGGCACTGAGTTTGTAGTGGCAGCGATCCCGTTGGGCGGCTACGTGAAAATGCTTGATGAGCGGGAAGGGGAGGTGCCGGCTGAGCTGCTGGGCCAATCCTTCAATCGCAAAACCGTCGGGCAGCGCATTGCCATCGTTGCAGCGGGCCCCATTGCCAACTTCATGCTGGCGATGGTGTTTTTCTGGATTCTGGCCATGCTGGGCAGCCAGCAAGTGCGCCCGGTCATTGGCGCAGTCGAAAGCGGTAGCCTGGCAGCGCAAGCCGGTCTGGTGCCCGGGCAGGAAATCGTTTCGATTGATGGAGAGCCCACTTCGGGCTGGTCCAATGTGAATCTGCAGCTCGTGCGCCGCCTGGGCGAGAGCGGTTCGATTCACGTGGCCGTTCGTGAGGCGGGGAGCACTTCGGAGTCGACTCATGAGCTGGTTCTGCATGACTGGTTAAAAGGGGCTAACGAGCCTGACCCAATCAGTTCGCTGGGGATTCGTCCATGGCGTCCAGAGTTGCCGGCCGTACTGGCTGAGCTTGATCCTGAAGGCCCGGCCCAGGCCGCGGGTCTTAAAACCGGTGACAAACTGCTGGCCATGAACGATCAACCGGTCAAGGACTGGCAGCAGGTGGTGGATTGGGTCCGGGTACGTCCTGAGGCGAAAATCGTATTGCGCGTCGAGCGTGATGGTGTGCCGATCGACATCCCCGTGGCATTGGCGGCGCGCGGTGAAGGCAAGGCCGCAACCGGTTATCTGGGGGCTGGGGTCAAGGGTGTGGACTGGCCGCCGGAGATGATTCGCGAGGTCAGTTACGGCCCGCTCGCCGCGATCGGCGAGGGCGCCAAACGGACTTGGACGATGAGCGTATTGACGCTCGACTCACTCAAGAAAATGTTGTTCGGCGAGCTCTCGGTAAAAAACTTGAGTGGACCGATAACCATTGCTAAAGTGGCGGGCGCTTCTGCCCAGTCGGGTGTCGCGGACTTCTTGAATTTCCTGGCTTATCTGAGTATCAGTCTTGGGGTTCTGAACTTGTTGCCCATCCCGGTACTGGATGGGGGGCATTTGTTGTTTTATCTGATCGAGTGGGCGCGTGGTCGTCCCTTGTCGGATCGGGTGCAGGGTTGGGGAATGCAGATCGGTATCAGTTTGGTGGTCGGGGTGATGTTACTTGCCCTGGTCAACGACCTGGGACGTCTGTAAACGCTTCGCTGAATTGCGAATCTGCCGCATTTTGCGGCAGTTTGTTTATTGCCAGTTGGAATAAGAAAGGACTTCATGAAACGTCTGCTGCTAACTGCGGTTCTCACCGTACTGATGATCGCCGAAGTTCACGCCGAGTCCTTCACTATCTCTGATATTCGTGTCAACGGGCTGCAGCGGGTTTCCGCTGGTAGCGTGTTTGGCGCGTTGCCGCTGAACGTGGGTGAGGTAGCGGATGACCGCCGGTTGGTGGAATCCACTCGTGCGTTGTTCAAAACCGGTTTCTTTCAGGATATCCAACTGGGTCGTGATGGCAATGTGCTCGTCATTACGGTTGTCGAACGTCCTTCCGTTTCGAGCATCACCATTGACGGAAACAAGGCTATTTCCACTGATGACCTGATGAAAGGTCTTAAACAGTCGGGTCTTGCCGAAGGTGAAATCTTCCAGCGTGCCACCCTTGAGGGTGTACGTAACGAACTGCAACGTCAGTATGTTGCCCAGGGTCGTTACTCGGCGACGGTCGACACTGAAGTCGTGTCCGAACCTCGCAACCGGGTCGCCTTGAAGGTCAACATCAACGAAGGCACGGTTGCGGCTATCCAGCACATCAACGTGGTGGGCAATACCGTCTTCCCGGAAGAAGACCTCGTTGACCTGTTTGAGCTGAAAACCACCAACTGGTTGTCGTTCTTCAAGAATGACGACAAGTATGCGCGTGAAAAACTGTCCGGTGACCTTGAGCGCCTGCGCTCGTATTACCTCGACCGTGGCTATATCAACATGGATATCGCCTCCACTCAGGTATCGATCACCCCGGACAAGAAAAACGTCTACATCACGGTCAACGTGAATGAAGGCGAAAAGTACAATGTGGGCGAAGTGAAGCTGAGCGGTGACCTCAAGGTTCCTGAAGATCAGATCAAGTCGCTGCTGCTGGTTCAGCCGGGCCAGGTGTTCTCCCGCAAGCTGATGACCACGACCTCCGAGCTGATCACCCGTCGTCTGGGTAACGAAGGTTATACCTTCGCCAACGTCAACGGCGTGCCTCAGCCAAACCCGGAAGACCACACCGTGGCCATTACCTTCGTGGTGGATCCAGGCAAGCGTGCTTATGTCAACCGTATCAACTTCCGCGGCAACACCAAGTCGGAAGACGAAGTACTGCGTCGCGAAATGCGTCAGATGGAAGGTGGCTGGGCGTCGACTTACCTGATCGACCAGTCCAAGGTGCGCCTTGAACGTCTGGGCTTCTTCAAGGAAGTGAACGTTGAAACCCCGGCCGTGCCCGGTACAGACGACCAGGTCGATGTGAACTACGCCGTAGAAGAACAGGCTTCCGGTTCGATCACCGCCAGCGTCGGCTTTGCCCAAAGCGCCGGTTTGATCCTGGGTGGTTCGATTACCCAGAACAACTTCCTGGGTACGGGTAACCGCGTCAGCGTGGGCCTGACCCGCAGTGAGTACCAGAGCCGTTACAACTTCAGTTATGTGGACCCGTACTGGACCGCTGATGGCGTGAGCCTGGGTTACAACGCGTTCTACCGCACGACCGACTACAAAGACCTCGATGTTGATGTAGCAAACTACTCGGTCGACAGCCTGGGCGCGGGTATCACCATGGGGTATCCGATCAGCGATACCTCGCGCCTGACCTATGGCCTGAGCGTGCAGCAGGATGAAATCAGTACCGGCACCTACACCGTTGACGAGATCTTCGATTTCATCAACAAGGAAGGCGACAAGTTCCTGAACTTCAAGGCTTCTGCCGGCTGGTCCGAATCGACCCTGAACAAAGGTGTGTTGCCGACACGCGGCAGCTCGCAAAGCTTGACGCTTGAAACCACCATTCCGGGCAGTGATCTCCAGTTCTACAAACTGGATTACCGCGCCCAGTTGTTCCAGCCGTTGACCGACACCTACACCATGCGCCTGCACACCGAGCTGGGTTACGGTGACAGCTATGGCTCGACGTCGGGGCTGCCGTTCTACGAGAACTACTATGCAGGTGGTTTCAACTCGGTCCGTGGTTTCAAGGACAGTGCGCTGGGTCCACGCAGTACCCCGAACAAGAATGACCCGGATCAAGATCCGCTGCCGTTTGGTGGTAACGTCCTGATCCAGGGCGGGGCAGAAGTTCTGTTCCCGATGCCGTTCGTGAAAGATCAACGTTCCCTGCGCACCTCCGTGTTCTGGGATGTGGGTAATGTTTTCGACACCAACTGCAAGTCGACCACAAAAGATTGCGATATCAGCTTTAGTAATATGGCCAGCTCTGTGGGTGTTGGCGTAACGTGGGTGACCGCACTTGGCCCGTTGAGCTTCAGCTTGGCCATGCCGATCAAGAAACCGGATGACGCAGATACCCAAGTGTTCCAGTTCTCCCTCGGCCAGACTTTCTAAAAGCCTGACTTTAGATAAACAACGGATTTAGTAGGAGTGCATCGTGCGTAAGTTGACTCAATTGGTTCTCCTGGCTTCGGTTCTGGTAGCAGGTCCGGCGTTTGCCGACATGAAAATTGCCGTTCTGAACTATCAGATGGCGCTGCTGGAATCTGACGCTGCCAAGCGTTACGCCGTAGATGCCGAGAAGAAATTCGGTCCGCAACTGACCAAACTGAAGTCCCTGGAAAGCAGTGCCAAAGGCATTCAGGATCGTCTGGTCAAAGGCGGCGACAAAATGCAGCAAGGCGAGCGTGAGCGTCTGGAGCTTGAATTCAAGCAAAAGGCCCGCGATTTCCAGTTCCAGTCCAAGGAGCTGAACGAAGCCAAAGCCGTTGCTGACCGTGAAATGCTGAAACAGCTGAAGCCAAAACTGGACAGCGCTGTTGAAGAAGTCATCAAGAAAGGCGCCTATGACCTGGTGTTCGAGCGTGGTGCAGTGATCGATGTCAAACCTCAATACGACATCACTCGCCAAGTCATTGAGCGCATGAATCAGCTGAAGTAATTATGACTGCGACTATAAAACTCGGCCAATTGGCCGAGTTCCTCGGTGCCACCTTGCGTGGCAGCGCGGAGAAAGAAATCACTGGGCTAGCCACTTTACAAGAGGCTGGCCCATCTCAGTTGAGCTTTCTGGCCAACCCGCAGTACCGAAAGTTCTTGGTCGATTGTCAGGCTGGAGCCGTTTTGCTCAAGTCAGCCGACGCTGAAGACTATGCCGGTGATGCTTTGGTGGTGCCGGATCCTTACCTGGCATACGCCCGTATTTCCCACCTGTTTGACCCCAAGCCCAAGGCGGTTGCCGGTGTGCATCCTTCAGCCGTGATTGCGGCGGATGCGATGGTAGACCCTGCGGCCAGCATCGGCGCCTTTGCAGTGATTGAAAGCGGTGCGCGCATTGCGGCTGGCGTGACCGTCGGGCCTCATTGCTTTATCGGTGCTCGCTGTGAAATCGGTGAGGGTGGCTGGTTGGCGCCGCGCGTGACGCTTTATCACGATGTTCGCATCGGTAAGCGTGTTGTGATTCAGTCGGGTGCCGTGCTGGGAGGCGAAGGTTTCGGTTTCGCCAACGAGAAGGGTGTCTGGCAAAAAATTGCCCAGATCGGCGGCGTGACCATTGGTGATGATGTCGAGATCGGTGTGAACACTGCCATCGACCGTGGTGCCCTGGCAGATACGGTGATTGGCAATGGGGTCAAACTCGATAACCAGATTCAGATCGCGCACAACGTGCAGGTCGGTGACCATACGGCGATGGCCGCGTGTGTCGGGATTTCAGGAAGCACTAAAATCGGCAAGCACTGCATGTTGGCCGGTGGTGTCGGTTTGGTGGGGCATATTGAGATCTGCGACAACGTTTTCCTCACCGGGATGACCATGGTGACTCACTCCATTACCGAACCGGGTGCTTACTCTTCCGGAACAGCCATGCAGCCAGCGGCTGAATGGCGCAAGAGTGCGGCACGTATTCGCCAGCTGGACGACATCGCGCGACGATTGAAACAACTGGAAAAACGCGTCGAGAAGTGACCCCTGACGGTATCGCTTCATCTGAAAGCTAATACTATTTCCATATCAAGCGCGCAGGGCCAAGGGTCTGTGTTCTTGATTTGCTAGAGGAGCGTGCCTTCGTAGCGCGCGCCCAATCTTTATTACAGGCTTCCCCACGAAATGATGGACATCAACGAGATTCGCGAATATCTGCCTCACCGTTACCCTTTCCTGCTGGTGGATCGAGTGGTGGATCTGGATGTCGAGAACAAGCGCATTCGTGCTTACAAGAATGTCAGCATCAACGAACCGTTCTTCAACGGTCACTTTCCGGCGCACCCGATCATGCCCGGCGTGTTGATCATCGAAGCCATGGCGCAAGCTGCGGGCATTCTGGGTTTCAAGATGCTGGACGTGAAACCTGCAGACGGGACGCTGTATTACTTCGTCGGTTCCGACAAACTGCGTTTCCGTCAGCCCGTGTTGCCGGGCGATCAATTGATCCTGGAAGCCAAGTTCCTGAGCTGCAAACGTTCGATCTGGAAGTTCGAGTGCCAGGCAACGGTAGATGGCAAGCCGGTATGCTCGGCTGAAATTATCTGTGCGGAACGCAAACTATGAGTTTGATTGACCCTCGCGCAATCATCGATCCGACGGCCATTCTGGCCGACGACGTCGTGGTCGGCCCTTGGTCGATCGTCGGCGCAGGTGTGGAAATCGGCGAGGGAACAGTGATTGGGCCGCATGTCATTCTTAAAGGCCCAACCAAAATCGGTAAGCACAATCGTATCTACCAGTTTTCATCAGTCGGTGAAGATACGCCCGATCTGAAGTACAAGGGTGAAGAGACACGCCTGGTGATCGGTGACCACAATGTGATTCGCGAAGGTGTGACCATCCATCGCGGCACGGTTCAGGACCGTGCCGAGACGACCCTGGGTGACCACAACCTGATTATGGCGTACGCCCACATCGGGCATGACAGCGTAATCGGCAACCATTGCATTCTGGTCAACAACGCCGCGCTGGCGGGCCATGTGCACATGGGGGACTGGGCGATCCTGTCGGGTTTCACGCTGGTGCATCAGTTCTGTCATATCGGTGCTCACAGCTTTTCAGGCATGGGCACAGCAATTGGCAAGGACGTTCCGGCCTTTGTCACGGTGTTTGGCAGCCCTGCCGAAGCCCGTAGCATGAATTTCGAGGGCATGCGCCGTCGTGGTTTTAGTGATGACGCGATTCACGCCTTGCGTCGGGCCTACAAGGTGGTTTACCGCCAGGGCCTGACGGTCGAGCAAGCACTTGCCGAACTGGCTGAACCCTCTGCGCAGTTCCCGGAAGTTGCGCTGTTTGTGGAGTCGATTCGTTCATCGACCCGCGGCATTACCCGCTGATCATGGCCAGGTTGCGTATTGCGCTGGTGGCGGGTGAGGCCTCTGGCGACATTCTGGGTTCAGGCCTGATGCGTGCGCTCAAGGCTCAGCACCCCGATATTGAATTTATCGGTGTAGGAGGCCCGCTGATGGAAGCGCAGGGCATGCGCTCTTACTTCCCGATGGAGCGTCTGTCGGTCATGGGGCTGGTTGAGGTGCTTGGCCGTTTGCGCGAGTTGCTCAAACGCCGCAAAGCGCTGATCCAGACCCTCATTGCCGAAAAGCCTGATGTGTTTATCGGCATCGATGCGCCTGATTTCACCCTCAATATCGAGCTTCAGTTACGGCGTGCTGGCATCAAGACCGTGCATTACGTCAGCCCGTCCGTGTGGGCGTGGCGGCAGAAACGCGTGCTGAAAATTCGCGAAGGTTGCGACTTGATGCTCACGTTGTTGCCGTTTGAAGCCAAATTCTACGAAGAGCATGGCGTGCCGGTGCGGTTTGTTGGCCATACGCTGGCGGACACCATTCCCCTTGAGGCCGATAAAGCCGCTGCCCGTGCCGAACTGGGGTTGCCTGACGGCCCGTTGGTCGCCTTGATGCCGGGAAGTCGTGGCGGGGAAGTGGGCAAATTGGGTGGGCTGTTCCTGGACGCTGCCCTAAAAATCCGCGAAGCTCGGCCCGACACACGTTTTGTATTGCCTTGTGCCAATGCTGCGCGCCGGGTGCAAATCGAACAGTTGCTGGCTGAGCGGGACTTGCCCTTGACCTTGCTCGACGGGCGCTCGCACCTGGCCTTGGCTGCCTGTGACGCGGTGTTGATCGCCTCGGGCACCGCCACGCTTGAGGCGTTGCTGTACAAGCGGCCGATGGTGGTGGCTTATCGCTTGTCGCGGGTTACGTTCTGGATTCTCAAGCGTCTGGTGAAAAGCCCTTACGTGTCTCTGCCCAACTTGCTGGCCCAGCGGATGCTGGTGCCCGAGTTGCTGCAAGATGCCGCCACCCCCGAGGCATTGGCCAAGACCCTGTTGCCACTGCTGGACAATGGCCAGGAGCAAACCCGGGGTTTCGACGAAATTCATCGTACGTTGCGTCTCGACGCTTCCAATCAGGCCGCCAAAGCGGTGCTTGAGCTGATTGCACACTCCAAATGAGTAAAGTGACTATGCAAATCGGATTGGACTTCAATCTGGTCGAAGACCTTGTGGCCGGTGTGGACGAAGTGGGTCGCGGCCCGTTGTGCGGCGCCGTGGTCACGGCAGCAGTGATTTTGGACCCGGCCCGGCCGATCGCCGGTCTTAATGACTCAAAAAAACTGACTGAAGCGCGTCGCGAAAAGCTGTATGACGAAATTTGCGAAAAGGCCTTGAGCTGGTGCATTGCCCGGGCTGAAGTCGAAGAGATCGACGAGCTGAATATCCTGCATGCCACTATGTTGGCCATGCAGCGCGCTGTAGAAGGGTTGAGCATCACCCCGAAACTGGCCATGATCGACGGCAATCGCTGCCCCACATTGGCCATGCCGGCCGAAGCCGTGGTCAAGGGTGACAGCAAGGTGCCAGCCATTGCGGCGGCATCGATCCTGGCCAAGGTCAGCCGTGACCGTGAAATGGCAGCCTTCGAGTTGCAATACCCGGGTTACGGTATTGGCGGGCATAAAGGCTACCCGACGGCGGTCCACCTTGAAGCCCTAGAGCGTCTGGGTCCTACGCCAATTCATCGCCGGTCCTTCGGGCCGGTGCGCCGTGCCTACGAAGCCCGTGAAGGCTTGACCGAGGTTTAGCCCCAAGGCTGATGTTTTTGCCAAGGCCCGGTACAATCCGGGCCTTGTTGTTTCCCAAAGCTAATAGACAGGATCACCATGCCGGCTTCATTCGTTCACCTGCGCCTGCACACTGAATATTCCCTGGTCGATGGCCTGGTGCGGATCAAACCGCTGATCAAAACCCTGGCGGGCATGAACATGCCTGCCGTGGCGGTGACCGATCAGAACAACATGTGTTCGTTGGTCAAATTTTATAAAGCCGCCATGGGTGGCGGCATCAAGCCGATCAGTGGCGCGGATCTGTGGCTGTCCAATAAAGACCCGGAAAACCCGTTGAGCCGCATCAGCCTGCTGGCGATGAACGGTGTGGGTTATCGCAACCTGACGGAGCTGATTTCACGAGGGTTTATTGACGGGCAGCGCAATGGCCAGGTCATCATCGAGCGTGAATGGGTCGCCGAAGCCGCCGAAGGGTTGATCATGTTGTCGGCCGCCAAAGAAGGCGAGATCGGTGTCGCGCTGATCAGTGGTAATACCGAGGAAGCCGAGGCGCTGGCCCGCGAATGGATGGAGGTCTTCCCGGACCGCTTTTACCTGGAAGTCCAGCGCACCCAGCGTCCCAACGATGAAGAGCACCTGCACGCTGCTGTGGCGCTGGCCGACAAAATCGGTGCGCCGCTGGTGGCGACCAACGATGTGCGCTTCCTCAAACAGCAGGATTTCGAAGCCCACGAGACCCGCGTTTGCATTGGCGAGGGCCGAGCGCTTGATGATCCGCGCCGCTCCAAGAACTACAGCGACCAGCAGTATCTGAAAAGCGCCGAAGAAATGGCTGAGCTGTTCAGCGATTTGCCGGAAGCGCTCGAAAATACCGTCGAAATTGCCAAGCGTTGCAATATCGAAGTGAAGTTGGGCAAACACTTTTTGCCTAACTTCCCGATTCCCGATGGCATGACCATCGACGAATATTTCCGCAAAGTCTCGTTTGATGGCCTTGAAGAGCGCCTCAGCGTTCTGCTGCCCAAGGACACCACCGAAGATTACGACGCCAAACGGCAGGTCTACGTCGACCGGCTGAATTTCGAACTGGACATCATTATCCAGATGGGATTCCCCGGTTACTTCCTGATCGTGATGGACTTCATCCAGTGGGCCAAGAGCAACGGCGTGCCGGTAGGGCCTGGCCGAGGGTCGGGTGCCGGTTCTCTGGTGGCCTATGTGCAGAAAATTACCGACCTCGATCCGCTGGAATATGACCTGCTGTTCGAACGATTCCTTAACCCGGAACGGGTATCGATGCCCGACTTCGACGTCGACTTCTGCATGGATGGTCGTGACCGGGTCATTGAATATGTGGCAGAAAAATACGGCCGCAACGCTGTAAGCCAGATCATTACCTTCGGTTCGATGGCGGCCAAGGCGGTTATTCGCGACGTGGCCCGTGTGCAGGGTAAGTCTTACGGCCTGGCGGATCGTTTGTCGAAGATGATTCCGTTTGAAGTCGGCATGACGCTGGAAAAGGCCTACGAGCAGGAAGAGATCTTGCGCGACTTCATCAAAGTGGATGAAGAAGCCGCCGAAATCTGGGAGATGGCACGCAAGCTCGAAGGCATCGTGCGTAACGTCGGTAAACACGCCGGTGGTGTGGTGATTGCGCCGACCAAACTGACGGACTTTTCGCCGATCTATTGCGATGAAGAGGGTGACGGCCTGGTCACCCAGTTCGACAAGGACGACGTTGAAGCCGCAGGGCTGGTGAAGTTCGACTTCCTCGGTTTGCGCACGCTGACCATCATTGACTGGGCGCTGAAAGCCATCAACCGCGACCGCGCCAAGGTCGACGAGCCGCCGCTGGATATTGCGTTTATCCCGCTGGATGACAAACCGACCTACCAGTTGCTGCAAAAAGCCGAGACGACGGCGGTGTTCCAGCTTGAGTCGCGAGGCATGAAAGAGCTGATCAAAAAGCTCAAGCCTGACTGCCTGGAAGACCTGATCGCACTGGTGGCCCTGTTTCGTCCGGGGCCGCTGCAATCGGGCATGGTGGACGACTTCATCAACCGTAAGCACGGGCGCGCCGAGCTTGCTTATCCGCATTCGGATTATCAGTACGAAGGCCTGAAGCCGGTTCTGGCCCCGACCTACGGCATCATTCTGTATCAGGAACAGGTGATGCAGATTGCGCAGGTGATGGCGGGTTACACCCTCGGCGGCGCGGACATGCTGCGTCGAGCCATGGGTAAGAAAAAACCTGAAGAAATGGCCAAGCAGCGTGGCGGTTTCATTGAAGGCTGTGCCAACAACAACATCGACCCTGACCTTGCCGGTAACATTTTCGACCTGGTAGAAAAATTCGCCGGTTATGGTTTCAACAAATCTCACTCGGCGGCCTACGGGCTGGTTTCCTATCAAACCGCGTGGCTGAAAGCCCATTACCCGGCGCCATTCATGGCGGCCGTGCTGTCGGCGGATATGCACAACACCGACAAGGTCGTGACCTTGATCGAAGAAGTGCGCACGATGAAGCTGCGTCTCGACGCGCCGGACGTGAATGCCTCCGAGTACAAGTTCACGGTGAACGACGAAGGTCGAATCATTTATGGACTTGGCGCGATCAAGGGCGTGGGTGAGGGGCCGGTGGAGGCGATTACCGAAGCGCGTCAGGATGGGCCGTTCAAGGACCTGTTCGATTTCTGCGCGCGGGTTGATCTCAAGCGCATCAACAAACGCACCCTTGACGGTTTGATCCGCAGCGGCGCGCTGGACCGTCTGGGGCCTTGCTTCCATGACGAGCCAAAAGCCTATCAGGCGAGCATTGATCAGAACCGTGCGATTTTGCTGGCGGCGCTGGAAGAGGCAATCAAGGCGGCCGAACAAACGGCGCGTACCCACGACAGCGGCCACGACGACCTGTTCGGCGGCGTGTTTGTCGAAGAAGACGCCGATGTGTATGCCAATCATCGCAAGGCCAAGGAGCTGACTCTCAAGGAACGCCTCAAGGGCGAGAAAGACACCTTGGGCCTGTACCTGACCGGCCACCCGATCGACGAGTATGAAGGCGAAATTCGCCGTTTCGCCCGGCAGCGCATTATCGATCTGAAGCCTGCCCGCGATACGCAGACTGTCGCCGGCATGATCATCGCCCTGCGGGTGATGAAGAACAAAAAAGGCGACAAGATGGGGTTCATCACGCTGGATGACCGTTCCGGCCGGATTGAAGCCTCATTGTTTGCCGAAGCGTTCCATTCAGCCCAGTCGCTGTTGCAGACCGATGCCATGGTGGTGGTGGAAGGGGAGGTCAGTAATGATGACTTTTCCGGCGGCTTGCGCCTGCGGGTCAAGCGGGTCATGAGCATGGAGGATGCGCGTACCAGTCTGGCCGAGAGTTTGCGCCTGAGGGTCCATCACGCGGCGCTCAAGGGTGATCAATTGCGGCAGTTGGGCGACGTGCTGAAGAAGCATCGCGGCGCCTGTCCGATCACCATGGAGTACACCGGCGGGGAGGCGAAGACCCTGTTGCAGTTTGGCGAGAACTGGAGAATCGATCCTGCAGACAGCTTGATTCAAGCCTTGCGTGACCAGTTTGGGCGAGACAACGTCTTCCTCCAATACCGTTGACGGTCAGGGGCGTGACCCGCGTCCTGATCTCGACCTGAATTTTTAATCTCGACCTGAGAGCGCCTGTCCCTTAAGGTAGGCGCGATACAGATCAACCGGCTGCCCCAGTCGGCTTGAAAGTGCCAGTCAATACTGGGCTTTCTGCCTGCTGGCATGCTTTGCCGCCGACCCAAGACGGATGCTTATGAACCCGAATTTTCTTGATTTCGAACAGCCGATTGCTGACCTGCAAGCCAAAATCGAAGAGTTGCGCCTGGTCGGTAATGACAATTCGCTGAACATCAGCGATGAAATCTCTCGCCTGCAAGACAAAAGCAAAACGCTGACTGAAGATATTTTCGGCAAGCTGACCAGCTGGCAGATCGCCCGCCTGGCCCGTCATCCGCGTCGTCCTTACACGCTGGATTACATCGACCACATCTTCACTGAGTTTGATGAGCTTCACGGCGACCGTCACTTCTCGGACGATGCCGCCATTGTGGGCGGTATCGCGCGTCTGGACGATCAGCCCGTGATGGTGATTGGTCATCAGAAAGGCCGCGAAGTGCGTGAGAAAGTTCGCCGCAACTTCGGCATGCCGCGCCCTGAAGGCTACCGCAAGGCATGCCGTTTGATGGAAATGGCAGAGCGTTTCAAAATGCCGATCCTGACCTTTATCGACACGCCGGGCGCCTACCCGGGCATCGATGCTGAAGAGCGCAACCAGAGCGAAGCGATTGCCTGGAACCTGCGAGTCATGGCGCGCCTGAAGACCCCGATCATCTCCACGGTTATTGGTGAAGGCGGTTCGGGCGGTGCGTTGGCAATTGGTGTGTGCGATCAATTGAACATGCTGCAGTACTCCACTTATGCCGTGATTTCGCCAGAAGGGTGCGCGTCGATTCTGTGGAAAACCGCTGAAAAAGCGCCGGATGCCGCCGAGGCGATGGGCATTACCGCTGAGCGTCTCAAAGGCCTGGGCATCGTTGATAAAGTTATCGGCGAGCCATTAGGTGGCGCACATCGCGACCCTGCAGCCGCTTCTGCCACGATTCGCGCAGAGCTGATTTCGCAGTTGGACATGTTGAAGAAGCTGGACAACGAAACGTTGTTGCAGCGTCGTTATGACCGTTTGATGAGTTACGGTCTGTAATCAAGGCGAGACCGACAGACGCAGGGGTGAGCCCGTTCACCCCTGCAGGATTGTGCAATGTCCAACCTGACAATCCAGTTGCTCGAAGCGCTCAAGCCGTGGCGCAATGCCCCGGCCTGGCGCATTGCCCTTTCCGGCGGTCTTGACTCGACTGTCCTGCTGCACCTTCTGGCTCACCTTCGTCCAATCCATGCACTCCCCCCGCTGACTGCCCTCCATATTCACCATGGTCTACAGGCTGTAGCGGATACGTGGCCGGCTCATTGTCAGTTGCTGTGTGATGCCCTGGGCGTGCCGCTCACGGTGGTGCGCGTGCAGGTGTCCGCCGGTGCAAGTGTCGAGCGGGCAGCACGGGAGGCGCGCTATGAGGCGTTCGAGGCCATCCTGCAGCCGCAGGAGGTGCTCTTTACGGGGCAGCATCGCGATGATCAGGCCGAAACCGTGTTGTTCCGGTTGTTGCGCGGGGCGGGTGTAAACGGGCTGTCCGGCATGCCGCGTGAGCGCAGATTGGGCCGCGGGGTAGTAGGGCGCCCGTTGCTGGATATTTCGCGTGCCGATCTTGAGGCATATGCGCACGCCCATGGTCTGCACTGGGTTGAAGATCCGTCCAATGAATACAGCGGTTTTTCCCGTAATTATTTGCGCCATGAAGTGATGCCTGTGTTGTCACGGCGTTGGCCGCAGGTGACCACAACGCTGTCGCGCGCGGCCGATCATTGTGCTGAAGCGCAAGGTTTGCTGAATGAACTCGCTGAGCAGGATCTGGCACTTGCCGCGGCCGAAGCACCTTTTGCCTGGCTGGGTTTGCCCTCTCTGCAGCTTGAACCTCTCGACCGTCTGTCGGCTGCCCGTCAGCGCAACGCTTTGCGCCAGTGGCTGGCCGGTCTTACACGATTGCCTGATACCGCGCATTGGGCCGGTTGGGAGGCGTTGCGTGATGCCGGCGTCGATGCGCGGCCTGCATGGCGTCTGGCGGATGGCGAGGTGCATCGAGCGGGCGGACGGATCTGGTGGCTGTCGGGACAATGGCTGCGCCAGCCGACTGCGCCGATCACGTGGGATGAGCCAGCTCAACCCGTGTCATTGCCCGGGAACGGGCTGTTACGCATAGAGGGCGAGGTGCCCGAGGGCGCCTTGCAGGTGCGCTATCGTCAGGGCGCAGAAGTCATGTCGCTGGCAGGACGCGGTCATCGTGATCTCAAACGCTTGCTCAATGAGCGCGGGGTGCCGCCGTTTGCCCGTGGCAGATTGCCGCTTCTGTACCAAAATAAGCGCTTATTGGCTGTGGCAAACCTCGAGGGACTGGACTCTGACCCCAATGGACGCTGGCAATTGAAGTGGCTGCCAACTTCAAGCGATCAAGGTTTGAGCTGAAAGGGGCTTTCCGGTAGACTACGCTCCCTTCTTGATACAGCTTCTGTAGATTCACCGGAATTACAGAAGTTGCCGATTACCAAGCAGTCTTTGCTGGGCGATTTTAAAAAATGTGTGGCTTGTATCGAACCGATGGTTGCCATTGGTCTGTTTCAACGCAGCAGTTTTTCGAAAGGTGCACTGTGACTAATGCTGGTGATTGGGGGCTTCGGCCTTCCTTCGCTTTCCCCGGCGGCTCTGACCGCTTTAACGCAGACTTCTAGGGTTTTTCATGACGCGCTACATCTTCGTCACGGGCGGTGTTGTTTCTTCATTGGGGAAAGGCATTGCCTCGGCTTCATTGGCAGCCATCCTGGAGGCGCGGGGACTTAAGGTCACCATGCTGAAGCTGGACCCCTACATCAACGTTGATCCGGGCACCATGAGCCCGTTCCAGCACGGTGAAGTGTTCGTCACACACGACGGCGCCGAGACCGACCTGGACTTGGGTCACTACGAGCGGTTCATCCGCACGACGATGACCCAGAACAACAACTTCACCACGGGCCGTGTCTACGAACACGTTCTGCGCAAGGAGCGCCGTGGTGATTACCTGGGGGCAACCATCCAGGTAATTCCGCACATCACTGACGAAATCAAGCGTCGAATCATCAAGGGCGCCGGCGATGCCGACGTAGCGATGGTTGAGATTGGCGGCACTGTGGGTGACATTGAGTCGCAACCGTTCCTCGAAGCTATCCGTCAGTTGCGCATCGAAGTGGGCGCCAAGCGCGCCATGCTGATGCACCTGACTCTGGTTCCGTATATCGCCACCGCTGGCGAGACGAAAACCAAACCGACCCAACACTCGGTTAAAGAATTGCGCTCCATCGGCCTGCAGCCGGACGTGCTGATCTGCCGCTCCGACCACCACGTGGATGTATCTTCGCGTCGCAAGATCGCGTTGTTCACCAACGTTGAAGAGCGCGCCGTGATTTCGCTGGAAGACGCTGACACCATCTACAAGATCCCGGGCATGCTGCACGCTCAGGGTCTGGATGACTTTGTTGTCGAGCGTTTTGGCTTGCAGTGCAACACCGCTGACCTGTCCGAGTGGGACAAGGTCGTGGATGCCAAGCTCAATCCTGAACACGAAGTCACCATCGCGATGGTCGGCAAGTACATGGAACTGCTGGACGCGTACAAGTCGCTGATCGAAGCGATGAGCCACGCGGGTATTTCCAACCGTACCAAGGTCAACCTGCGGTATATCGACTCCGAAGACATCGAAAACAAAGGCACTGAACTGCTGGAAGGCTGTGATGCCATCCTCGTACCGGGCGGCTTTGGTCTGCGCGGCGTAGAGGGCAAAATCACTGCCGTTCAATATGCTCGCGAGAACAAGGTGCCTTACCTGGGTATCTGCCTGGGCATGCAAGTGGCGGTAATCGAGTTCGCACGTAACGTATTGGGCTGGAAAGACGCCAACTCCACCGAATTCGATCGCAGCAGCGGCCACCCGGTGGTGGGTTTGATCACTGAGTGGGAAGACGCCACCGGTGCAGTCGAAACCCGTACCGAAACATCGGATCTGGGCGGCACCATGCGTCTGGGTGCGCAGGATTGCCAGCTTGCAGCCGGTTCCAAGGTGCATGATTGCTATGCCAAGGACGTGATTGTCGAACGTCACCGTCACCGTTACGAAGTGAACAACAACCTGCTGCCTCAACTGATCGAAGCCGGCCTGAAAGTCACCGGTCGTTCCGGCGACGGTGCGTTGGTAGAAGTGGTAGAAGCGCCGGATCATCCATGGTTCGTGGCGTGCCAGTTCCACCCGGAATTCACCTCCACACCCCGTGACGGCCATCCATTGTTCAGCGGTTTCGTCAAAGCAGCATTGGCGCAACACGAGAAGAAGGCGTAATCAGCATGGCGCAAAAGATTATTCGCGTAGGCAATATCGAAATTGCCAACGACAAGCCTATGGTCTTGTTCGGTGGCATGAACGTGCTGGAAAGCCGTGATATGGCCATGCAGGTGTGCGAAGAGTACGTCCGTGTTACTGAAAAGCTCGGTATCCCTTACGTGTTCAAGGCCAGCTTCGACAAGGCCAACCGTTCATCTGTCAGCTCTTACCGTGGCCCAGGCCTGGAAGAGGGCATGCGGATTTTCCAGGACATCAAGCAAGCATTTGGTGTGCCGCTGATCACCGACGTCCACGAGCCTGCGCAAGCAGCCGTGGTCGCCGAGGTGTGCGACATCATCCAGTTGCCAGCTTTCCTGTCGCGTCAGACTGACCTGGTCGTGGCCATGGCCAAGACCGGCGCCGTGATCAACATCAAAAAAGCCCAGTTTCTCGCGCCCCAGGAAATGAAACACATCCTGAGCAAATGCGAAGAAGCGGGCAACGATCAGTTGATCCTCTGTGAGCGTGGTTCCAGCTTCGGCTACAACAACCTTGTGGTCGACATGCTGGGCTTCGGCATCATGAAGCAATTTGAGTACCCGGTTTTCTTCGACGTGACCCACGCGCTGCAAATGCCCGGTGGTCGCGCCGATTCTGCCGGCGGTCGCCGCGCCCAAGTGACTGACCTGGCCAAGGCCGGTATCAGTCAAGGCCTGGCTGGCCTGTTCCTTGAAGCACATCCGGATCCTGACAACGCTAAGTGCGACGGCCCTTGCGCCTTGCGCCTGGACAAGCTTGAGCCTTTCCTGGCTCAACTGAAGTCTCTGGATGAGTTGGTTAAGAGTTTTCCGACAATAGAAACCGCTTAACCCTCGATTCTCCGGTAAAGTACCGCACGATTTCTCGGGCCTCAGGGCCCGAGCCTTATCGTCCGCAAGGCTGCCTGTTATTCGACCCTTGCCGACGGTGACCAGATTTCCCTCAGCTGCGTCGTTTTCGTCAACTTTGGAGTATTTACAACAATGGCAAAAATCGTCGACATCAAAGGTCGTGAAGTTCTCGACTCCCGTGGCAATCCCACTGTGGAAGCGGACGTGCTTCTCGACAACGGCATCATCGGCAGCGCCTGCGCGCCGTCCGGTGCTTCTACCGGTTCCCGTGAGGCATTGGAGCTGCGTGATGGCGACAAGAGCCGTTACCTGGGCAAAGGCGTGCTCAAAGCCGTTGCCAACATTAACGGCCCTATTCGTGATTTGCTGCTGGGTAAAGACCCGGTTGATCAAAAGGCGCTCGACCACGCGATGATCGCGCTGGACGGTACCGAAAACAAAGGCTCGCTGGGTGCCAACGCTATCCTCGCCGTGTCGCTGGCTGCCGCCAAGGCCGCCGCACAGGACCAGGACCTGCCGCTGTACGCGCACATTGCCAACCTGAACGGCACGCCGGGTGTTTACTCGATGCCGGTTCCGATGATGAACATCATCAACGGTGGTGAGCACGCCGATAACAACGTCGACATTCAAGAGTTCATGGTTCAGCCAGTCGGCGCCAAGACTTTCTCCGATGCGTTGCGCATGGGCACCGAAATCTTTCATCACCTCAAAGCCGTGCTCAAGGCCCGTGGCCTTAACACCGCCGTGGGCGACGAAGGTGGTTTCGCACCGAATCTGGCGTCCAACGAAGATGCACTGAAAGTGATCTCCGAAGCCATTGCCAACGCCGGCTACACCTTGGGCACTGACGTGACCCTGGCGCTGGACTGCGCGGCCAGCGAGTTCTACGAAGACGGCAAGTACAATCTGTCGGGCGAAGGTCAAGTCTTCAACTCCGAAGGCTTCGCTGAATACCTCAAAGGCCTGACTCAGCGTTACCCGATCATCTCCATCGAAGACGGTCTGGACGAGTCTGACTGGGATGGCTGGAAAATCCTGACCGATAAAATCGGTGAGAAAGTACAGCTGGTCGGTGACGATCTGTTCGTGACCAACACCAAGATCCTGAAAGAAGGCATCGATAAAAAGATCGCCAACTCGATCCTGATCAAGTTCAACCAGATCGGCACCCTGACTGAAACCCTGGAAGCCATCCAGATGGCCAAGGCGGCTGGTTACACGGCAGTGATCTCGCACCGTTCCGGTGAAACTGAAGACTCCACCATTGCCGACCTGGCCGTTGGCACGTCCGCTGGCCAGATCAAAACCGGCTCCCTGTGCCGTTCCGACCGTGTTTCCAAGTACAACCAACTGCTGCGTATCGAAGAGCAGTTGGGGGCGAAAGCCAAGTACAACGGTCGTGGCGAGTTTCGCGGCTAAGCGGTAAGTGATAAAAAGACAGCAGATTGTGTCGTAACACTCGCCAGCGCGAGGGGTTTGACACTAATCTGGTGGCTACACGTACAAGCCTGGTTCGTCCAGGCTTTGTACTATTCGTGGTTTAGGTTTGTCGGCATGGCTGTCTTTTCACTGGATACCTGATATTCGATGCGCAGTCCCAATTGGTTGTTCCTTATCTTGCTCTTGCTGCTGGCTGGCCTACAGTATCGCCTGTGGGTGGGGAATGGCAGTTTGGCGCAGGTTACTGACCTGACTCAGCAAATCGCCGATCAGCGTGCTGAAAACGAAATTTTGCTTGAGCGCAACCGCGTGCTGGATGCGGAAGTGTCAGAGTTGAAAAAAGGCATGGAGACCGTTGAAGAGCGGGCTCGCCATGAATTGGGCATGGTCAAGGAGGGTGAAACCCTCTATCAGTTGGCCCAATGAACCGTTCCTCGCCGGCCTTTTGGGCCGTGATTCCTGCCGCGGGCGTGGGTGCCCGAATGGCCGCGGACCGTCCCAAGCAGTACTTGCAGCTGGGCGGACGCAGTATTCTCGAACACAGCCTTGGCTGTTTTCTCGATCACCCCGGTCTTCTGGGGCTGGTGGTCAGTGTCGCCTGCGACGATCCTTTCTGGCCGACGCTGCCTTGTGCGGTTGATCCGCGTGTGGTGCGGGTGGATGGCGGTCGTGAACGTGCAGATTCGGTGCTCAACGCGCTGTTGCATTTACATGCATTGGGGGCCAGTGACGATGACTGGGTGCTGGTGCACGATGCAGCGCGGCCCAATCTGGCCCGAGAGGATCTGGATAAACTGCTCGGTGAGTTGTCGGATGACCCGGTGGGCGGCTTGCTCGCGGTGCCGGCGCGCGACACCTTGAAGCGGGTCGATAAGCAGGGCCGCGTAGTCGAAACCGTTGATCGTCAATGCATATGGCAGGCCTATACGCCGCAGATGTTTCGTCTCGGCGCACTGCATCGTGCGCTGGCCGATAGCCTGGTGGCGGATGCCAACATCACTGATGAGTCTTCAGCCATGGAGTGGGCAGGCTTGTCGCCGCGCTTGATCGAAGGTCGTTCCGACAACATCAAGGTAACGCGCCCTGAAGACCTTGAGTGGCTGCGATTACGGTGGGTTAACCGCTAACACCGGAGCATCCTGCGTAGGCCGATGCGGCCGCGGCATAAAGGCTGCAATCCACTGCATGGCAAACATCAATCCGTTTTCCTCCCCAAAGGCGCTCAACCCCGTGCGCAAGTGAACTCACTGCTGGGCGGTTGAGTACTCTTCGCGTGTGGCCAGTGCTGCTTTCAGATAATCCACCAACTGTCTGACTTTGGGCGATAAGTGCCGCTGTTGTGGGTAAAGGGCCCAGACGGCCGTGTTGGGGGGTTGATGCGGTTCCAGCAAGGACACCAGCGCGCCGGTTTTCAAATGCTCAAGCACGTAGTAGTCGGGCAATTGACACAACCCTACGCCAAACAGCGCCGCATCCAGCACCGCCTGCCCACTGTTACAACGCCAGTTGCCTTGTACGCGCTGCGAAAATTCCCTGCCGTCTTGTTGCAACTGCCAGAGGTCCGAGCTGCCAATCAAACAATTGTGCCGGCCCAGTTCCGACACACTGTGTGGGCGTCCGTAACGTTCCAGGTAGGAAGGGGAGCCGCACAGGTACATGCGCCGTGGGGCCAGGCGAGTGGCTACCAGGCGTGAGTCCTGCAACCGGCCGAGCCGAATGGCCAGGTCCAGGCTTTCGTGCACCAGGTCCAACGGGCGGTTACTCAGCTCAATGTCCACCCGTAACTGCGGGTACAAAGCCATAAATCGCGTGACCAGCGGCACGATAAAGCGTTCGCCATAAGCCACAGCGCACGTCATGCGCAGCAGCCCTTTGGGTTCGCTGGCCAGGTCGCCTATCGCACGTAACGCTTCTTCGCGTCCATCCTGCAAACGCTGGCAATGTTGCAGGAACGTCTGCCCGGCTTCGGTCAGTGTCACGCGCCGGGTGCTGCGGTAAAACAATCGCGTCTGCAAGCGCTCCTCCAGCCGTGCCACCTGACGGCTGATATGGGAAGACGACACCCCGAGTCGCTCGGCGGCCGCCGTGAATTGACCGCACTCTGCGACGGCAACAAATTCGTCTATACCTTCCCAGCGGTTCTCGTTCATGGAGTATTGTCCCTGCCTGGCAATAATGTTTTGCTTTTGGCTGGATTATTAATCAGCCAGCGCTGATTTACACTCCATGTCTTGTTTTTACTTTGCTGGAGACGATCGATGATCAAGTCACGTGCTGCCGTAGCCTTCGAGGCCAAAAAGCCGCTGGAAATCGTGGAAGTGGATGTTGCCATGCCCAAGGCAGGTGAAGTGCTGGTGCGGGTGGTGGCGTCGGGCGTTTGCCACACCGATGCGTACACCCTGTCGGGTGCAGACCCGGAAGGTATTTTTCCGTCGATTCTGGGCCATGAAGGCGGCGCAATCGTTGAAGCGATCGGTGAGGGCGTTACCTCGGTAGCGGTAGGCGATCACGTTATTCCGCTGTACACCCCGGAATGTCGCCAATGTAAGTTCTGCCTGTCGGGCAAGACCAACCTGTGTCAGGCGATTCGCTCGACTCAGGGCAAAGGCTTGATGCCCGATGGCACTACGCGCTTCTCCTACAAAGGTCAGCCCATTTTTCACTACATGGGAACGTCTACATTTTCTGAGTACACCGTGTTGCCAGAAATTTCGGTGGCCAAAATTTCCAAGGATGCTCCGCTGGAAAAAGTTTGCCTGCTGGGCTGCGGCGTGACCACGGGCATCGGCGCCGTGCTTAACACCGCCAAGGTCAAGCCAGGCGATACCGTCGCCATTTTCGGTCTGGGCGGGATTGGTTTGTCAGCCGTCATTGGTGCTGTGAAAGCCAAGGCTTCGCGGATTATTGCGATTGATATCAACCCGGCCAAGTTTGAAATCGCCAAGCAACTGGGCGCCACGGAGTGCGTCAACCCGAAAGACTTTGACCGTCCGATTCAGGACGTCATTGTGGATATGACGGACGGCGGCGTGGACTTCTCTTTTGAATGCATCGGCAATGTGCAGTTGATGCGTGCGGCACTGGAATGCTGCCACAAGGGCTGGGGCGAGTCGGTGATCATTGGCGTAGCAGGCGCCGGGCAAGAAATCTCGACCCGTCCGTTCCAACTGGTGACCGGTCGCGTCTGGCGTGGTTCTGCCTTTGGTGGCGTGCGCGGCCGTACAGAATTGCCGAGCTATGTCGACATGGCGCAAAGCGGTGAAATCCCGCTGGATACTTTCATTACCCACACCATGGGGCTGGAAGACATCAATAAGGCATTCGACCTGATGCATGAAGGTAAAAGCATTCGTACTGTCATCCATTTCTAATCGGCAGCGGCCAGCCTCGCGCAAACGGGGCTGGCGGCCTGGAGTTGTCCATGACACTGGAAAATATAGCCTGCCAGAAGAGCTTCGGCGGCTGGCACAAGCGCTACCGGCATCGGTCTCAGGTGCTCGGTTGTGACATGGTGTTTGCCGTGTATTTGCCGCCACAAGCCGAGCAGGGCGCCACTTTGCCGGTGCTGTACTGGTTGTCGGGGCTGACGTGTACCGATGAGAACTTCATGCACAAGGCAGGGGCCATGAAACTGGCCGCTGAGCTGGGCTTGATCATTGTGGCGCCCGACACCAGCCCCCGTGGCGACGGCGTACCGGATGACCCCGACGGGGCCTGGGACTTCGGGCTGGGAGCGGGGTTTTATTTGAACGCTACTCAGCCGCCATGGGCGCAGCACTATCAGATGCACGATTACGTGGTGAACGAATTGCCCGCGTTGGTTGAAGCGCATTTCCCGGCTTCCCAGCGACGGGGCATCAGCGGCCATTCGATGGGCGGCCACGGCGCACTGGTGTGCGCACTGCGTAATCCGGGGCGTTATCAGTCCGTTTCGGCGTTGGCACCGATCAGCAATCCGATGGATTGTCCTTGGGGGCAGAAGGCGTTTTCTCATTATCTGGGCGAAGAACGTTCGCGCTGGCGTGAGTGGGATGCCAGCGCACTGTTGGCGCAGGCGCGTGAAAAGTTGCCGCTGTTGGTTGATCAGGGCGATCGGGATGACTTCCTGGCTGTCCAGCTCAAACCTGACGTGCTGCAAAAGGCGGCTGAACTGGCCGATTACCCGCTGACATTGCGTATGCAGCCTGGCTATGACCATAGCTATTTCTTTATCGCCAGCTTCATTGATGATCACTTGCGTCATCACGCCACTGCACTGGGTGCCTAATAGCGCCCAAGGCAGGTCAAAGTAGGTAGAATCACGCCCTGACTTAATCGGGGCGTTTTTTTATGCGTATTGGCCACGGCTATGATGTGCACTGTTTTGCTGAGGGCGACTTTATTACCTTGGGCGGTGTGCGAATCCCACATAAATTCGGCCTTTTGGCTCACTCTGATGGCGACGTGCTGTTGCACGCACTCAGTGATGCGTTGCTGGGGGCTGCTGCGCTGGGCGACATCGGCAAGCACTTTCCCGATACCGACCCTACCTTCAAGGGCGCTGACAGCCGAGCCCTGCTGCGTCATGTGGTTGGCCTGATCCACGCCAAAGGCTGGAAGGTCGGCAATGTCGACAACACCATCATTGCTCAGGCGCCAAAAATGGCACCGCATATCGAAACGATGCGCGCGCGGATTGCCGCGGATCTAGAGGTTGATTTGGACCAGGTAAACGTAAAAGCCACCACCACCGAAAAGCTGGGCTTTGTCGGCCGTGAGGAAGGCATTGCCGTGCATTCGATCGCGTTGTTGGTTCGCGCATGAACGAATTTGATCTGTTGGGCCCGCGCGCGTATGGCGACGCATTGGGTACGGCGGTGCTCAAGGCTACCGCTGACGATTTTCAGGTCGATGAAGTCCTGGATATTCCCCTGTCCGGGGATGGCGAGCATCTATGGCTGTGGGTGGAAAAGCGGGGTCTGAACACCGAAGAGGCCGCGCGCCGGATTGCCAAGGCCGCCGGTGTGCCACTGCGCACAGTCAGTTATGCCGGGCTTAAGGACCGTCAGGCGCTGACCCGCCAGTGGTTTAGCGTTCAGTTACCGGGCAAGGCTGATCCGGATCTGTCTTCGGCAGAAAATGACACGCTGACCATCCTCAAGACGTCGCGTCACAAGCGCAAGTTGCAGCGCGGAGCCCACGCGGCAAACGGCTTCACGTTGCGCCTGACTCAATTGTCGGGCGACAAGGACGCGTTGCAGCAACGTCTGGAGCTGATTGCCCGTCAGGGTGTTCCCAACTATTTTGGCACCCAGCGTTTTGGCTGGCAGGGCGGCAATCTTGGGGAGGCGCGTGATTACGCTGCCCGCAAGGCGTTGCCTGAACAGCGCAATGTACGGTCACGGCTGCTGTCGACCGCCCGCAGCTACCTGTTCAATCAGGTGTTGGCGGCCCGTGTGGCAGACGGCACTTGGCAGAAAGCTCAGGTGGGCGACCTTCTGGCCTTTACCGATAGCCGGAGTTTCTTCCCCGCCGGTGAGGCTGAATGCAGCGATCCGCGTCTGGCCATTCTGGATGTGCACCCGACCGGGCCGCAGTGGGGCGAAGGGGATTCTCCTGCCCAGGGCGCGCCCCATGAACTGGAACAGTCGATCGCCGAGCGTGAAGCTGATCTGCGCGATTGGCTGGTCCGAGCGGGCATGAGTCACGAGCGACGCATTCTGCGGCTGCCCATTGGCCGGTTGACGTGGCATTATCCAGAGCCTGACATTCTGCAACTGGAATTTGTACTGCCGGCCGGATGCTTCGCCACTGTTCTGGTGCGCGAACTTGTTGATCTGGTGCCGTTGGGTCAAACGGACAGCCTATGCGTATTCTGATTTCTAACGATGATGGGGTAAGTGCCCCGGGCCTTGCAGCGCTTCACGCTGCACTGGCCGATTATGCCGAGTGTGTGGTGATTGCGCCCGAGCAGGACAAAAGCGGGGCCAGCAGCTCGCTGACGCTCGATCGCCCGCTGCACCCGCATACCTTGGCCAATGGTTTTGTCAGCATTAATGGCACGCCGACCGACTGCGTTCATTTAGGCATTCACGGCCTGCTGGACCCGCAGCCCGACATGGTGGTTTCCGGGATAAACCTTGGGGCTAACCTGGGGGATGACGTGCTGTATTCGGGGACCGTTGCTGCGGCGCTGGAAGGCCGGTTTCTGCAACGCCCGTCATTCGCATTTTCGTTTGTGTCGCGTCAGCTCGATAACTTGCCGACGGCGGCCTACTTCGCTCGCAAGTTGGTGCAAGCCCATGACCAGTTGGACCTGCCGCCGCGTACCGTGCTTAACGTGAATATTCCCAACTTGCCGTTGGACAAGATTCGCGGCATTCAGCTCACGCGCCTGGGGCATCGGGCGCGTGCTGCGGCGCCGGTGCAGGTGGTCGACCCGCGCGGCAAGGCGGGTTACTGGATTGCCGCCGCGGGCGACGTGGAAGATGGCGGGCCGGGCACAGACTTTCATGCGGTCATGCAGGGTTATGTGTCGATCACGCCGTTGCAGCTTGATCGCACGTTTGGCGAGGCATTCAAATGTCTCGAGGGTTGGCTTGAGGGCTTGGGTTGATGGGGCGTGAACAGAGTGGCCTGATGCATCGCGGTATTGGCATGACTTCCGAGCGTACTCGTGAGCGGCTGATTCAGCGCCTGGTTGACGAAGGCATCGTCAATCAAAACGTGCTTGAGGTTATTCGTCGCACCCCGCGTCACCTGTTTGTGGACGAAGCGCTGGCGCACCGGGCTTACGAAGACACCGCCTTGCCGATTGGCAACAACCAGACGATTTCCCAGCCTTATATGGTGGCGCGCATGAGCGAGCTGCTGCTCGAAGACGGCCCGCTGGACAAGGTCATGGAAATCGGCACCGGCTCCGGTTATCAAACCGCCGTGTTGTCGCAGCTGGTTGAACGCATCTTCTCGGTCGAGCGCATCAAGGTGCTTCAGGACCGGGCCAAAGAGCGCTTGCAGGCGCTCAACTTGCGCAATGTGGTGTTTCGCTGGGGCGATGGCTGGGAAGGCTGGCCAGCGCTGGCGCCCTATAACGGCATTATCGTGACAGCAGTCGCTACGGATGTGCCCCAGGCCTTGCTGGATCAGTTGGCACCGGGTGGGCGCCTGGTGATTCCGGTGGGAGCGGGCGAGGTGCAGCAACTGATGTTAATCGTGCGCGAGGAGCATGGTTTTGCGCGTCGTGTGATCGGTAATGTGCGTTTTGTACCGCTTTTGAATGGCCCGTTGGCCTGACCCTCATTCATCTGCGCTGAATTATAGGGGCGGGCGGGGGTCATATAGCCCGACGCCAAGGCTCTGTTTAGCCTCACACGTGCTTTAAACGGCGTGTTTAAGTATCGGCTTTACTGTCTGTAATAGCTGCGTTGCCAGTTATACTTGCGCCACATTTCGGCCGGTACTGGCCATCTAATATTTAGCCACCATCAAAGGGAGCGGCGGGTGAGTCTCACAGTCATTGCGCAGCGTATGAGAACCAATAGCTATCACAGACTGGTGGTCGGTTTACTTCTGAGTGCCACGCTTGCCTTGTTGGCGGCCTGCTCCAGTTCACCCAAGAATGGCGTGCGTGTTGTCGACCGTAATGGTGTGGCCCAGCGTCCGGCCGTGACCACTGGGCAATACGTTGTCCGGCGGGGCGACACGCTGTTTTCCATTGCGTTTCGATACGGATGGGACTGGAAGGCGCTGGCGGCCCGTAACAATATTGGGGCGCCATTCACCATCGTCCCGGGGCAGACCATCCGCTTTGACGGACGAGCTGGCACCCGTCCGACAGCCGTCGCGACCAGTACTGTCACGTCACCTTCATCGGGCAGTAAAACAACGGTCATCAAGCGTCAGGCCACCGCAACGAAGACCGCAGTTGCCCCGGCACCCATGCCTGCCGGTCCCGCTCCCAAAGGCTGGGGCTGGCCTGCAAACGGTATTTTGATCGGTAAATTCTCTTCAAACGGTAGTTTGAATAAAGGTATTGATATCGCCGGGGATTTGGGACAGCCTGTTTTAGCTGCGTCGGATGGCTCAGTGGTATACGCCGGGAGTGGATTGAGGGGCTACGGCGAATTAGTCATCATCAAACACAGCGATACCTACGTCAGTGCCTACGGTCACAACCGCAGGCTCTTGGTTCGGGAGGGGCAGCAGGTCAAGGTTGGACAGACAATTGCCGAAATGGGGTCAACTGGTACAGACCGGGTGAAACTTCACTTTGAAATTCGCCGCCAAGGTAAACCTGTAGATCCACTGCAATTTCTTCCACGCCGTTGATCAGTTACCAGCCCGTTCCTTGATGTAGTAAAGGAATGGGCTCCAGCATTGCCAAGGATTAGGCGAGGCTAGAGCTTGAGGTCGAACTCAACAAAGGACTATAAAATGGCTCTCAACAAAGAAGCGCCGGGGTTTGACATCGACGATGAGGTGCTCCTTATGGACCCTGATATCGTCATGGACTCGATGTCAGAAGAAGATGCTTCACCCCCTACAGTTCGTACCAAGTCCAAAACTTCATCTGCGTTAAAGCAGCATAAATACATTGATTACACCCGGGCGCTTGATGCGACTCAGTTGTACCTCAATGAAATCGGTTTTTCCCCGTTACTCTCTCCCGAAGAGGAAGTCCATTTTGCGCGTTTGTCGCAAAGTGGAGATCCGGCCGGGCGTAAGCGCATGATTGAAAGCAACTTGCGGCTGGTGGTTAAAATTGCCCGTCGCTACGTCAATCGTGGGTTGTCGCTGCTCGACCTGATTGAAGAGGGCAACCTGGGCCTTATTCGGGCTGTCGAGAAGTTTGATCCCGAACGCGGGTTCCGTTTCTCGACTTACGCCACCTGGTGGATCCGCCAAACGATTGAACGGGCGATCATGAACCAGACCCGTACCATCCGTTTGCCGATCCATGTTGTTAAAGAACTCAACGTCTATCTGCGAGCTGCGCGTGAACTCACGCAGAAACTCGACCACGAACCCTCCCCTGAAGAAATCGCCAATCTGCTCGAAAAACCCGTTGCTGAAGTCAAGCGCATGCTCGGCCTCAACGAGCGGGTGTCCTCGGTGGATGTGTCTTTGGGGCCTGACTCCGATAAAACCCTGCTCGATACCCTGACAGATGATCGTCCTACAGATCCGTGTGAACTGTTGCAGGACGACGATTTATCCCAGAGCATCGATCAGTGGCTGTCGGAACTGACCGACAAACAGCGTGAAGTGGTGATTCGCCGCTTCGGCCTGCGGGGTCATGAAAGCAGTACGCTTGAAGATGTAGGGCTTGAAATTGGCTTGACGCGTGAGCGTGTGCGCCAGATTCAAGTCGAAGGGCTCAAGCGCTTGCGCGAGATCCTTGAGCGTAATGGGCTCTCCAGTGAGTCATTGTTCCAGTAGAGCGTGCAGTACCTGAAACCCCGGCTAAAAGCCGGGGTTTTTTATGCGCGATCAGTTATGTGTTCCTGGCGTATTGAATGGAAAACTACCGCGCCATGTGTTTTTTTCCTTCTGTCGATGGGAAAAAGTAACCAGCAACGGCATACATTTTTAATTCGCTGTTCGGAATTGGGCATTTGAAATGAGGTGCTGTGAGCGAAACTGGATATTTGTTTCGCTGTTTTGTAAGCCTTTACTTACTCTTCTTGTAAGCTAAAGGTTGAGGATGGATTAAGTGGTTAGATTTTCTTACTTGTTTTGTTTTTTAAGTTATTGATATATATAGACTTTATTTTTTGCTAGGTGCCTGGCGTGTAATAAAAATCTATATATGGTGCGCTTGCAGCAAACTTGGAAATCTCTAATATCAGAACTGTATCGACGGATCGATACATCGTTCAAGGATGGACGTTGAAGGACATCGCAGGAAGCGATTCATCAGGATGATGAAAGGGAAAAAAGGGATTAGGCTCTGTACGTAAAGTATTGTCGCAAGCACCGCATAGCGCAGGCCAATGAGACCATCGCCGCAAAACTTGTTGCGAGCTTGTCGAAGCGCGTCACGATGCGACGGTTCTCCTTCAGCCAGCCAA
>NZ_JAAQWY010000086.1:0-825 GCF_012985765.1 Pseudomonas sp. WS 5071 | reverse complement strand
CGGATACCGACGTCACCCTGACGCTCGACAACAAGCAAACCATCACCATCAAAGCCGGCGAAACCGTTGGTACCGTGATTGTTGATGCCCCTGGCGATGACGTGTTCATCGACAAGAGCACCCAGACCGTCCAGATCACCGGCACCGAGGGCGGCAACTTCGAGAAGCTTGTGGTTGCTGGCGACGGCGCGACAACGACTATCAACGACACTATCGACAAAGTTGATGTGGTGCTGACTGCCACCAAAACTGTCGGCGAAGGCGGCGAAATTGTTTACACCGCAACCTTGGTTGATAAAGACGGCAAGCCAGTCACCAATACCACTGGTCCGCTGACCATCACCCTCGATAACAAACAGGTCATCACTATCGGTGTGAACGAGTCGAGCGGTACTGTTTCGGCTGTAGCGCCGGATGATGTGTACAAAGGCGACCAAACTGTTACGACCGGCATCGAAAAAGTTACCGGTGGCGAGCACTTCGAGAACCTGGTTCCAGGTACCGATAAAGTCACCACCGTCGTAACTGACACACCGGGCACCGACAACACCACCACCGTCACCTTGACCGCGCCAAGCGCCGTCAACGAAGGCGGGAAAATCACCTACACCGCCACCTTGAGCAACAAGGCTGACACTGACGTCACCCTGACACTCGACAACAAGCAAACCATCACCATCAAAGCCGGTGAAACCGTTGGTACCGTGATTGTTGATGCTCCAGGCGATGACGTGTTCATCGACAAGAGCACCCAGACCGTCCAGATCACCGGCACCGCGGGTGGCAACTTCGAGAAGCTCGTAGTCGCTGGCGACGGCGCAACGA
>NZ_JAAQWY010000085.1:0-874 GCF_012985765.1 Pseudomonas sp. WS 5071 | reverse complement strand
TAGGCTCTGTACGTAAAGTATTGTCGCAAGCACCGCATAGCGCAGGCCAATGAGACCATCGCCGCAAAACTTGTTGCGAGCTTGTCGAAGCGCGTCACGATGCGACGGTTCTCCTTCAGCCAGCCAAACATGCGTTCGATGATGTTGCGCTGCCGATATTTGGGGCGATCAAAAAGTCGAGGCAATCCTGGCTTGGTTTTGCGCTTCATGCTTCGCAACGGAATGACTGGCTGCATGCGATAACGATCACAATACTGGCGCAGCGCTTCAGCGTCGTAACCCTTGTCAGCCAGCAACCAGCGGCAACGCTTGCGTGGGCGACCGCGCAGGCTGGGTATGCAAGCCTGATCGAGTAGCGGTTGGGCATAGGCTATATCGCTGGCTTGTCCGCCTGACAACAGGAAACGCAGAGGCACACCATTGGCGTCGCACAGCATGTGAATCTTGGTCGTCAGGCCACCCCGGCTGCGCCCGAGCGCGTGGTCTTGCGGTTCTTCAAATCCCCTTTTTTCCCGGCACCTGATGAGGCCCGGGTTGCTCGTACGGCAGTGGAGTCGATCATCCATGTTTCCAAGTCAATCAAACCCTGCTCATTCAATCGGATATGAAGACGCTTGAGCATCTGATCAAAAGCTCCGCAATCACGCCATCCCCGGAACCGTTGATAGATCGTTGACCAAGGGCCGAATCGTTCGGGCATGTCTCGCCAGGCTGCGCCAGAGCAAAGCACCCAGAGAATACCGTTTAGCATCAGGCGATCATCGGCCCGAGGGCGCCCGGTGCGCTGATTTTTGGTGAAGATATCTGCAACCAGATCCCAGGCTGCGTCGGGGAGTTCATACCGCTTTGCCATCTTGGCCTCCTGGCTTTAATG
>NZ_JAAQWY010000008.1:0-162678 GCF_012985765.1 Pseudomonas sp. WS 5071 | reverse complement strand
TGGATGCGCAGCATGGTTTCCAGAGGATAGGGTTTTCTACCGCCGCCGGCCTTGGGGTAGAACGGTTCGATCAGCTCCAGCAGGCCTGCCCAGGGCACCACCTGATCCATTTCGGCGAGGAAGCGCTCTCGGCGGGTTTGCTTGCGCTTGCCGGCGTACTCAAAGTCGGAAAAGCTCATCTGGCTCATGGGCGGCTCGGATCAGGTGTTGCGGGGATTCTCGCATAACTGAAGGCTTGTTCGGAGATTCCCTAGGTCATATACAGTTAATTCTTTTTTAAAATCCTGTACTTTACCAACCTCACCCAACTCAAGAAGACTGATTATTTTTTCCACTTCGGCAAGAGCCACATGAAAATCAGGCTTTTCTTTCGATTTATAATCTATAAGGCTTTTGTATATACCTTCGTAAATCTTTAAATACATCCATTGCGAAAACCAAAATCCGCCATTCGCCTTGCTTTTATAAATAGGCTCCAACTTCAAAGAAGCTTTGAAATTAACATATATAGCAAAGGCACCACCGCTGCCCATTTTATTAAGTCTATTATAGGCTTTGAGCATAAGCGTGGTCTTACCGCAACCTCGAGGACCAGTCAGCAGCTTGGCTCCGGCTTGAGTAAGTTTTTTTAAAATAACATCCTCGTTAGGGTGATCACTTGACCATTCAATAAAATCCGATGGAGCAATATATTCGGCTTGCTCGACAAATAAACTATCATTATCCATATTTACATTCCAATCCGAGAGGAGAGGCAGCCTCCCTCGGAGACGCCACGACAAAATTTTCAGCTAAAAAATCAGCAATAAACTTAATATAATTTAATCGGTCAAACCCAGAATGTCACTAATTTTTATAGCAATAATATTGTTATACGGTGGATTTTTTACTCGCATCAACTCAAAAAAGAAGCTCGATACCATCTGCTTCCAACGACGTTAAAAATTCATACTTTCTGAAATACCGCGAGAAGCCATCAATCTTTCACAACCTTAAATGCGACGCTCTGACCAGCCTCTCGGGGGGCTTGACTTAAATCAACCAGTGGTTGATATTTGATTCACTCTCCCACCACAGAGCGAGGCAACACCATGCACACCACAGCAACCCTGCACGTCCACCCAACGTGCGCCAGTAACCGTCGACTGATTGAGCAGCTGCAAGCCACCACCGGCTGCTTGGTCATCCTCCACAACCATAAGCCCCGTCTAGTTCCGCGCAGCAACCGCCCTGCCCCGTTCGATCCGAACAACGGAGGGCGTGCGGCATGAATCGTCTTTCTCTCCCGGACAACACCCTTCGCCTGCTGGCTGCCCAAGTCAATTTGAACGGCACGTTTAACCACACCTGCCGCTTCAAAAACATCAACCAGCCGTGGAGCTTCGCACTCCAGGTTGAGCGCGCACCGACCGGTACGCTCTTTACCATCATCACAGGCACCGAAAAACACAGCCTGACGGTGCACGACACCGATCAGGACACGTGCCGAGTGCTGGCGGACTTCATTGAATGCATCGCCAACGGCTGCATGGACACAGCCGAACCGGCGACACGCCGTGAGAATATGGAGTCTGTC
Organism: Pseudomonas sp. WS 5071; assembly: GCF_012985765.1. Classification (NCBI taxonomy): domain Bacteria; kingdom Pseudomonadati; phylum Pseudomonadota; class Gammaproteobacteria; order Pseudomonadales; family Pseudomonadaceae; genus Pseudomonas; species Pseudomonas sp. WS 5071. The sequence goes on along the minus strand of NZ_JAAQWY010000008.1, from coordinate 161,102 downwards.
GAACGCGGCCAGTTACTGGATGGCATGCAACACGAGCAGTTGCGCCAATTGGTGCGCAACGGCGGCTCGTTGCTGCTCGATATCGGTTTCGATGAAGACGTACGAGTGGCTGTGCACCGCACTCTTAGCCGTACGGGCATCACGGCGATCATCGTTGCCGGCGACACATGCCCGCGCACCCTCTGTTTTACGGTCTATGGCGACGAGCAACACTGCGTTGATCGGCTGATGCAGTCCCTCACCCACTTGGCAGCGTCGGTGGTTCCCTCCGCGCTCGCCGCTTAGGAGGTGGTATGGAACGCACCCTCGCCAAAGCGGCCGCGCACCTGGGAACAACGCGGCCCAAGCTGATCAAGTTGATGCGCGATAAAGGCTTGCTCAATGACCGTAACTTGCCCGCCTTCCCGGTTCGGGATCGCGAGTTTTTACGGGTCAAGGACAGCAACTGGTTCCACGCTGAACTCGGCATGCAGTACAGCCAGTCGACCCGGGTACGTCAGCCCGGTATCGCTTGGCTGGCCGAGCAGTTAGGCCTGGCTCTTCCAGCAATTCCGGCTGATCACCGTGACGTGGCCTAGGGAATACGCTCGGCAGATCGTGGCCATGCCGACACGCGAGGAGCGCAATGCTGCGCTCCTTGAGGTGCCGGAACATTTGCGCGAGCTGACCAAGCGCCACTGCCTGAACGCCTGGCACCACCCGACCCGTCGCCCACCCAAAACGAGCGCGCCCACCCATGAGTAATGCCAATCAAAGCCCGCTGCGGCTAGTGCCAGCACCGGACGCGGCCACCGTTGAGCTGCTGTATCGCAACTTCGGTGACGTGCTGATCCCCCTAGACAAGCTGCGCGAACAGTACTTTCGCTACCTGAACGAACAGTCATTCATCGCGGAAATCATCAGCGGCCGGATTCAACTGCCGATCACAACACTCGACAGCAGCCGCAAGGCCACCAAGTTTGCCCACATCAAACACGTGGCCGCCCTGATCGACATACGTGCGTACAAGGCGGACGAAGAGATGGGCAAAGCGCACACCGATGCGGCGGAACCGAACAACTGATCCAACGCTGCCACCACCAGCCAAGCACCAGGAGCACACCACATGACTTCGACACAGATCTACGCGCTGATCTTTCTGGCCTTCAACGCGGCCTTTTTGTATTGGACCGGCTACAAAACCGGCCTGGCCGATGGCCGCAAGCATCAACACGGTGCCAGCACCCAGAGGAAAGCGGGATGAAGCCCTCACAGACAAACACCCCAACCGCGCCCGCTTTGCTCTGCATCGATAGCGGGAGCGACACGCCTGTAAAAAACAGTCTCTGTTGCGCAGCAACAGGCGTTATTAAAGCCCTTCGCGCCACTGCGGGAGTGCTTATACCCCACGTAAAGCTGCGCCGGGCAGCGCGTGTTGATGCAACGCTAAACGCTCAAAACCGCCCGCTCGCGCAGCTTGTGGTGGGGTATACGGGCCTTAACACCGTCTGGAAAGGACGCTAATCATGCGCAAAGAACTCATCAAAATCAGCGAGTACCAGCGCCGACGCTGGGGTGAGAACGGAACGCCACTGTGCTCCCAGGCTATTCGTAACTACATACGCAACGGCAAATTGCCCGGAGAGCAGATTGGCTCGCTTTGGTACGTTGACTGGAATGCCCTGAGCAAGTCGGACGGTAACGACTTGGTCGCTATGGTATTGAAAGGAGTTGCCTGATGTCCCCAAGGCCGCGCATTGGTGCGAACAAGCACCTGCCGCAGAACCTGTACTTTGATGCGCGGCGCTCGACTTACCGCTACCGTCGGCCCACCGACGGTAAGTGGTTTCAGTTTGGCACCGACCGAATCAGGGCAATCGACGCCGCTAAACAGCTCAATCTGGAATTCATGCGCGGCGCTGATCTCGTCGGCGCCGTGATGGGCAACACGTCAGGTTCATTTGCTGGTTTTCTGGACAAGTACGAAGCCGAAATTCTGCCTCCCCGAGAGTTGGCCAAGGGGACGCTCGGACTGTACGCCGTTCATTTCAGACGCTTCAGAAGGCATTTTGAGGGCAAGGCAGTCGATCAGATAACCATCCGCATGGTTGCAGAACTACTCGACACCTTGACACCCCGCAGTGCCAATCAAAGCCGCGCGCTGCTGGTAGACATTTTCAACCATGCCGCATCCAAGGGTTTATGCCCTGATAACCCGGCATCAAGCACGATCAACCGTATCGAGAAAAAGCAGCGCAAACGCCATACCGTCGAAGGCCTCAAAGCAATACGAGACGTAGCTCCAGGTTGGCTACGCAACGCCATCGACTTGGCACTGATCACCGCTCAACGGCGCTCGGACATTTTGGACATGCGATTTGATGGCGTCCGGGATGGCTACCTTTACCTGGTGCAAAAGAAGACAGCCAAGGCCAGCGATACTGCGTGGATTCGTTTCAAGGTGACTGACGAATTGCAGGCCGTTATCACGCGTTGCCGTGACAACGTCGCCTCGCCCTTCCTCATCCATCGTAAACCGCGACGACTGCTACAAAAGCAGGCGCAGACTAAAGAGCACTGGACCAAGGTTGAAGATCGGTTTTTGACGCGCTCTTTCAAAGAGGCGCGAGAGCTTGCTGGCTGTTATGCGGATTGGAAAGAAGAGGAAATGCCTGGCTTTCACGAAGTGCGCGCGCTGTCGCTGCACCTGTACAAAAGAGCCGGTAAGGATGGGCAAACAATTGCGGGCCATGCCAGCGAGACCATGACCAAAAACTACCAGAAAGACCACGCCGATGTGATCTGGTCGGATGCGATTCCAGACCTGAATATCAGCGAAATCACCGGATAGTTTTGCGCGCATTTTGCGCCAGTTTTGCGCAAGGCAGAAACGAGAAAGGGAATCAAAGGCCTAAACCCTTGATTCCCTTACAGAATATGGTCGGGACGGAGTGATTCGAACACTCGACCCCTAGCACCCCATGCGTGCTAAGGCTATCGAAACCCTTACAGATCAAGCATTTATGGGGGCACCCACTGCAATCGATGCCCAACAGTGCTTAGTCAGGTTTCACAATTCCCCGCAAAACTCCCTCACGGATTTCAGTTCTGCGGCGACCTGCCGACCTTCTATTAGCATCAGCTCTGACAAAAATACGAATTCACTTGTAGAATCCGCCTCGATATTAATTCGCCCCTGGCATCAGCCAAGAGAAAGGGACTTCATGCTTACTAAAAACACAAATTATCGGCCAGACATTGATGGCCTGCGCGCCATTGCTGTCCTGTCCGTCATCCTTTATCACTTCAAGGTTCCCTTCTTTACGGGCGGTTTCGTTGGGGTTGACGTTTTCTTCGTGATCAGCGGGTATCTCATTACGAAAGGTATCCTTGACAAACAAAAACAGGGTAAATTTGACTTTTCAGATTTTTACTATCGCCGAGTACGCCGTCTAATTCCAGCTTTGCTGGCGACAATTACCGCATGCTACATAGCGGCATTCTTCTTGTACTCGCCTCTTGACTTTAAACAAATGTCAGGATCGACCGTTTACGCACTGATCGGCGCTTCTAATATTTTTTTCTGGCTAGAAAGTGGATATTTTGATTCGGCAGCTGCGGTCAAACCACTCCTTCACACATGGTCACTTAGTGTAGAGATTCAATTTTATATTTTATGGCCGCTCATACTTTTAGCATTAACTAAGCTAACAAAGCATACATTTATCGCAACTGTAGGAATAACCACCTTAGGATGTATTGCAGCAGTATGGTATTTGAATATCGATGCATCCGGGGCATTTTATTTAACCCCCTTTAGATTCAATGAATTTTTATTCGGAGGACTGGTTGTATTTCTTGAGCGCAGCCTTGGAAAAAACATCTCAGACGTTCTTTATGGCTTGGGTCTCGGACTAATCGGATATTCTGTTTTCCTATTCAATAGCGATAGCACTCTTTTCCCAGGTTTATCTGCCATGGTTCCCGCAGCAGGCGCTGCTTTGATGATTCTCGCAGGTTCAAACGCACGACTGGCATTACCCTGCAAATCAGCGATTGCTACTAAAATAGGAGAGAGAAGTTACTCGCTTTATCTGGTTCACTGGCCTATATACGTCTTCACCAGCTACATTCTAATCAGCGGAATTTCTTCATTAGTCACCGCCGGGTTAATCGTAGCAACGTTTATTACCGCCGAACTTTTGTATCAGTTAATTGAAAAGCCTTTCAGAACCCCCCAAAAACCACGATTAACTGGTCTAGGCTTCTCTCTTTCGACCCTCGCCTGCTCTACAGCAATTATTGTAGTTGCCGCTAACAGTTGGGGACAGGGTGGCTGGGACTGGCGCATTCCCGAAGAAATAAGAACCATCACAAAAATCAACAAACCAGAACTCGATACTTATGTATGGGCTTACCATAAATCCTTAGATGCAAAAGCTGGCTTCGACCCTAGCTCAAACAAAGAAAAAATACTAATAATCGGCGACTCCCAAGCTGCCGATATTGCAAATATGTTAAATGAATCCGGCTACACTGCATCCGCAGATGTTGTATCTCGAATTATCGTAACTGACTGCGCGGCTCCCTACATCCCTAACGATGAGTTCGACACCTTCTTCAACAAAGTCAATACACTAACAATACAAAGACCAGAACTAGTCACTCCTTGCGAAGACAAAATAACAAGAGCAGTAAACCAGCAGTTGCTCGACTCGGCAGACAAAGTATTTATTGCATTTCATTGGCAGCCATTTGCCACAGAATACAATCTCCGAGGGATACAAAAAATAACCACCATGACAAATGCAAAAGTTTTCGTTTTTGGAAGAAAAAACTTATCGAAAAGCAGTATCGACATTGTCACTGCGCTTGGCCGAACTTCAGGACTAAGCCACTATGCAGCCTCATTCAAGAATGAAGGAACACAACAAATAAACAACGCCTTATCCAAAATAGAAGGCACTACATTTATTGACATGATGAAAGTTACATGCCCTGAAAATGATAGCTGCGCAGTATTAACACAAAACAACAAGCCTATATTTTTTGATCCGGCTCATCTTACAAAAGACGGCGCTATGTTTCTTGGTTCTAAGCTTGTTGCTGAATTAGGCGGAAGATAGCCAGCCGACTGTTCCTGCTGACTTCATAGCAAATCTGAATGTCAGCAGGTTTTCAGCGACTTAAAATCTCGCAAAAAATTACGTCGCAGGCGCAACATGACTAACATACATATTCGCCCAATCAACTCCCAATATATTTGAGCTCCCCGTTGTTAGTCGCACCCAGCCTAAGAGGGTCATATTCGATGCAGCAATTAACATAGGTGTATCCCGACTAACAACGTCACCAGCAAACCATGTGCCCTCAGTTGGCATGGTGGGATAGTTATTTACCTCGGGCACGGATAGACGTCGAAACCCTGCCCCGCACAGAGACACTCGGTTCCCATGCGTTGGGTAGCCATTTAAGTTACCACCCACCAGACGAACACCACTGAACGTCATTAAGTCTGAAGGTTCATTAAACACTGCATAGTTTCCTAGGGTGCCGGCCTTAGGACAGTCAACCTCATAAGTAACATCCTCCTGAATAACGCCCACTCTTAGAAATCTACGAAGATGAAGAGCCCTAGTTCCAGCCGCGCCGCTACGACCGCGGATTTTTATATTACTACGAGACACATACACAGACTGGCACGCGGAACCATCGTAGTTTGAAGCCTTCAAATCAAGCGTTAGATCTACCACTCGTGCCTCAACAGCAAGTCGCGCACCATAAGTCCCACCCGACCCGCTATGATCAACTTCGCAATCAATCACGTTATCAATACCAAGCGTAGAGCAATTGATGAAACCGCCATTCCTGAACATTACACACGAGCCTTTTGCGCGAACCCCACTACAATTACGAAACGATACTGGCAAAACATTTTCCGACATTAGGGTCGATTCGATGCAATAAGAATCAAATGTGATGCTCGATACATTACCACCGAGCACAGAACGTGACTGGCCTATAACCTGAAGTCCAAAATTGCCAGCGGTTCGAATTTCAACTTTTCCAATATGGACGTTTTTTACAGTTTGAAAGTCTGCATTAGGTTCAATATCGAAACCACCCGGCTGACGAACTCCACCAACCAAGGCACCTACTTTATTGGTTCGAAACACGTCAATGTCGATGTTATGACCCGCGATAATAGACATTCCGTTTCGACCATCGTCGTCACTGTTTTCGACATCAAAAACACCAAAGTGCAAATTATCACAAGTCTTAGATTCAGTTTGGTGTTCCTTTTGACCGATATAAATTGCATCTCCGCGAATTTCGCGAGCCTTAAATCTAGGGCAAGCAAAATTGGTTATACCGGCCAGTCGCACGTTAAAGGCATGCTCTTGGTCTGGCTGTAGCGCTCGGTTCCCGTGCCCCTTGTAGTCCAACTGAACGCCGTTGCAGTCACGAATACCTAGACCAACCCAGGCCAGCATAAAGTTTGCAGGCTTGTTAGCTGGGCGAACGCCCAGAACATGCTCCCCTGCGAAAACTATTTCAGTGCTGTCGTACGCTGCGCCGTCAAGAACAACGCCAGCGAAAAGGAATCGCGACCCTTTATCGAACACAATGGTGCGGCCTTTGTTCTTGTCGATAAAGTGCTGCGCCAATGCGCTTTCGTCGGTAACGCCATCGCCGCGAAGTCCGTATGTAAGCGCGCTTGAACGCCCGCCACCGATCAAGACAAAGCAGCCCGAGCCATTCTGCTGCGTCTCTCCTACTCCCCGCATAAAGTCTATTTGAGGCACGTCACTGGTATAGGGCACAGTCGGACTGATAAACCTTCCACCGTCATGAAGAGACTTTTGTGCAGACGGCCACCAGATATAGTGGGCGCCCCCCTTATTCAATCCTGTATGCCAACTGACTGTTCTAACCACTTGGCTTGTATCTAGTGCTGTCGAAAGCAATGCTCGCACCGATACGACATTGACTGTCGCGCGTCCTATCAATGCTGCGCCCTTGCTAGGATCAATAGGATTGGACATATCCTGAACTGTATAAGGAAGACCATCCGGCCCGCGATAAAAGACATTGGAAGCCAAGTTTGGATTACCTGTCATCCCGCCAATCACATCCCCAACGTAGCGCTGCGTCCAAACCTTGGTTGACGCATCCTGAGCCTCTACAGGGTCTTGTACCGAAGCAATCCGGCGATTCTCGGCATAGAAATAGTCTCGTCCAAACGGGCGGGTCAGTGCACGTCTGAAGATTGCAAAGCCTTGTTGAATCAACATTGTCAGCCGGTCAAACACATCCTCGTGGGTCTCGGCCAAGAACTTGCCTTGGTTGCGCAATGAGGTCTGCTGATAGGCTTCCATGTCGCGCGAGACGATCAGTTGTCCTGGGCCTGCCAAGGCAGATGCGGTGAGTACACTCCCGCCATTTTCATTGCCAGCGCCCGCGACCGTGTAATGGGTCCCCATGACCAAATCCGAACTGGTGCCTTCTGGACTGATGTACGTAACCACCAAATCCTTGCTTTCCAAAAACTTGAAATAAAACGGGAAGCTCTTTGTCACCCCGTTGGTTACGAACTCGGCAACGCTGTTAATCGTGCTGACAGTCACGGTGGATATTCCTTTTCTGTGGACGAAAAAAAACCCGCACATGGCGGGCTCCGGTCATTGGGGGGGCTATTCAGTTATCGAGGGCGGCGCCAAGGTCTGGCGCGCGGTCTGGTGTGAACTCTCCAGGCTCCCACCAGTAGCTTTGTCCGAACTCGCGCTGGGCGCGGCGCTGCATCCGGCTGAGGTAGCCGGGCGAGAAGTACTCCTGCATCTGGTGAAAGATCAGGTGGTCAGTGGCTGCTTTGGTGTACCAAAGGTTGGCGCCCGGGATGTGGCCTTTGGTCAGGCGAATCAGGCTTGCCCCTACCGTCGAGGCATCTTCCTTCTCAACGGCACTCGCTGTCTGCCCTCTCAAGTTGAACAGCGCCTCCACATCGCCCGCCAGCGGCCCGCCGAATGCAGCCAAGGCAGACGTGCCGCCTTGGGTGGTATTGGAAAACAGGAAGTCTCCGTAGAGTGATAGCGCGCCACCTTTCAGCATTGCAGCCACGCCGAAGCGCAAGCCGGGCACGCCGCCCAGCCCGTCGTCCAGCATGTTTTTAGGGTCTCGACCGCTGGCTATCTCGTTGAGCTGGAGTGCAACGGCACCCAACACCGTAGTGCTGGCGAATAACGAGGCCATGTATCCGGCCTTGCCCCACCCTGTTTGCTGAGCCAGGGCGCGCCGAAAGTGCTTGGAGATCATGGAAACCGAGAAGGATTTGAACTGCCAGAAGCTGCGCATGATCTCGCCGCCCCACTCCCCCCGCTTGTTGTTGCCATGCATGAAGGCGCGTTCCCGCGCACCTGGTGCAGGAATGGCCATGGCCGTTTCGTCCAGCACGGTGCCAAGCAAACGGGTGGCCGCCTGATCGCGCAGACGATCACCGGAAACACCGAACTTGGCCGACACCGCCGCAAGGTCTGCATCTGTCAGGCGGTAAACACTGCCTGCCGTCAGCACCGTATCCCCGGCGCCGCGCCAATCTTCCGGCTGAGCAGCACGCCAAACCGCCCAATCCTGTTCGCTGATCCCGGCCCGCTCCATGCGGCTACGGTCACCCGCTTCAAGCTTGGCCAGAGAGTCAGCATTGCGGGTCAGGTGGCCGAGGGTGTCCATCATCACCGCACCGAAGGCGCGCCGGTTGCCGCCGTCTAAAGCGTTCATCCCCGACGCCTGTAACACTTTGGTGGCTGCGGTCTGCGACCATTTAGACGCGCGCCCCGCCACCTCTGCATCGACCCCAAGCCCATCTGTTCCCCAGCGACCCAGGCTCCCAATCAACTGATCGATACCAAGCCCGGCCCGCATGGCAATGCGCCGATGAGTTGGGTCGGCCGGATTGAGCATGCGCGCCTCGTTGGCGAACATTTGCATCACAGGCATGCCATTTATCTTGGCAGTCAAAGCCATGGTGCCCTGATCGCTAAGGCCTGTGATAACAGCCGAGCCCAGCTTGCCCGCCACGTTGGTGGCCCTGTAGGTGTCAAATGCGTTTGCAATCGCTGCCGAGGCGGGAGGTTCGCGCGTGCCGGCCACTTCGGTGTAGAGGTTTTGCAGTCGCCTTGCTTGCCGATCCAACTTGCTTTTACGCCCCGGGTTCGCGGTCAGTGCGTCCTTAAGTCCGGTTTCAGCGAAATACTTCATGGCGTTGTTCGGATTAGGACCCAGGGTCTCGACCAGCGCAATGTCCCGCGCAGCACGGTCAATGTGGCCAAACATCAGATCCATTAGGTTGCGATCACCGTACTTGTCCTGAGCCGCCAGATAAGCATCTGCATCCTTATAGTGGATCTGGCGGGACTCACTGCCACGGTTTGCACGCATCCCCCCGCCTGTCACCCGGCCCGGTTCGATCTTGTTTACGCCGCCCGTCGCCACGGTCTGCCATGCATGCTCAAAGAAGTCATGAAGCTCGGCATCGGACATGCGCGAACCGTCTTCTTTGAAATACTTTGACCGGTTGGCCCACTGCACATGGTCCGCAACCCAACCGTCCTTGTTTCTGGCCACCTTCACCTGTGAATGGCTACGCGGTATCGACCAGTCGTCAAGGCGCCCAACATCCCCACCGGCACGGTTGAAGCGATCACGCAGGCGTTCGGACACATCATGGAATTGTTTGGCTGCAACCTTTGCTTCTGGCACGCCACTGTCTTGCCCGTGCAGTTCGCGCACCATTGCGGTGGTGCCCTCACGATTGGCAAACAGACCCAGCATTCGGCCGCGTGTCAGGTCGATGGCGTCCAGCATGCTGGACATAGCCTCAGAGCGGATACCGTTGGCGGCGGACTCAATTGAGAAAACTCCCGAACCGTCAGACGCAAACGCCAGCATGCGATCCAAGGCCTTCAACGGATCGTCCGGAAACTGCTTCATCAGATTGGACACGCGGTCATGGGCCAGAATGGTCAGAGCCGTGCGTTGCTTGTTCTTTGCTGCCTCGGCTTGCAATTCGCGCGCTGCGTTTTGCGCGGCTTGCGTCAACCGATCCGCTGCTGTGAGCGATTGCCATGCAGCAGGATTAGCCTGAGCGCTTTGACGCATATTGCGAGCGATGCGCGCCTCAATATCTTTTATTTCGGGCTGCGTCAGGCTGCGGCCAATGGCTGCCTGGACGGCCTTTATGCATTCCTTTTTCATCAGTTCCCGAACCTCAGCGCGCACACGGCGGCAGCAAGAAAGCCTTTGGAGTCATTTTTGGCTCGCGCGATATCAGCATCTGCCCGATTCAACAAGTCGCGCGCAGATAGGGTCGCAACGGAACCGTCTTCATTGATCAGGCCTGTGGGGATTTGCACGTCGCGTTCACCTGACAAGATTGAATTCATCAAATCAGGTAACGCTTGATCTATGTTTGCCAGAGGGTCGGCGATAGATTCCGGTACCGGCGCATACTCACTTGGCGTGGCTGCGGCCTGCTCAGGTAGAGGCGAAGCATCGGGGCGCGCCGATGCGGCACCATCGACAAGTGGCTCCGGGCTCGTACTTCGAGCTGGAGCAGGAGCGGTCGCTTCTTCATCGCTAACCCGTACCGTTGGCTCTTCGACCGTATGCCGGGCCTGACGAAGAAGGGTTTCAAGTTCTTTGCCCGCCAGCTTCATCAGCGCCGCACCGTGATCGGGTGAGACACCACGGGCAAGCGCACTTCGCCGGAAACCACTTTCCATTTCTTCGGCGCGCTGCTGCACGTGCGGTTCAAGGCGAGCTGGGATTTCGCCGCGGCTGATCTGGGCAAGTTCAGCACCAGCACGTTCAGCGGCACGGTTGCCAGCCAGAGACAACTCAATTTCATCCGATCGGGATTGGGCCGCCTGGCGCTGTTCGGCGACGCTGTCGCGTGTCGCCCGCTCCGCTTGCTTTCGTGTCATGCCTTGGCGTTGAAAGCTCTTTGCAGTATCACGATACGTCGCGTCGAGCCCGTCAAGACTGCGCTTCAAGCTATCCAGCTCAGTGCGCAGATCTTTGACGTTGGGAAGCCCCGCTGCCGCTATAGGCTCAAGCTCAGCCCGTGCCGTGGAGAACACTTCTTGTTCGGCCTGCTTTCGCAAGAACTGCTTTTCAGGCCCAATCCGGTCACTGCGTATAAAAGTGGCGCCATCCATCAGCGCTCCGACATTAACCGGTTCGCCACGACCGAGCTGGGCAATGGCCTGATCCAGGGCGTTCTGGTGTGCAACGCTCGAACGGGGATCGGTGGGAGTTCCAGGTGCAGTACCGTTTTGATGGTGCAGGCCATTGTTAGCAGCCAGACCTGCGTCAACATCAGCAGCAGCGGGCCGAAACCCACGACCGACTCCCCAGAACGCCGCACCCAATACCGCATCAACCATAATGCCCGTGCCGTCCAATGCCCTGTACTGTTGGGCCTGTTGGGTATAGCCATTCGCCTCAAGCAATGCAGCCGTTCCGCCGCGAGAGGCAACCCCCAGCCCAACGTTGGCCGCCGTGGTCGCGGCGAGGTCAGGCAGCACTGACTTCATGATGCGGGCGGCGGGCAGCACTGCACCAATGCTGTAGGTGGCAGCGTCAATCAAGCCTTTTACCCTTGCGGTGCCCGGATCGATGCCCTCTGATTCTGCGACGATCTCACCGCTGTATCCGGCTGGACCACCGGCCGCTATGGCTCCACCTATTGGGCCAGCCGCTACGAATCCGCCCACCGTACGAGGAATAACAGCCGAGACCTCGCTAATGATCTGCGCTGCCAAACCGGACGTTTCAGCCGATGGGCGCAAGCTGGTGATGAGCGCTGCGTTTGCTGCGGACTGATCTTCTCGAAACGTTCGCTCCGACTCAGTCACATTTGGTTCGCCCCCATTACGCGGTTCCGGCAAAAGAATGCTTGCTGCCGTGTCGAGGCCAGCTATCCACAGATTGTTAAAGCCAGCCTGGATCGAACCAGCCGTCTCAAAGGAACCACGCGCAAGCCCGCTGCCCACCGCATCAAGCCCGCCATCCCAGAAGCCGGGCTCCGGGGATGTAGTCGCGGGATTCTGTGCTGCCTCCTGCTCCAATGCCCGCTGATCATTGAACGCCAAATCACCGACAAAGCTCATTGGTTCGCCTCATTCACATTGATCATCAGGGGTTTGCCATCGGCGCCATATTTGAACTGTTGGCCCTGCATAACGTAGTACACGCCATCCTTGTACTGGCGCAGGCTGAAGGCGCTGGCCAAGGCCTGATCCTGGTCCGACATGCCTTGAGCTTTCATGGTATTGACCAGTTGGTCGCGAGCGACCTGTTCGAACTTGTCTCCGGCCATCCCCCACGGCGCCAAGGTGCTGGTGCCGTTGAAGTCCACCACCTCACCTACTGACGCCTTGATTGCATCTTTCATTTGGCGGCTGTTTACCTCCCCGGAAATATCACCCCGCTGCGCCGCCGCCCCCGTGTAATAAGCCTTTGTGGCCTGCATGGCCAGTTCATAAGCCTGCGGCTGCCCAGCAAATACATCGCCCATTGCGCTGCTGAAAGCGGTCTGAAAATCGGCTTGCTTGGGAAGCGGGAAGCTTTTCGGCGATCCGTCTTCACCTTTCTGGATTTTCGAACGGTTCAGGATGCTTTCACCCACCATCATGGTCTTGGCCACGTCGCCGGACGTCGTTTCAACATTTGGGGAGAACCATTTCTTTTGCAGCGTCATGCTGCGCTGTTTGCCCGCAATCAAGCCGGTCAGGGCCCGCACGGGCGAGTCAGGTGCTATCTGCTGCATGGCGCCTGCATAGGCTTTGTCATCGCCCAGCCCCGCGTGCAACCGAGCAAACAGATTGCTTTGATCGTCAGGCGACATGCCCTCAAGCTGGGCACTGATTTGCCTGGCCTCTTGTGGCAGCAAAGGTTTCATGGCCACAGTGGCGCCGAACTTCTGCTGCATTCCCTGAATGGCCGCCAGACGGTCCCCGAGAATCGTGGGGGCATCATCCGAGTTCAGGTCGAGCGGTTGCACATCCCCGCCAAGACGTTGCCGGAAATAATCGAGCGGCGCGTTGTTCATCATTTTTGCGGATGAGTCCACGGCGCGCGCCAGCCTGTTTAGATTGGCAGCGTCCGCCACGGTGCCACCCTTCTGCTGAAGCTCGGCGGTTTTCTCATTGATTAACGACACCTGCTGATCGATGGGCAGACGCAACACCTTCTGCGTCTCAACCTCCTGAGTGACACGCTGATTGAACTCAGCCTGCGCCGGAGTGCCCCGAACACTGCTTGCCCAGGTGTTCCACATTTCAGGAGTGGCCGGGATGCCGCTGGATATCTGAGCATCGATCTTGCTCAGGGTGCGCTCAGCTTTGGCCTCAGCCCGTAACTGGGCCATCTCGGCTTTCTGTTGAATGCGGTCAATCTTGGTTTCGATCATCCCGCCAACGCGCACCAAGTCATCAGCGCTCATTGATCCCTGGTATTCCTTGAGCCGTTTTTGCGCAACAAAGGGATCATCTGTGGCTTGACGCTGAAGCACGTCGGCATAGATCGAACTTTTGACTTTGAGCTTCTGCGCTTCAAGCAGCTCAGGGGCCACGCCATTGCGCTGACCTTCAGAAGACAAAACCGCATCTATCTGGGTCAGTGAGCGGTTGATTTGCTCGGGGTTCTGATAGTTGAGTACTGCAGATTGGCTCGCGGTCGAAAGAAAGCCCTTTGCCTGATCCGACTTGTACTGATCTATTTCCTTAAATTCGTACTTTTGCAGGTTGCCGGAATAGCTCTGGCGCTGGCCTGCTGAGTACGCGTCCCACTTAATGCGCTGCTCGTCAGTACTCAAGCTGTTTCGGATCTCAACAGCCTGCTTGTCGAACGCCTCAAGCCGAGTCTGGGCAATGCCAATGGCTGCGCCGCCCTTGGTGGCATACACCCCGGATTCAGGGTTAAACAGATCATTGTTCTGGTAATCGCCCAGCTTGGTTGCCGCCCCCTGAAGCACGGCGGCGTTGGTTTCAGCCCGCTGCTTATCCGCCAGAATCTGAGCACCGCGCTCAAAGCTCTCAAGGCCGCGAACAATCGAGGTGGTATCAGGTGCAACGCCCTGCAACTGAACCGGGCGGGTGACCTGTTGCTGCACCTGCGGGCTGTCGTACGTCGGGACGCGCGCCATTACTTGCCTCCTGCGTATGAGCCAAAGGCCTTGCCCAGACCGCCAAGTATGGACCCCGTAGCCGCTGTCTTGCCGTTGCGGACAGTCTGGCCAGCGTTGCTAATGTCCTGCTGCGCCTGAACGCGGTAACCGTAGGCCTCACGCGCGGCGTTGTTCTGGATGGTCAGGGCGTCCAGCTCGCCGAGCATGGCGGTGTCGTCCTGGAGCTGTGCCGAACTGCCGCTGTTCACATCGATTCCATTGGCGGCCTGCACACTGCGCTGGGTGCCGATGGCTTGGCCCGCCTTCACACGCTGCCAGTCCGCAGCGGTATCCCCGGCATTGATGGTCTCGTCGGCGGTTCGGTTTTTGAAGTCGGCGTTTTGTTTCATAAGACCGGCCTGATACGAAGCATCCTCAGTCTGGCCCTTCGCTTGCAGCAGGCTGCCGCCAATGGCGATCGCAGCCGGAATTAATGCCATCCAGCACATAATCAGCTCTCTCGATTCAGGGTAAAGGGGTGAAACAGGAAGCGTCGGGGACCGTATGGAACTGCTGGGCCAAACTCGAAACCGAGCCACTTAAGCCAGCGAATGGCCACGGTGTTGCGCACATCGACGTAGTTGAGCAGGTGCTTATGGCGGGTCAGCATGGCCTGTACCTCTGGCTTGCAGATCTTAAGAAATGCGCGAGCATGACGCTCAACGTGCACCGTACTGATAAGCCAGGGCACGCCAACCGAACCAAGCAGGCTGTGCACCGCATCCCCAAAGACCGCGACAACTTGCCCACCGACTACGATTTTTTTGACGTTAAGACTGCCGCGCAGGGCTTCGTAAAGCGCTTGACCCATAGGGATGCCTAACGCTTCGGTGATTTCGTCTATGTCCGCCTGGCGCACGATGCTGGCAATGGCCGGCACTTCTTCGACCGATACCGGTAAAACCTCAGCGCCCGCCAATGGTCACCTCCGGAATCACAGCCAGCACCGACAGCGGCAGCGGATCTGCCTGACGGATAAAGATCCGACCGTTACCTTCCCACTTGTTGGAAATTGGGATTTCAGCGCGCCCCGTCAGCAGGTCGATAGGCTGCTCGTAGGTCTCACGTTCGAACTTGTTTTCGTACAAATGAGCCTTGTCGGTACCGGCAAAAATCCCCCGAGACTCTTCAACCAACACCGTCAACGAGGTGACGGCAATCTTCTTGTCGAGCACGGTTTCGTTGGCGTTTTTCAGCTCAAGGTCGAGGGTTTCCATGTCGGAAAAATACTGCAACCCTGCGTGCACAATCCCCGCAGGCTCTTGCAGGGTAATTGCCCCGTTCACCACTTCCCGCCGGGGATGGACGCTGCCGTCAGCCAGGATAGAAACCGTCTTGCCTTCAAGGTGGTCCAAACCTTTGAGGGTTTGAACCTGCCGAGCCCACGTCGATCTGGGCATGTTGCGTAACGATTCAGGGCAGATGACCAACAATTTGACGCTGACATGGTTGGCGCTGTGAAACTCGACCACCTCAACGCGCACAATGTCGGTGCTGTCGTCTCCGTTTTCGTCGATGACGGCGGCGCTGAGTGAGTATTCAACCCCCACGCTTTTGGCGGTAAAAGGCTCATGCCCCACGGCGTTCAGGGCTACGACCTCGGGAAACTGCCAGTTATCACCACCGGCCAGTGTCATGGCTTTAGTGGTATCGGCGTTGCGACCGTCATAGGTCAGACCGGAATCGACAAAGAACGCATCTTCAATCGACTTGATCTGGCGGCTGGCCATGCGCTCGATGTAGCGCTTTACCACACCCTTTATGGTGCGGCGTACCACCATATAAAGCGCGTCTTCTTGCCCCTCTGGAATGCAGGCAATGGATTCAACAAAGCCGTCCGTGTCATGCCAGTGCCAACCGACAAGCTGTTGCTTGGGGTTGTAGGTCAGGCCCAGCAAAATGCCGTCATCGCGGACGTACCAGACAATCGAGTCAGGGATCTTCTGGTACGCCACATTGGTCAGCTCGCGCCCACGGAAAAGATGCGCGCTGAAAATGGTCAGATCGTCAGCCGCGAAGCCATCAGCATCCAGCGAATAACCAAACGATGACACCCGATTACCACGCGCCTGCACGTACACGGCGCTGTTGCCCACCACCACGGGCGGCACCAATGCAGAACCGTCATACCCTTCCTGACTCGCCTGAATGGTTTTGGCGGTAAGCCCCGTGTCGGCACCGGAGAAGGTCCACTCGCCGCCCGACGTCAAACCGAGTAGCTTGCGCAGGCCCAGCAGGTGACGCATACGGTTCACCTCGCGGCTGGCAATGGTGAAGGTGATTGCGTCGTCGTCCTTGTTCGGGATTGAGAAGCCGAAGTTTTTGAACAGTCCGGTTTTGCTCATCCACACCGTTTGCGGGTTCAGATTGCTACCGGCAAACACCAGGCGCTGCTGGTAATAGCCAACGGCACCTGGGTAGTTACCCTCGCCCACAAACGGATCGTTGCCGTTAGGCGGAGTGTCAGTCTTAACCGCCGTGATATTTTGGTCGGTGAACGTGGTGCCTGCCGCGCGACCGATAAAGCCGTAGATCCCGGCGCCAGCATTGTCTTTATAAATGATGTAGTAAGTGGCCCCTGCAACAGCCGCCCAGGTGATCGTGCCCGCGGCTGTGTCCGCAAAGCTCTCGATGCTGTTCGAGGTGACAGGCAACGATTCATCCAGGGTGTTTCCGTCATCCAGCACGGCCGTCACCTGATAGCGCCATGTTTGCTTAACCCCAGCACCACCAGCACTAACCGCCGTTGCGGTTGCTGGCGCCACAATGCGTGGCGCCAAGCTTATTTCGGCGGTTGTCCAGTTGTCGTGGGCCAACCGACTTAACTCACGAGGCTTGTAGCCTGGATGGGCGAACGTCATCACGTCCGCCGACTGCGTGTAGTTCAGTTGATCCAGATCGGCCTGTGTGTAGGGCAATGCCAGTTCAAAGGGTTGCCCCATCTTTGGCCCTGCGCTGGCCAGCACCTGTCCGCCGTCCTTGATCACCCGCATGTTCAGGTCGCCAAATGCCAGCACGTACGTCTGTACATCGTTGAACTGAAACGGGATCAGCCGGCAACGCTTGGTCGAATCCTTGACCTCGCACACAAACTCAGTGCCTGGGCGGTTACGCACACCGCCGTAAGGCATGACCATAAAGTTACGGCAGAGCTTGAGGCCGGTGTAGTAACGGGCGATATCGGTACGTGCACTGGCGGATGGCGACAGCTCACCCGCCGCAAACGTAGGCTGGAGGACACTGCTCATGAGCGCACCGTAATGAATTCAGATTCAGGCTCTGGATCGTCCTGAGACTCTTGGAAAGCGGAACCCTCAGCGATGGTGAGAGCCTGTCTGTACTGCTGGGCTGCAAACTGCTGCAAGTCCGGCTTGGAGCTGAGCGGCAACGCCAGCTCCATCGCCAGCCGCCAAGCCAGCGCGTCAGCAAACTGCGGATCAAAGAACGTGGAGTCTTCGACCTTAAATGTGAAGCGGCATACAGCTTCGGGTTGGTCGGTGTGAATCACGCGGCCGCCGGGGTCATAACCAATCAGGAACGGGATTTGCTGGTCACTGCGTAATGCACGGCGCCACCCGGGTTGCACAATGTTGCGCACCTTCAAGCAGTCGGCCGGGTATCGGTAGCGGAACGCCCACCCCGGCGCCTGGCTACCAATGTCAGCCAGTGCAACAATCGATTCCGCGAAGGGCCAAGGGAACGCCTGTAACACCTGCTCACGCAGCGACGAGTAGAAGACGCGGCACAATTCGGCCGCTTTGCTTCGCTCGGTGAATGAAACAATCGGCTGGGTGTAAGCAACGCGCGACAAGGCGATGTTGCATATCTCGACGTCGCTGGACATTCGGGAACCTCAAGAATGAGAAAAGGCCCCGAAGGGCCTTAGAGGTGTAACTGTGGGGTTAAGCGTCTGGCAGATTACCAGTGCTATTGCCGTCTGCGGGCGCGCCGCTTTCAGTGCTCGGCGGAACAATTGGGCCTTCTGACGCCGGGGTCTGGGCGTTGATCGGCTCGCCACCTGCATTCAAGCGATCAGCTTCGGTGTCAGCCTCTGCCTTTGAACCCATGAAACTGCCAGCCACGTTACCGGCGGCGTCCTTGACCACGAACTTGCCACCACCTGTACGAGCTGAGGCGTAGCCAATTTGAGGTGACGCCAGGGTCTGGGCGTTGATCGGAGCGGCGGCGCGAGCAGCCCCCACCAACTTGAGGTTGCCGCCCGGACTATCAATTTCGAGGGTGACGTGCTCGCCTGGCTCGTAGAGGCGACCATTGATAAATGATCGCTCCAGTACTTCATAAGGCTTAGACATTGGTCTGCACTCCAGCAACCACGCCGGCAGTGATCTTGCCCGCCGTTGGGGCGGTGCCGGTCACGGTGTAATTAACGCGCAGATAGCGTTTTGTCTTCTGCGGCAAGGTGATGACAGGCGTCTGATAACCGAGTTTTAGATCTGCCAACGGCACAACGATCTGATACAGCGACCGAGCAGTGCCGAAGCCTGAGCTGTCATCGGTTTGCAGATCGATGGTGAGGTTGGTCAGGGTGTTGAACGATTCAACAACCTGAATCACCAGCGGGATATCACCAGCGCGGCCCACGTCCTTGCTGTCGCCGCGATCAATGATATCTGTCGATGCCGCCGAGGCTGTGATCGCCTGGGCGTTCGACATGAGCAGCTTTGCGTCAAAAAGCATGGTGGTCTCTCCGGAATGGGGAAAACCACGCAGTCGTTAGACTACGCGGGCTTCGGTGTTAAGGATGGCGTCAATGCGCTTGATCGGGATGCCCAAGAACTCTGGAATCTTCTTACCGGCGTATTCACCGATAGTGAGGTTCACGTTTTTAGAGTTCATGGCCTGTTTGTGCAGCCAGGACTGAATGGTGCGGTTGGCGTAAATGACCGTGCGACCCTCGCCCTGCTCCGGATTGTCGATGCGGTACATTGCATCAATCATCAGGTCGATAATGTTCGCGCCGGTAGCGCCGTCACGGGTGAGCGCGGTGACGTCGATGTTCGCGATACGGGCGTTAGCACGCCAGTCACGTACCGACATGCCAATGTCCCACTTGAAGTGGTCGCGGTAGGCCTCAAAGTCGCCACCGTTTTCGGCGCGGGCAGTTTGCTGGCCGAGGAACTTATGCTGGAAACCAGCAACAGAGCCTTTCGGATACAGCAGGTGGGTGGTCATCTCGCCCCAGGTAACGAACCAGATTGAGGTGTTGGTCGATCCGGTACCGCCCGCATCAACGATGTTGGCGCCAGATTCGGCGCTCTTGTCGTTGTAGCGTGGCGCAAGACCAAGGAACGCCTGCGGTTCTGACTGGGTGTTGCCGTAGATCATGTAGCGAGCCGCTTTGTTGTTGAAACCTTGCAGCTTGGCCATGTTTTCAGAGGTACGGAAAGCATCGGCATTGCCGCTGAGGTCCGCCAGCGCCTTATCGACCAAACCGTAATCTTCCATCATGCCGGTGGTATCAAGCACCGGTACGGTTTGGGATTTGCTTGGCTGAATGCCTTGGTTGAACATCCGCCATGTGGGCTCAGGAATGCCCGAACGCATGGTGGTCTTATGCTTGGAGCCGTCGTTGCACTCCTGATACTCAGCATCCATGAGGATGTCGTTTCGCTTTGCCATCAGCTCAACGATCTTCATGACCTTTTTCGAGCTGTCTTCGCGACTGAATTTATCAATCAGCGTTGGCATGGTTGAAGTCAAAATGCCCATCTGTGTCTCTCCTACGGTTTATGAATGCCTTAGCTGAAGGCTTCAACAATGCTCATTTCTTTGGGGGCGTTGCTTTGGCTGCCCGGCATGACGAACTTGTCTTCCGAGATAGCCGCACTGATGCGGTGGCAAAACTTGAACAACGCCGGGTGATTGCCCAGCCCGGAGTCGTTGAGCAGTTCGGTGAGGGCTGGGTCGCCAAAGGACTGAATGACCTTGATTGCGCTGGCCACACTCTTGTCGTAGTTCTCTCCGCCTAACTCAGGGTCGTTCTTGACCTCGGCGGCCCACTTCTGCCCTTGCGCCACAACGGCCTGCTGGTACGCGTCGGCCTGCTTGGCCACCAGAGTGGTTTGCAGGTCGATGAGCTTTTGCGCCGCTTCCTGCGGAATGTTCAATTCCTTGGCCAGCCCCTTGAAGGCGTCCAGAGTGCCCACGTCCATGTCGATGCCTTCGGGCAGGGTGAAGTCCGTGTAGGCCTCCGGCGCTCCTGTGGGCTTGGCGGCATCAGCCTCTTTCTTGGTTGCGGCCGCTGCATCAGCTTCTTGCTGAATCTGCTCGGGGGTTTTGGTTTCTGTCGCGCCCGCCGCTGGTGCAGTTGCGGGAGCGGTCGGGGTCAGCACGGTAGTTTCAGTGGTACCCGCCGCAGGCGCTGCCGGAGCGGGTGCAGCAGCAGGGCCACCAGCGCCATCGCCGACCGCCTCATTCATCAGCACAAAGCCCATCAACTTCATAAAACGGTTCATTCATCAGTCTCCAAAGGTTGATCTTCAAGCGGCTGCGGGGCGTTCTCGGACGCCATGACGGCGTACATCGCTGGGCACAGCTCATTGATCTGGCTCAAAAGAAAAAGGCCAGCATTGCGCTGGCCTTCGTTGTAATTGGTCACGGCATCCGTGGGCCCAATTGAGGACTGGAACAGCCGGAGCCGCCCCATCGTTCGCCACATGAAGCGGCGCCCCCGGTGATCACTCATCAGCCAACGGAAGTCAGCTATGTTCTGTAGCTCCTGCTCTGTGGGCTTTTCCTGTTCGTCGTCCATCACATCGCCCCTGCTAACTGAGTGAGCGCGTTATTGCTGCCTGTGTCGGTCTGGCTCAGCAGTTGCGCGCCCTGAATGGCCGTGCCCATCTGTTGTTCGATCTGCGCCTGCTGATTGGCTTGCTCGCGTTGCTGGCGAATCGCATTAACCGCATCATCGGAGCGCACCAGGGTGGGTGGCACACTGACGGCCTTGAAGTACTCGCGCAGGGCGTTGTCGGTGTCGAGCAGGTCAAGTGATGAGGGATCTTGCTTGATGTTGGCCACAGTGCCCGCGAAGCCAATGGCACGCTCGATACTGGAGCCTTCAATAGCCCGCTGGGCCTGCGCCAGAATGCTGGTGTATTCAATACGCAGATCCAGCCCTCCCAGCTCTTTGGGCGGCGGTGGCAGCAATGGGTTACCGGGCAACAACCCCATCCATCGCGGCAACGACTGCTCAACCATCAGGTGGAACACCTGGTCAACACACGGGTCAAGCAGGTCATCATTCTGGCGCTCAAGCACAGGCCCGAGCATAAGCATCTTTTCTTCCTTGCGAGTGGCGATTTCGTAGGCCGTCCGGACGCTGTCCATTTGGCTGATCATCAGGAACAAATCGACGAAGAACGCGCTGTCGGCAATCTGTTCCTCTGCGGCAATCTCGCCACGCAACTGACTGATCCAACCCGGATCAACCTCATACAGAGGCGCAAACTTGGCCCCTACCTGCATGTCATTGAGGTAGGTGATGCTGCCCGGCAAGATTGACGCGCGCTGATTTTGGAGGCTGGTGGGTGCGCCCATTGGCGGACGGACACCCTTCTCGATCATCTCAGCCTTGCGCCGCTCCATCAGTTGCAAGGCCTTGCTAGAGCCAATGCACATAGAGCCTGGCCCGGTGCCGTAAACATCTTCGCCGAGAACATCCCAGCGCGGCGCCATGACCGGGAATTCCTGAAAGCCAGACTGACGCAGCACCTTGTCGCTGTCGCCGCCCTTCTCCCAGTAGACAGAGCGATAGCTCATGTTCTGGTTGTCTTTGCGGCCTGATTCACGCTGGTCGTTCGGCTCGGTCGCATGGCAGATATCAATCCACGCTTCGGAGTTGGAATTGAGCAAGCCTTGGGCGGTGGTGCTCATTGCCGCCTTGCCGAACTGCTGTTCCATCTGCCGAGCCGTCATGCGGAACTCACGGTACAGCGTGTCGACCTGCCCCCGGTCGCTGTTGGCGATCATGTAGCTGCCAACCGTGAACGGGTAAAAACGCACCGTATCGCGCTCATCCGGCAGCGCCGCCATAGCTGCGGTACCGAAAACACCTTCTTCGCCGTACACGGTGGGCAGGACGTTGTAGAGGTTTGACCGGGCCATAACCTCACGCATGGCCTTCTCGACCGCGTAAAGCCATTCCTTGACCGGGCCAAACTGCATCAGGCCGGGGTCAGGGGTGCCCAGCTTGAACCACGGTGACGCCGGGCTGGTCATGCCGCTGTGCATACCAGCAGCCAGGGTGCGAGCCGCAAACGAGGCACGTGGGTTGATGATCTTCTTGTCGCGGCGCTTGCCTTGGTTCACGTCCGAGGTATTGAAGCGACCAGCCCGAGGCATGATGAAGTCACTGAGTTCGCGCCATTCAGGCAGCCAGTTACTGTCGCGTTCACTTTTGAGCCGCGCCAGCCGCTTATCGAGCTGAGAACGCAGGGAGTCGGCCAACTTACACCCCCAACAGAGTTTTCTGGCTGGTGTTGGCTGAGCCAAGCACGCCAGACGCACCCGTCAAGATGGTGCTGCCCTGACCGGACTGAGCGAGACGGCGCTTGCGCTCAGCCTCCACTGCCGCCTGAACCGAATCGCTTGCGGTTGTAGGTGCGGCTTCGGCACTGCCCGTTGCAGCAGCCGCCGGAGCGGGCTTGTCATCTGCAATCAAGTCCAGCGACGTGGGCAAACCTGCCTTTTTAAACAGGTCCAGCGGGTCACTGATCTTGTGCAGGGGTTTGATGATTTTTCCAAGTGCGCTGCCACACATGTTCATTACTCCGCATAGGGGTCGTAGTCAGATTCGAGACCGTTGTGGGCTCCGCCACCGCCGTAATTGCGATATTGGCTTTTCATCACCGGCATGGCGTAGGTCAGCGCAAGGGCGTCACCATCGTCGGGAGAGATGCCCAAACGTTTCTTGATAGCGTCTTTCTTTTCCAGTGCGATCTGGTCGCTACCGTTATGCGTGTACTGCGGCGAAGTAAGCTCGGCCTCAAGCTCCGTTGACAGATCAATAGCCAGGCCAGCTCGCAATCCTTCACGCATCAACCACCACATATAGGTGCGCATGTTGGCGTAATGCCGATCAGGCGCCGCACTGGCGAAGTTAACGTCGATGATCACCACGGCCGGCATCAACCGGCGCAGCTGGTCGGCCACCGGCCCACCAACGCCTGTCGAATCCACAAACACAGCATCCGGGCGCTGTTCCTGCACAACGGTGCAGACCTTGGCGATAAACAGCGTGGTGTCGCGGGTTTCACTGCCCGGAATTTTGATTGCAGGTATTGACCGAGAGTCGAGCCCGCGGCGAAAGCGAATCACGTTGTTGTCCGCTCCGCCTCGCGCAATGTCGATTCCGCATATCAACGCGTCATCCATGCCGTACACAGGGTCACGCCGCATTGCTTCGGCAACCCAGTCAGTTGGGATCAGTTGCAATTCAGAAGCCCTCGGGAACATGCCGCGAACACGAATTCGAAAGAAGTCACTGTCTTCCCCGTAGTCCGCTTCCCACTTGGCGATTTGAGTTTTGTTGGTGCCTTCAACTGTTCGGCTGTCAACCTGCCGGTGGCTCCAGCGGTGCTTATATCGGGTGAAACACTCGCGGAAACGCCCCGTTGTTTTGGTCGGGTTGCCGAAAGCTGCCCAAATGATTTCGGTGTTTTCATCGGTGAGAGCACCTTCTGCCACCTCCCACACCAGATCGGCAATAGCTGAGGCTTCATCAAAGATCAGAAGAAGGCGTTTGCCTTCGTTGTGCAGACCAGCGAACGCCTCGGTATTGCTCTCAGACCAGGGCACGGCGTCGATTCGCCAGTTCTTTTCGTGCTCTGGATCGGTACTGATCAGGGCAGTAGCCGTCAGTCGAAACCAATGGGACGTGATGGAAAGTCGGTTCCACTTCGCGACCTCTGGCCACGTCTTGGTACGCAATTGCGTTTCCGTGTTGGCCGTAACCACGCCACGCGTATCGACACCAGTATCAACCGCCCACTTGATGATCCAAGACACCAGTGCCGATTTGCCGATACCGTGACCACTGGCCACAGCCTCGTGAATGACTTCGCCCAGGTCCTTGGCGCCAGCCCTGAGTTTCTTGCCTATCGAGTCGAGAACCTCCACCTGCCAAGGTCGAGGGCCTGATTTGTTTGCCAGCTCGGTGCCGGGTTCGCCCCATGGGAAGGCGTACCAGACATAACCCAGCGGGTCATGCGCAAACGAAAGAATGTCCTCGACCAGTTGCTGTTCAAGATCAATCTGAGCGTGTGCGTTCACGTGCTTTGGCCATCCGCTGGGAAAGAGAGAGGGTGACGTCAACAGCCACCTGCTCGCGGAAGGCGTTCACATTTACGTGCTTGCCGAGCAGCTCAAGGTTCTTGACCTTGTCCGGCCATTTGATTTTTTTCATCAGGCCGACCAGGTCTCGCTCCTTGCCGACTCCTTCGAACATCTCGGCGATATCGAACCCAGACAACGATTGGCGCCAGACTTTGGGCCACTTTGAAAGAGGCTTGATCGACATGTCGTCGTCCAGAATGTCGAGCAGATCCATCTGATCAATCTCAGTCAGGCGGTTGAGCACGTAGTCCGCATCCACCTGCGTGCGCTGATTGCGGGCTTCCTTTGCCTCATTGATCGCGGCAAGGATTTCAGGCCGCAGCATGAGCTGGTACGCCTGATCCTTGGCGCCCTTTACGGCATACCCTGCCCGGATCGCAGCCTGTGCGGCGTTCAGGTCAATTAAGTACTCCACGATGAATCGTTGTTGCTTTGCGGTGAGGGCCATATGTCACTGCCCCTTATTGGTTGGTGGCGCCCAGGCACGCGGTGGTTACCCAATCCTGCAACGCTGTTAGTGCCCTGATGGCGTCGTCTCCATCGTTGGGGATGGCGACAATTCTTTGAGCAGCCGCTGGGTCAAGTTCGGCTCTCGCTTCTGCATCATCCAGGCCGGTGGTGGCGCCGGTGGCTCCCACTGCTGGGCAGCGGGCTGGAACTGACAGCCGCTGAGCGCCAGCACCGATACGAGCAAGAAGGGCAGCGTTTTGGGCTTGAGCATCTGTCAGGGCCTTTGTGTGTTCGGTGTCGATCTGCGCCAACAGCTTCTGAGTGTTGCGCCGGGACTCGGCGGCAGCGTTCAGTGTGGTGATGCGATCCGTCGCAATGGCCAGATCCTTGGCCTGTTCCTTGATGTGGCTCCAGCCGTACACAATCGCCACCGCACAAGCGGCCAGCGCATAGAGCAGGTAGCGATTCATTCTGCAATCTCGTAGGTAACGCCGAAGGCCTCGGGCTTAACCGCCTTGAACGAACCGTCAGCTCCCTTGACGATCCACTCGCCCGGCTCAGCGCGTTGTGTGCCTGCTGCTGTGTTCATCACCACTTGGCCGTTCTGGCGGTCGGTGAAGCCAAAGCCACCAGACGACACCAGCGCACCACAGAAAACGGTCACATCGTCCAAGTTGGAGCCAGTCCACTGGATGGCGTCGACGAGTTCGGGTTGCTTGCGGTATTTCATTGGGCGGCCCTGCACTTGGCGTTGCGTTCAAGTTGGCGAGTCCAGACGCCCCAGCATCGCCTGTTGCCCTGAGTGGAGCAGTCGAAACCAGCGGCATAGCGATACTTGAGAAGGTCGTTGCAGGCCTGGGCGTAGTTGCCTGCGAGCAGGTCGCGGCGCATCGAGGACGCACGCCAGTTGCCAATGCCGTACTGCCCGGTGAAGTCCATGTACAGATCGAACTCGGCTTGATGCAGCTTTACGCCCGGCAGTGATGCTGCGAACTGCTTCTCGGCCTGACTGTTCAGGTTGCGGGCCAGGACTTCGGCACGGGCCGGGGTGATGGTGTCGCCAATGCGGACTGGCCGGCCATCTTCGTAGCGTGTCGAGCCGTGGCCTATGGTGGGCACGTCGCCCTTGGTCGGGATGACGGCGGTATCGGTGTAGCCCTCGCTGGCCTTCCACGCACCAAAACCCGCAAGGCTCATGGTCAGCAGCCCTACGGCAATGCGGTTGCGTGATTGACTCATCGCTGACACTGGTCGCGCAGGGCCTGGATGCGGGCGGCGCTTTCGGCGTCCTCCCGACGATCACGGCGCACTTGGAAGTACGTGCTGATGATCAGGCCCAGCACCGCAACCACGACGCCAGACATACCAATCCAATTAACCTGGGACAGCCAGCCGGCAAAACCAGCAGCGCCACCAACGATCATGCCCTTGTTGGCAACGGAGACGCCCACCGCCTCGATAATCCCTTCTGGCGCCGGGTTTGCCATTTTGTGTGAACTCCTGACCGAGGCTTTCATGGGGGCCTCCAGAAACGAAAAAGCCCTGCGCGATGGCAGGGCTTTAAGATGATTTTTGAACACAAAAAACCCGACTCAGTGGCCGGGTTTCTGGTCTGTACTTGCTCTGGGCGAAGTACGGAAAGTGGGAAAAAGTCTGCCCCAGCCGCACGGGAAGGTCAAGCGGCCTCTTTCATCTGATAAATAATCACCGCTACCGGGCTCAGCGCCATCCTGTCCAAGTCCTCACAGCAGTTGAAACAGTTCCGCACAAAAACCTCCCAGTCACGCTCCC
This sequence comes from Pseudomonas sp. WS 5071, assembly GCF_012985765.1. Classification (NCBI taxonomy): domain Bacteria; kingdom Pseudomonadati; phylum Pseudomonadota; class Gammaproteobacteria; order Pseudomonadales; family Pseudomonadaceae; genus Pseudomonas; species Pseudomonas sp. WS 5071. Next base: position 134,305 of record NZ_JAAQWY010000008.1, on the reverse strand, counting down.
AGTTGCACGACTCAATGCGCACTCGATGCCGGTCAAACAGCCAAGCCCGGAACGTCTCCGGCTTCGCCAGCGGGTCAGGATTCGCGGACTGTCCGCCCTGGTGCATGTACTGGTACCGATACAGCACGCCAGCAACGACATACACCGCCTTCTCCCGCTTGGCTTTGGTCATGCGTGCCGACTTTGACAGAGCCATACCGAAAACCACTTCCTCGGCAGCCTCGCGTATGTCCTCGGTCAGCTCACGGGTGATGTGCGGCGAATACATAAACTCACCAAACACACGCACCTGCGGATGAAGCTTTGCTATTGCCGATTGAATCCAGCCCGCCAGCGTTGAATGAACCGAGTGATCTGCGGTTACTCCGCGTTCAGTGGTCTGCACAGCGGTACCCAGGAGGCAACGTTGCTCAAGCGAAGACAGGCCGCCCCGAGACTGGATGTAAGCGCAGTCATGCCAAGCCCTACGAGCACTGTTCAACTTCATACTTCCCCCATGCTGCGTAGTTCTGCGTAGGTCTGTTCAATCACTGGCACAGCGGCACAATGCGTACGTGAACGCCCGGCGTATCGCCCCAGCGCCGTTTAAACGATCCGTCCGTAACCTGCACGTCATCCTTGAACACAACGCCGTTGAGGGCATCACAGACAGCTTTGAGCACATTGTCTGCGTCCGGCTTTTTCGTGCAGGGCTCCTTCCCCTGCAGAGCCAGTGCCTTCCATTTTTTCGACTTGGATTGAGGCACGCCGTGGACAATACGCAGCTCGATCATTACCGGACCTTCGATCAAGTCGCGGCCTTGCATCACCTCCTGCGCAGCAAGAGCAACAAGTCCCTCGTAGGCCACGGTTTTGGATGGTGTGTACATGCGGGCAAAGTTACCCACCTTGCCGATGCGCGCTCTGCCCTTGCCTTGTGGCTCGCCTGGTACCACGAACGAAACAGGTTTGAGATCAGACATGCGTTTCTCTCCGAATACCAAGCTTTGCCAGCAGCATCGCCCTGGCGGATTGTGGGTTGGCTGGAATACCCTGCGCCATGACCAGCGCTTCGGCTTCCTTGCGCGAGTACTCCAACTGGACCTGTTCACGCGGCCGAGTGCTGTCGTGGCCAATGCCGTGAGCGATACGCCCTTCCAGCGGCTGGCCGGTCTGCGCACGGCGCACAACGATTGCGTAATTGCGTTCGAAGCGTTGGCGCAGGGCTTTGTCGTTGTGTGTGGCTGACTTGAGGTCGAACGTGCTGGTGGCTTCGGCTGCGATCTTGACGGCCTTGTGGCTGTAAACCCCCCGCAACGCTTCGTCCCAAGCTTGGGCCTCGCATGGCAGGTCGCTAGCCGACTTGCACAGATCCATAAAATCGCTTGGCGAGGGTGGAAATTTGCACTCCAGAACCATGCGTTGCAGGCCAGCGTTTACGGTGCTGTCATCCAAATCCTTAACCACAGTCATCCACACGCGGCGGGCCAATTGCTCGGCCTTTGCATCTCCGTAGTGTTTTTCATACCACGCAGGGAAAGCGGTTTTCAGGGTTGCGAATATACGCCGCACGGCTCGACGGGCTTGCTGCTCAAGCGGTGTGACGTTTTCGGCGGCTAGCTCACCAGTCGGTGTCGGTGAGGATGTCGTGAGCGTTACGCGTGCGGCGTTGAGCAGTTCGTCCACCGGTTTCATGGGTGTGTCCCTCGTTGGCTTGCTGGGTTCGGTATTGGCGTTTCAGTTGCTGGGCTAGCGCGTGCTCCCACTGCGCCTGGGTTTTCAAGTCGTCGGGGCGACTGATCCAGTACGAGCGGAATTCAAGAAGTTGATCAGCGTGGAAGGTTTGGTTGGCCATACCGTTGCGGTGCAGGACAGCGGTGAACGTCTTGGCGTCTGGCTCCCAAGCGTCGTGAAGCGAAAATTTCGTCTGCGCGGTATGTGTGTGTATATCTGTATCTGTATCTGTATCTGTATCTATATTCGTTGGGTTCTCGTTCAACGGAATTTCATCGGGCGTTGAACGGGCGTTGCTTTTCCGTTGCTTTTCCGTTGGCTTTTTGTTCTTTCTTGCCTCCGCTGAGGCCTTTCCGGCTGCCGAGCGCTGACTCTGTGCCGAGTGAACAGCATCAAGGTCTGCCTCAATGCGCTTGTGCTCCCACTCGTTACCGTTGTCGTTGAAAAACTCGTTCAACGAAGCTTCAACGGAAATCCAACGGTCGTTCGGAAGCCGCGCAATACGGGCCAGTCGGGCCTTCGGGATTGGCTTGCCTGTCTGCCAATAGTTAAAAATCAGCAACAAGTACGCACCGTGCTCCTCAGTGGTGAGGTGCATGGTGTCGGCCAGGTAATCGGCAACGTATAGCTGAATGTATGGGAGCGCGGCCATTATCAATCCCACCCCAGCGGGCCGGGACGCTTCTTCTCTGCCTTCAACCCAATCTCAGCCAGGGTTTCAAGTGAGTGCAGATATGCAGGCGTCACGACGATTGCTGATTGTGGAACGACACGCAGGCCTAGGAACGAAAGCACCTGGGCCCATCTTGCATACTCGCCATCGTTCCAGCGTGAAACGGTCGACTCACTCAACCCGGTTTCACGCGCTATCTCTTTCTGACCCACAGACAAAACCCGCTGCAAGATCAGGGTTTCTGTCTCTCGTGCGGTTTCATCGCCTTCTTGGCCTAATGAGTTCGTCGACATGCTCAAGCCGCCGACTCAGACGTTTCGTCGTCTGCCTTGAGCTCACCATTGGTGATTTTTTCCAACTGGTACTGACGCAACTTAGGGACTTCATTCCCCCACTGTCGAACGGCCTCATAGGTGATTTTGAGAGCGCTCGCCAGCTTGGGAATGGAGCAAAAATAATCGATAGCTGTCTGACGATTCATAGGCACCTCCAATGCTTGTGGTTCATATACAAGCATGCTTGTAGTCAATAAGCAAGCATGCTGGGCAAGCTAACTTGTAGATTGGCGCTATGAACATCACAGATCGAATCACGCAGCTTGTGTTGGCTCGAAAGCCGGATACGGGCGTGCGAGGCGTAAAACGCCAAATATCCAATACCTGCGGAATCAGTTACGAAGCTGTCCGCCAATGGTTTGCTGGCGATACCGGCAACATCAAAAACGAAAACCTTCTGGCGATTGCGGAAGGGTTCGACACGACTGTCGATTGGCTGCTTGTCGGTACCGGCGATCCACCAAAAAGACATGCCACGAGTAACGTGCTCACCGGCGACTTTACGCGTAAGCCTAAAGACGACGAGCTAATCATCCCTCAATACGATGTGGTGGGTTCAATGGGGCCAGGGAAGGTTGCACCCAGGGCTTACATCGAAACGGTCAGGAATATAACCGTGAGAACCGAATATCTACGCGAACAAGGCGTTGCCTACACGCACCCGTCGAATTTGTCCGTAATTACGGGCTTTGGCGAAAGCATGGGAGCAACGTTCGCCAGTGGCGATCCGCTGATCATTGACACGGGGGTAAATACCGTCGAGGTAGACGGCGTTTACGTGTTCACCCTGGATGACATGCTCTACATCAAGCGCTTGCAGCGGCTGCCAAAGATGATCCGGATGATCTCAGACAATGAAACCTTCCCACCTTATGACATCAAAGGGATTGAGCTCGACGGTTTGATTATTCACGCTCGCGTCTTAATGGCTTGGAACGCAAGGAAGCTGTGATATGTGGCAAAAAATGAAAAAGGGGATTTATTGGGCTTTGTTTTTGATCGTTGCGAGCATCGCCGGAACTATTGGTAAAGAGATTGGAAGCGAGCTGCTCAAGCCCAATAAGCAAGAAAACCTTGCCAAGATAGTCACAGAAGCCGCCTCACAACTGAATGCTCAGGCTCCTAAAAAGCTTGATGACGTCACTACGCTTGTTAGGGCTGAAGCAGTCAGCGGCAGCAAGCTTGTTACTTTCTATTCACTGAAAGACTTTGATTCGTATGCGTCAAACTTCAGCTTTTCTCGCTTGAAATCGGTAATTTCAAAGCAAATATGCGACAAACAAAAATCGAAGAAACCCTCGGCCCTATCAATGGGCATGTCCCATGTGTATGTGTACACGCGTGAAAACGGGACCGAGATTTCTCGGTTTGAAATCAGTAGTAAAGACTGCCTCGCAGTCAAATAAACCGCACTGAAAAAAGATGCCCGCCCCGAGCGGGTTTTTTTTCGTCCTGAAAAAATCAACACAAGAATACTTGCATATGAAACACCAGCATGCTTTTATAAGTACAAGTTCGCTTGTGCTTCTACGGAACACAACGAAACCCGGCGAAAGCCACCGCTCTTTAGCTCCAGTGCATCACCACTGCCGGATCAATACCGGCTCAGATTCAAAGGCAAGCGATGAACCGGCCTCAACGGTTCAGAGGGGTGGCAACTGCCCTGGGTGTGCAGCGCAAAGCACCGAATCAGTTTTCCAGCGGACAGAGTCGCGGCTGGAGAGAAGGAAACACAGGAATTTTTCACTGATGCACCTGGACGACCGGGTGCATTGGGAAAACAACCAACCAGGGAACACAACATGAACAGCACCACCAAACTCGGCAGCAAAATCAAAGTCGGCGACCTGTTGTACATCGGCCTGAATGGTCGCACCGGGAAAATCATCGAGTTCAAAACGCATCCGGGCTGGCCTGGTCTCCCCGGCCATACAGGCCGTGTGGCGATCACCGATCGGGGCTCAATCACGGTTATTGATCGGGATGTTTGCCGGGTGCCTGCATGACGGGCCTTTTCACTTCTGCCACTGGATCAGTGGCAGTGGGAAAACAACCACCGCCACCTTGGAGGCGAGCATGACTTACGAAGTGATTGTTGAAGGGTTCGTCCTCCAGGTGGAGGTTACGAGCTGCGAGAACGTCCCGCCAAACCTAAACAGCTGGGCCAGTGATTGGGATTTTCAGGGCAGCCGCGAACTGGAGTTCGTTGTTGTTTCGGGTATTACCTACGACGCCGACGGCGTGCGGATGGATGCCAGTGCTTACGAGTGCTACCAAGCCAGTCAGCTTTACGAGCACCAGATCGAGGCCGAGCTTTTGCGCCAGATCGACAGCCGCACGCGCCAGCAACGGTGGGCAGCATGAGAAGCAATCATGACATCGCAATCGGCATGCTCGACGGATATATCGAAAGCATGATCGACCCGCAGTGCAGCGCTATCGCAGTCAGGGCGTCAGCCAATACGGCGACTCTGATTTTCCGCTCCTTGGGTGTCATCACCGACAAAGAAGACAGTCATTACACCGAACGTCTGCGGCGCGCCTATGAGCGCCGGGAAGGAAGAACGTCATGACCATCATCGCCACCAACCGAAAAACACTTATCCAAGCCCTGTACCGCCTGGGCTTTTCTTTGGTCGCTGATCTGCCCCGCCCGATTCGCATTGAGGTTCGGCGCGGCATGTTGATTGCGAGGGTGTCATGACCAACCGCCAACGCCAGCGCCGCTATCTCTTGTGGCGCGGCTCATTCCCTGCCCTTGCCATCTTCACCGTTCTGATGCTGCTCAGCGCCTTCGCTGATCGAATCACTCAGTAGGTAAACCACTATGCCGATCGATCCTCGGGCGAACGCCCCCGAGCATATTGCTGCGCCTGCGCCGCTGCCTCACGTCAGCCGCCGCGCACTTAAACGCGTAAAAAACCCACTACCGGCACCAACCCACTGCCGCTACTGCTCTGGCGAAGTGAAGCTGGTGAATAACAGTGTCATTTACAACCGCGAGTACGGCGACTGGCCCTATATGTACCTGTGCTTTTCTTGCGATTCATACGTTGGGCTACACCCGGACACTGACATACCGCTAGGCACACTTGCCAACGCCGCGCTGCGCAAAGACAGAAACCTCAGCAAAGACCTGTTCTTCCGAGTGAGCAAGCAGCGGGGAATGTCTCGCACTCTGGCTTATCAGTGGCTGGCCGGAAAGATGGGGATACCTATCGACCAATGCCACTTCGGTTGGTTTGAACAGAAGGACTGCGGGAGGGCCGCAGTGATCTGTGTCGACGACTTGGAAGCCAGTACAAACATGGCAACAGCCTTTTCCAAGGCTCGGAGACGAGCATGAGCAACGTAATCTCTGTGCGCGCCTCGTCGTGGGGTTCGCTGTTCAACTGCGGTTATCAATGGGAAGGCGTTCACCTGCTGGGCATGAAGTCGGCCAGTAGCCCGCGCGCTTTGCTCGGTACCGCGATCCACGCCAGCACCGCGGCCTTTGATGCCTCGCGCGTCAACGGCGCCGGGCTTAGCGCTTTCGACACCGCCGAGCTGTTCATTGAATCATTGCGCAATCCTGACTATGACGTCGACTGGCGCGGCTCGGATATCACCCTTAACCAAGCCGAGGCCACGGGGCTGACGTTGCACACGATGTACTGCAACGAAATCAGTCCGCGCTATGAGTTCCAGGCTGTTGAGCTGACCACTAAGCCGCTGGAGATTGATTGCGGTGGCGGCGTGGTCATCCGGCTAACCGGACAGCTCGACCGGGCGCGGATCTGCAAAACCGGTACCGGCGTCGGCATTGCTGACGTGAAGACAGGCGGCGCCTCGGTTTCGCAGGGCGTGGCAAAAACCAAAGGCCACGCCCCGCAGATTGGCACCTACGAAATCCTGTACGAGCACACCACCGGCGAACCCATCACCGCACCCGCCCACATCATCGGCCTTAAAACCAAAGGCAAAGCTGAGGCGGGCATCGGCGAAATACGCGGTGCTAAGCAAATGATGGTCGGTACCGAAGAATTCCCCGGCCTGATCCAGATCGGCGCAGAAATGCTACGCACCGGTTTATTCCCTCCTAACCCGCAGAGCTTCACATGCAGCGCCAAGTACTGCACGCGCTGGTCTACCTGCCCTTATCACGAGTAAACAACCATGACCCAGACCACTTTGGCGCAGATGCAAACCAGCGCCGTCGCGAAACCTAAATCAAACGTACCGATGGGCTTCCTTACTGGTGAGGGCTTCGACCAACTGTTACGCGTGTCCAACATGCTCAGCAGCTCAACGATGGTTCCGGTGGCATACCGGGCGTACAAGGAAATCAAGCAAGATGGCCAGGTAACGGGCTACGAGAAAAACAGCGCCGGCATCGCGAACTGCGCCGTTGCTTTGAACATGGCCCAGCGGATGAACGCTGACCCGCTGATGATCATGCAAAACCTGCACATCATTGAGGGTCGTCCGAGCTGGTCCAGCGCTTTCATCATCGCGTCAATCAACAGTTGTGGACGGTATTCATCGTTGCGCTTTGTCCTTGGGGAGCCCGGCGAAATTATCGAAGTACCCTACACGGTCACTGAATGGGTTGCGCCAGCCGGTGGCGGCAAGAAACGGCCGAACGAAATAACCAAAACCATCAAGGTTCGTCACCAGACTTGTATGGCTTGGGCTATCGAAAAGGAAACCGGCGAGCGCCTTGAGTCTCCAGTCGTGTCTATCCAGATGGCTCTAGACGAGGGGTGGCTGACCAAAAAAGGCAGCAAGTGGCAGACCATCCCGGAACTAATGTTGCGTTATCGCTGTGCAAGTTTCTTTGGGCGACTGTACGCACCTGAACTGCTGATGGGACTGCAAACATCCGAAGAGGTGCACGACTTCATCGACGCCAAGCCGGACGACTCTGGCAGCTTCACGGTAAACCTTGGCGATCTTCAGGATCAGGCAGCACCACCTATCCCAGATCAAGAAGACACCAGCATTGAAGACGCAGAAATCGTTACAGATTCGGCAGAAAGCGCGACAAAAACGGCTGAATCCGCAACAGATCAGGCCGAAAGCACGACAAAAACCGCCGAAACCATCGAAGCCGCCGACACAGACGGCCTCAATATCGAGTAACCCCAATGGCAGCTCAATCAGTCGCTGAAATATTCGACCGCGTTGAGGAGTTCGCCGCCCTGTTAGCCGTCGCTGAGCTTATGGCCAGCGGCGCCTGGGAATTGGAGTTCACCGAAAACATGCGGGCCAACTTCACGCGCTACGGCGCTCACACTCATCTGAGCCCGACACAAAAGTCGAAGCTCGAACGCATCGCCAGAACAGAGGACTAACCCCATGAAGACAGAACACAAGGCCATCATTGATCGCGCCAAGCTTCTGGATACCCCGCCGTCTGTGCTGGCGCATGAGCTGCTGGTGCATGACCTGGTGAATGCGGGTTTGTTTGAACTGAAAAACCTGCACTCGCCATACGGCAAGTTGAATGAAGGCCAGCAGCAGGAAGTCATTGACCGGTTGAGCAAAGCCGCGACAGAGGCGGTACATAACGCCATTGCGATCATCAGTTCGCGCAAAGTCTCAACCATCGAAGTCACCATGAAAGAGGTCAAGTTCAACTCAAAGCAACTGACCCTGACCTCTATCGTCGATGCGAAAGATCCTAACCGCCATGACCTTATCGACAGTGCCGGCCGTCTTTGCCTACTGGTGATGGCACCGGACGATTACGCTGAGGGCCTGGACTTCATCCAGCCTGATCGCGACCAAGCTGAATTCCCGCTGCATGTCAGTGAGCTGATTGGCAGTCTTTTTAGCGGCCAATCTGGCGGCGCAGGCGAGCAAGACGACGAGCCTGATTTTATTGGCGACCAAGACCCGCTGTATGCCGAGGCCGTGCAGTTCGTAGCTGAGACGCGCCGGGCCAGCATCAGCGCAGTGCAGCGCAAACTGAAAGTCGGCTACAACCGCGCGGCTCGCATGCTTGAGTGGATGGAAACGCAGGGCATCGTGACGCCGATGGATACCAACGGCGGGCGTGACGTTCTGGCACCCCTCAGCGCCAACAGCCAAGACGACGATATTGTCGACGCCGAGTTTGTTCCGGAGCAAACCTTCGGCAAAGAGTTCGGCGACTTCACCTACGAAGACGCGGCCCAACTGATCGTCCTCAAGGCCACCATCTTCGACGCAACGTGGCTGCAAAGCCGTCTCGCCATCGACAGCGATCAAGCCAGCACACTGCTGCTGCGCCTGGTGGATAACGAAGTTATTCAGCTCGAAACCGAAGCTGAACTTTCAATCGATAACACCTACAAGGTCATTGCCTCGCTGGACGACCTCTCTATAAACCTGAGTGTGGAGTAAGCCATGCGTATCGAAAGCATCTACGTTGAAAACTTTCAGGGCTTGCGCCACGCAAACCTGGCCCTTTCCGCGCCCATCACTATGGTGTGCGGCCTCAACGGCGCCGGTAAGTCCAGCATGAAAGAAGCGGTCGGTCTGGCGCTGGGCGAGTCAGCCCGGATCGCGCACAAAAAGGACTACGCCAAGCTCGTAACAGAAGGTCAGAAAAAAGCTCAGATCATCATCGGCCATGACGGCGTGGCCAGCAGCATCACCCTGCCTAATGGCAAAATGGATCGCACTGATGTGGCTGGTCAAGATTACTTGCCCTATGTGCTCAACCCTGACGCCTTCGCCAAGCTCGACGACAAATCCCGGCGCTCACTGCTTTACGCACTGACTAAATCCAGCCAAAAGCCTGCATTGATCGTTGAAAAGCTGGCCGCCAAGGGCGCTGAAGCTGCAAAAATCGAGAAGATTAAGCCGCTGCTGCTGAGTGGCTTCAATGCTGCAATGGAGCAGGCCAAGACCTACGCCAGCGAAAGCCGTGGCGCGTGGAAGGGGCTGACCGGTGAGGTCTACGGCAGCGAAAAGGCCGAAGGCTGGATGGTGACAATCCCTGCGCTGGACGATGGCATACCCGAGGTGTCGCAGGAAGATTTGGCACAGGCTCGTGCCGAACATACGAAAGCCGTAGATGAAATCGGTAAGGGTGACCAGCACCTGGGCGGGTTGCGTGCCAAGCGCGAAACTGCTGCCAGCATGGCAACGCGCAAAACCGAAATAGAGGAAATATTCCTACAGCTTTTCCGCCGCAAGACCAAGCTGGAAGCGACTAACACCGGGCTAGAGGAATGGAAGGTCAAGATTGCCGAGGCCGAGCAAAAGGTTGAGGCGCATTCTGGCGAGTCTTCGTGCAACTGCCCGGGCTGCGGAGTGATGTTGAAGGTTGTCGGCAAAGGCATTGAGCTGTTCAAAGGCAAAACCGCTGACTTGAACAAGCAGGCAGCCGCAAAGCTTGGACTTCAAAAGGCCAACGATGCATACAGCTTGCTGCTTCGCACGCAGGCCAATGACCTGAAAGCCGTTGCCGAGTCTGAGCAGGCAGGTCGCGACCTTGATGCAATGGCCGAAACCGCTGGTGAAGTGGTCACAGACGCAATGATCCAGCGGGTTGTGGATGCCATTAACGTGCAGCGCAACCTTCGCGATGCGGCGGCCGCCAAGGTCGAAGCCATGCGCGAGCGCATTGACATGATCACCAACGCTGAGACGAAGGCCGAACAGGCCGCGCAGCATCACGAAGATGTGAAGGCTTGGACGTTGATTGCTGCCGCACTGGCACCGGATGGCATCCCCGGCGAAATCTTGGCCGGTGCTCTGGAGCCGATTAACCGCAGCTTGGCCAAGCTTTCCACGATTGCGGGCTGGCCTGCTGTTTCCATCGGCCCTGACATGGCAATCACCGCAGCGGGTCGCCTCTACACGCTGTTGTCGGAGTCAGAACGCTGGCGCTGTGACGCACTGATCGGGCTGGCCATTGCCATTGCGTCGGGCTTGCGTTTGGTGGTGCTGGATCGCTTCGATGTGCTGATCACCAAGGCGCGCTCCCAGCTTCTGGCCCTGCTGCTCAGCTTGGCCAAGTCCGGTGAAATCGAAACAGCCATTATCTGCGGCTCGCTCAAAGAGAAACCCGCCAAGCTGCCGGCCGAGTTCAATGCGGTATGGATCGAAAACGGCGTTGCAGGGGAAGACGTGCAATTGCAGCAAGCCAGTTAAGCCCACCCCCTACTCCACAGGCGCCAGCACGGCGCCTTCTTATTGCCTACAGGAAAACCAACCATGAACCTGATCACCCCTTACGATACAGAGACAACCGGCCTGCCACTGTTCCGTGACCCAAGCGACGATCCGCGCCAACCGCACCTGGTGGACATTTGCATCTTGGCCTACAGCGCCGACGGCGCGCTGGTTGATTCCTTCGAAGCAATGATTCGCCCTGACGGTTGGGTGATCCCTGCCGAAGTGACCGCGATACACGGTATCACCAACGAAATGGCGATGGACTTGGGTATCCCTGAGTCGGAAGCGCTAGATGGTTTCATGGCCATTCATGACCGTTCGGGCCTGCGGGTTGCCCACAACATCAGCTTTGACGACCGCATCATGCGCATTGCCCTGTCGCGGTACCGGGGCAAGGAAGCGGCTGATGCGTTCAAGGCGACTGCCGGGTACTGCACATGCCAGTCGAGCAAGAACCTAGTGCAGTGCCCGCCGACCGCCAAGATGATCGCCGCGGGCTTTGGTCGACAGTTCAAGGTTCCGACCGTTGCTGAGGCACTGCGCCACTTTACTGGTGAAGAGCTGGTCGGCGGCCACCGTGCGCGGCCTGATACCGAGGCTTGTGCCCGGGTTTACTTCGCCATGAACCCACCTACTCAGGTTGCCTAAATAAAAACGCCCCGCAAGGGGCGTTGATTCATTCAGATTTCTGGCCGTTGCCGACGCTTCTACCGCGATCAAGCCCCCAATCAAGAGCCTGATCGATTGTCATGCCGACAACATTGTCAGTGTAGTCCTCAACAATTGGCTCACCTTTACCCGTATACACGCCAACAAATAATTGATTAGTTCCATCGTCCAGAGTCCTGGCCCGAACATCGACTTGGGTGCCGTTTTCCAGTTTTAACTCATTACTTTTGATATTGGCTTTTACAGCAGCCCAGTCGAAATATGTCTTTGTCCTTTGAAGCATCTCCCTACCCCTAGTGGTTATTTGAACTTGGAGTAAGGCACACATACTCCGAACACGCCAACCTGGCGAGGCCCCCATGAACCCACTTGCACAGCAGGCGCTTGACCGTGCCCGCGAATCCGCTGCACCCGCCCTGATCGTTCCGATTCAGGCCGCCCAGCCACTGCCTGAGCTGGTTATCACCGGCCCTATCAACCGCGTCATGGAGCTGGAAGGCAGGCACTACGCCGAAGAAGTCGTTAAGTCCCTCGGTTCATCCATCCGCAACCCACTGGTGGTGGCCAGCACCATTCGCAACCTGACGCTGAATGCCGCTGCAAAGCCGTCGAGCTACGCCAGCGGAATCAAGCAAATTATTGATCTGTTGAAGGTGAAGCCATGACTAAAACAGTTCCGTTTGAATCCCACGTCATCACCGCGCTGGCCAATCACGAGCGCCTGATCCAACAAATCGGGCAGATGAAAAGACAGATCTCCGCGCACCTAGCTGAGTGCCCGGTGATGAAAAAGATCAACAGCCCGGATATCGCTACGGACGAATACTACGGGCTGATGGATCAGAAAGGGTTGGTCAAGACCCACCTCTGGGAAGCGTTCAACGAGACAGTCGAAAGCGATTACGGCAACCAAGTCAGCATGAACAGCGACGATCAGGAAATACACCTGACCGAAGAAGACACAGGCTGTGAACACTGTTATGCAGCTTGGCGTGTGATCCGTGATCGCCGCGAGGTACGCCAGAAGCTGGGGAGTGCTCGCCGTGCGCTGCGCATGCTGGGCAAGTCAGCGCTGAAGGTGTTGCCATGACCGCCCTGCGCCGAACCGTTCAAAAGCGCGGCATCCCGATCCAGAGATTGGATCTGCAAACCATATGCGACAAATGCAACAGGTCACGCGCCCATGGCAACCACACCAAATGCAGCAAATTGCGCCAAGCCCAAGCAGTTGAGCGGCGCGCACGGGAGAAGGTATGAGCAAATTTATCTGGAAACTGCGGGCATACCTGTACATGCGAAGCCGTTGCGGTTGGGCTCGATGGGATATGGTCAGCTCGCTTTATGAAACATTCCCCGGCTGGTCACCTCAAGCCGCGATTGACGAAGACTTGAGTTACTGGAGCTAAGCCAGAGCAATAAGCCGATGCTGAGCATTGAGCGTGATGGCAGCACGATCGTCGTGCGCTGCACTGACTTCAAGCGCCAAACCTAAAAACCAACCCTCACAACTCAATCAACCTGCCGATGATCGGCAGCGAGGTATTTCTATGTCTGAGATTCAACGTAAAAAGATGTGTATCTACCACGGCAACTGCGCTGATGGCTTCGGTGCGGCCTGGGTAGTGCGAAAAGCTCTTGGCAGTGATGTTGAGTTCGTAGCTGGTATCTACGGCCAAGAGCCGCCGGACGTAGCTGGCAAGGACGTGGTTATCGTCGACTTCAGCTACAAGTACGACATACTGGCGGCGCTTGCACGCAAGGCGAATAGCGTTATCGTGCTAGACCACCATAAAAGCGCTGCCGAAGACTTGGCCCGCTTTGAGTCGTTCCACGCAGGCGTTGAAGAAGACACCCGGCGCGATGACGGAGCCACATTGCTTGGCTGGAAAACAGCGCACGTTATGGCTAACTCGCAAAACGGCCCAACGATCGCTTGCTGTTTCGATATGAATCGTAGTGGCGCGATGCTCGCCTGGGATCACTACTTCCCCAATCAAGAGCCACCTCAGTTATTGCGACACATCGAGGATCGCGACCTTTGGCTATTCAAGCTTGAGGGCACCCGGGAGATCCAAGCCAACCTGTTCAGCTACCCCTACGACTTTGAAGTATGGGACCAACTGGTGGCCGCTGATGTTCTCACTCTGGTTTCAGATGGGGCGGCAATTGAACGCAAGCATCACAAGGATGTTGCAGAGCTGGTTGGCGTGACGAAACGACGACTGAAGATCGGAGGCTTCGACGTACCAGTCGCATCCCTGCCTTATACATTGACCAGCGATGCCGGTCACTTGATGGCACAGGGCGAGCCATTCGCAGCCTGCTATTGGGATACGCCGACTGGGCGAGTGTTCAGCCTACGCAGCACTGATGAAGGAATAGACGTTTCGGAAATCGCCAGCCAGTACGGAGGCGGCGGTCACCGTAACGCTTCCGGCTTTCGCGTGCCATTCGGCCACGAACTTACTCTGTAACAACCCATACTCCAGTAAACCAGCCGCTACCGGCACAGCGAGGTATCTCTATGCACGCTCTAATGCAGAACACCCCTAACATCGAAGCGCAACCAACCGAACTGATCGCGCTGCCCGAGGTGATCAAGATTACAGGCTTCAAGACCACGAAGATCTACGACATGGTGAATAAAGGCGCTTTCCCGAAGAAAGTCCGTGTCGGGCCTCGCGCTGTGCGCTGGGTTAAAGCCGAAGTCTTGGGCTGGGTAAACGAACGAATGGCGGCACGCGGGTAACGCCGCATACACAGGGGGTTACCTATGGCAAGCGCAGCAGCAGTAATGGCAGATCAATGTCCGCCACGCATTCTCAGGGCCGGTAAAGCGCCCGCCTACCTCGGCATGTCGAGGGGTGCATTCACTGAAATGGTGCGGCCTTACGTGCAGGAAATTCGTATCGGCGCACAAGGCGTTGGGTTCGACAGGTACGAGCTCGATCAGTGGGCAGACAACTACATCAAGACCAAATCGGTTGAAAAAGCACCGCTACGGGACAACAATCCGCCTCGCAGTGGGCGCCCGGGAGAAACACAATGGCGCGAAAAACGATCTCCGGCCTCTATGAGAGGAACGGTATCTGGCACATCGACAAGGTCGTCCGTGGTACACGACTTCAAGAAAGCACTGGAACAAGCGAAAGGGAAGAAGCCGAGCAGTACCTGATTTTCCGGCTTGAGAAACTCCGACAGGAAAAGGTTTACGGCGTGCGTCAGGTGAGAACCTGGCGCGAGGCCGCCACCCGTTTTTTGGTGGAATATCAGGACCAGCCATCAATTGCTTTGTCTGCATCACACATTGAACAGCTTGATCCTTACCTCGGTGAACTGCCCATAACCCACGTCGATGACGGGTCACTGGCACAGTTCATCAAGGACAGGCAAACGCCGGGGCTGACAAAGACCGGCAAGGTTAAGCCCGGCGTATCGAACAGGACAATCAACATCGCCCTGCAACGTGTCGTCAGGATTTTGAATCTATGCGCACGCAAGTGGCGGGATGCTGAGAAGCGGCCATGGCTGGAGTCGGTGCCGATGATCAGCATGCTGGATGAGAAAACAAACAGCCGGAAGCCCTACCCGCTTTCTTGGGAAGAGCAGTCAGTGTTGTTTGCTGAGTTGCCAGCTCACTTGCAACGTATGGCCATGTTCAAGGTAAACACCGGCTGTCGTGAGCAAGAGGTCTGCAAACTGCGTTGGGATTGGGAGATTGCTGTGCCCGAGTTGGATACCAGTGTTTTCCTGATACCGGCAGGATTTGGCGGAAGACGGGAAACCTCAGGCGTGAAAAACGGCGAGGATCGTCTTGTGGTTCTGAATGGGGTGGCCAAGTCAGTCATCGAGCAGCAACGCGGCCTGAGTAAGGAATGGGTTTTCCCTTATGACGGTACTGGGATGCATCGGATGAACGATTCGGCCTGGAAGAAAGCGCGGGTACGCGCAGCGAAGATATGGCAGGAGAAATACCTGCGCCCTGCCTTGCCGGGTTTCGCATCGATCCGGGTTCACGACCTGAAGCACACCTTTGGCAGAAGGCTACGTGCAGCAGGCGTGACACTGGAAGATCGAAAGGCATTGCTTGGGCATAAAAACGGAAGCATTACGAGCCACTATTCTACCGCAGAGCTTGGGCAACTGATCGAAGCGGCAAACAAAGCATCGTCAACTGATTCGCGGGGGCCCGCACTGACGATCTTGAGGAGGAAAACTGGGTGATCCCCCGCAAAAGTCCCTAAGCATGAAAAAGCCCAACCTGTGAAGATTGGGCTAAGTCATTGAATAATATGGTCGGGACGGAGTGATTCGAACACTCGACCCCTAGCACCCCATGCTAGTGCGCTACCGGACTGCGCTACGCCCCGACTAGGCGTTAGAACTATTTGAAATAACTCGGGCAAATATACCTTAAGCCTAAAAAAAGCGAAAGTAGTAATGATCAAGTTATTTGCGAAGGATCAACAAAACATCTTCAAGCTCTGAAATGGTTTGGCGGATCAACTGCTTGTACTGGGTTGTATCATCTTTCGCTTCATCACCTGAAAGACGCAACCGCGCACCTCCAATTGTGAAGCCTTGGTCATACAACAAGGCACGAATCTGCCGGATCATCAACACATCCTGTCGTTGATAATACCGGCGATTTCCTCGCCGCTTTACGGGGTTAAGCTGAGGAAACTCTTGCTCCCAATATCGCAGGACATGCGGTTTGACCGCACACAACTCGCTAACTTCGCCGATGGCGAAGTAGCGCTTGCCCGGAATTGGCGGGAGCTCGTCGTTATGACTTGGTTCCAGCATAAGCCTCTACTCGGGCTTTTAACTTCTGCCCTGGACGAAAAGTGACCACACGGCGTGCCGTGATCGGGATTTCCTCTCCCGTTTTCGGATTGCGGCCAGGCCGCTGTCGCTTGTCACGCAAATCAAAGTTGCCAAAACCGGACAACTTGACCTGTTCATTGTCTTCAAGAGCGTGCCTGATCTCTTCGAAAAAAAGCTCCACCAATTCCTTGGCTTCACGTTTATTCAGGCCCAGCTCTTCATAAAGACGTTCCGCCATTTCAGCTTTCGTCAGAGCCCCCATACGTCACTTCCTTAACGTGGCGTTTAACCTTTGTTCGAGCGAGGTGAGGATGTTCTGCGTCGTGGTATTCACCTCATCGTCATTAAGAGTGCGCGATGGATGCTGCCAGGTCAAGCCGACCGCAAGGCTTTTTCTATTGGGATCAATACCTTTACCTTGATAAACGTCAAAAAGCCTCAGGTCTGTCAACCATTCGCCCGCATTTTCACGAATGACATTCAACACATCACTGGCAGCTACGTCTTTGTCGACAATCAAAGCCAGATCGCGACGGACTTCCGGAAAGCGCGAAAGCTCAGAAAATTTCGGCATTTTGCCCGACGCCACTTCTGCCAAAACCAATTCAAAAACAAAAACAGGCCTGTCCAGACCCAATTTTTTGTTCAGTTCCGGGTGAAGCGCGCCTACAAAACCTACCTGACGACCATTACGCTCAATACGTGCAGTCTGTCCAGGGTGGAGCGCCGAGTGCTGACCAGGAACAAACTCAAAAGCATCCAAAGCACCCGCAAAGCCCAATACAGCTTCCACATCAGCTTTAATGTCAAAAAAGTCGGCCACTTCACGCCCCTGCGCCCAACCTTCAGGAAAGCGAGTACCGCACACAACTCCCGCAAGCATGGACTCTTGTTTTAGACCTTCCAACTGCCCTACAAACCGTAGTCCGCTTTCAAAAAGACGGACGCGATCTTGTTGACGGTTCAAGTTGTGTTGCAATGCTTTGACCAAACCAGGCCACAAGGAAGCACGCATCGCCGCCATATCATTGGATATAGGATTGGCTAACAGCAAAGGCTCAAGGTCAGGGTTGAAAAGCTCAAACTGTTTAGGGTCGATGAAACTGTAGGTGATAGCTTCTTGATATCCGCGCGCTACCAGCAAACGACGCAGCTCTGGCAACTCACTGCGAGCTTCAGTCTTGGCTTGAGGCGCCAGTCGGGCTTGCGGATAACGGACTGGAAGACGGTTGTACCCGTACAAACGAGCAAGCTCTTCTATCAAGTCCACTTCCAGACCGATATCAAAACGATGGCTTGGGACGCCTACGCGCCATTGCCCCTCGCCAATTGCAGTAACTTCAAGCCCCAAGGCACACAGCAAACGCTCGACCTGGCCGGGATCCATCTCCATTCCCAACATCTGACTGATACGCGCAGCACGCAGGTTGATGGGGGCAATCGACGGTAAGAACTGTTCGGCAACTGTTTCGATAATCGGACCTGCTTCACCGCCGGTAATTTCTAGCAATAAGCCAGTGGCGCGCTCCATAGCTTCACGGGCCAAATTCCAGTCCACGCCACGCTCGTAGCGGTGGGACGCATCCGTGTGCAACCCATAGGACCGTGCTTTACCAGCTACGGCAATTTGGTCGAAGAAAGCGCTTTCAAGAAATACATCTCGGGTTGTCGCAGATACGCCGCTGTGCTCACCACCCATTACACCCGCAATGGCCAGCGCCCGCTGATGGTCTGCAATAACAAGCGTATCACTGCGCAAGCTAACTTCCTGGCCATCAAGCAAAACCAGTTTTTCACCCTCTTCCGCCATGCGAACACGGATACCACCGTTGATTTCGGCGAGATCAAATGCATGAAGAGGCTGCCCCAGCTCCAGCATCACATAATTAGTGATGTCGACCGCAGCGTCGATGCTGCGCACATCGGCGCGGCGCAAGCGCTCCACCATCCACAGAGGTGTAGGTCGGGATAAATCTACATTGCGGATGATACGGCCCAGATAACGAGGGCATGCAGAAGGCGCCAACACATCTACAGAGCGGACTTCGTCATGTACGGCAGGGACAGGCTCAATCACCGGGCGTGTCACTTCTGCGGCGTACAAAGCGCCCACTTCACGGGCCAAACCTGCCAAAGACAAGCAATCACCGCGGTTCGGGGTCAAATCGACCTCAATACTCGCATCTTCGAGGTCTAGGTAAACACGAATGTCCTCGCCTACCGGAGCATCTGCAGGAAGCTCCATCAGACCGTCATTACCCTCGCCAATTTGCAGCTCGGCTTCGGAGCACAACATGCCATTGGACTCAACACCGCGCAGCTTGGCCTTCTTGATCTTGAAGTCGCCCGGCAATTGAGCGCCGATCATGGCAAACGGAATCTTCAGGCCCGGACGTACATTCGGCGCCCCGCAGACGACTTGAAAAGTTTCAATACCATTTGTAACTTGGCAAACACGAAGTTTGTCAGCGTCCGGGTGTTGCTCGGTGGCCAATACCTCACCCACCACAACACCGCTGAATGCACCTGCGACCGGAGCCACACTGTCCACTTCAAGTCCAGCCATCGACAGACGAGCAACCAACTCGTCGCGTTCTACCTGCGGGTTAACCCAACCACGCAGCCACTGTTCACTGAATTTCATCCTGCTCTCCTAAAAATGCGTTACGACTAGCGAAATTGCGCGAGGAATCGCAAGTCGTTCTCGAAGAACAGACGCAAGTCATTCACACCGTAACGCAGCATGGCCAAACGCTCCACACCCATGCCGAAAGCAAAACCTGAGAACTCTTCAGGGTCAATCCCGGACATACGCAGCACATTAGGATGAACCATTCCACACCCCATGACCTCGAGCCAGCCCGTCTGTTTGCAGACACGACAACCCTTGCCGCTACACATCACGCACTCCATATCCACTTCTGCCGAGGGTTCAGTGAAGGGGAAGTAAGAAGGACGAAAACGTACGGCCAATTCTTTTTCAAAGAACACCCGAAGGAACTCTTCAATGGTGCCTTTGAGATCAGCAAAGTTGATATCGCGATCGATCAGCAGGCCTTCAACCTGATGAAACATTGGCGAATGAGTGATATCCGAGTCACTTCGATATACACGCCCAGGGCAGACAATGCGGATCGGCGGTTGCTTCGACTCCATTGTGCGGACCTGAACCGGAGAGGTATGGGTACGCAGCAACATGTTCGCATTGAAATAGAAGGTGTCATGCATAGAACGCGCCGGGTGATGACCCGGAATGTTGAGTGCTTCGAAGTTGTGGTAATCGTCTTCAACCTCGGGACCTTCGGCAATGCCGTAGCCAATGCGGGTAAAGAACTGCTCAATACGTTCCAGAGTCCGGGTTACCGGATGCAGACCGCCGGAGGTCTGGCCTCGACCAGGCAGGGTCACATCAATGGATTCGGCAGACAGTTTGGCGGCCAGCTCGGCCTCTTCAAACTGAGCCTTACGCGCATTGAGAACCTCTGTGACACGCTCCTTGGCATCATTGATTAGCGCGCCTACTTGAGGACGCTCCTCTGCCGGCAAATTCCCCAAGGTCTTCATCACCTGAGTCAATTCGCCTTTTTTACCAAGGTAAAGAACCCGGATTTGCTCCAGGGCATTGATATCTTCAGCGCTCTCAACAGCCTCTAGTGCTTTAGAGACCAGCGCATCCAGGTTTTCCATGTACAGACTCCAGATACAAAACAGGGGAAGAGCTTGAAGGCTCTTCCCCTGTTTATGACGTTTAACACCCAAGCTTACATAAGCAAGCCCAAGTGACTGTCGGGGGTACTTAAGCCAGAGTGGCTTTAGCTTTCTCGACAATCGCAGCAAACGCCGCTTTTTCGTTCACTGCCAGATCAGCCAGAACCTTACGGTCGATCTCAATGGACGCCTTTTTCAGGCCGGCGATGAAACGGCTGTAAGACAGGCCGTTGATACGTGCACCAGCGTTGATACGAGCGATCCACAGAGCGCGGAACTGACGTTTTTTCTGACGACGGTCACGGTAGGCGTATTGGCCTGCCTTGATTACCGCTTGCTTGGCAACACGGAATACGCGCGAGCGTGCACCGTAGTAGCCTTTAGCCAGTTTCAGAATTTTTTTGTGACGTTTACGGGCGACAACGCCACGCTTTACACGAGCCATGAGTTACTTCCTCTAGTCTTAACCAAAAATTAACGAAGGCGCAGCATGCGCTCGACTTTTGCCACGTCAGACGGATGCAGCAAGCTGCTACCGCGCAATTGACGCTTACGCTTGGTCGACATTTTGGTCAGGATGTGGCTCTTGAAAGCGTGTTTGTGCTTGATACCGTTAGCAGTTTTCAGAAACCGCTTAGCAGCACCACTTTTAGTCTTCATCTTTGGCATGTTCGGATACTCCGCATTCAGTTGATAAACATAACCGCAAGGCCTGCCGTGCCCTGGTGGTTACTTCTTCTTTTTCGGGGCGATGACCATGATCAGCTGGCGTCCTTCCATCTTAGGATGCTGTTCGACGGTACCGTATTCCACAAGGTCAGCTTCAACCCGCTTCAACAGTTCCATACCCAGCTCCTGGTGGGCCATCTCACGGCCACGGAATCTTAACGACACCTTGGCCCTGTCCCCATCACTCAGGAAACGTACCAGGTTGCGCAGTTTTACCTGGTAATCCCCTTCCTCCGTCCCTGGACGAAACTTGATTTCTTTAACCTGGATTTGTTTCTGGTTTTTCTTCGCT
This sequence comes from Pseudomonas sp. WS 5071, assembly GCF_012985765.1. Classification (NCBI taxonomy): domain Bacteria; kingdom Pseudomonadati; phylum Pseudomonadota; class Gammaproteobacteria; order Pseudomonadales; family Pseudomonadaceae; genus Pseudomonas; species Pseudomonas sp. WS 5071. Next base: position 113,211 of record NZ_JAAQWY010000008.1, on the reverse strand, counting down.
GCGGCAATCTGTTTCTTCTTTTCGAAGATCGATTTGCCGTAATCCATCAGCTTGCAAACAGGTGGTACTGCATCAGCGGAAATTTCCACCAAATCCAGTTTGGCTTCTTCAGCCTTAAGAAGCGCTTCTTCGATCGGGACAATGCCAAGTTGCTCGCCCTCAGCTCCGATTAACCGAACCTCGCGTGCCGAGATATTCTCGTTGATCGGGGCCTTCGGTGCAGCTCGTTTATCTTGTCTCATTTCACGCTTAATAATAATTACTCCGAATCATGGCGACCACGCCGGGAAACCGCTTGTGCGAGGAATTCAGCGAATTGCGCGACGGGCATCGAGCCCAGGTCAGCACCTTCACGTGTACGCACAGCGACAGTCTGCATCTCGACTTCCCGATCTCCGATAACCAAGAGATAAGGAACCTTGAGCAAAGTATGCTCGCGGATTTTAAAGCCGATCTTTTCATTTCTCAAGTCTGACTTGGCACGAAATCCGCTCTGATTGAGAGTTTTTTCAACTTCAGCAGCAAATTCGGCCTGTTTATCAGTGATATTCATGATCACTGCCTGGGTTGGCGCCAACCACGCAGGGAACGCACCTTCGTAGTGTTCAATCAGAATACCGACGAAACGCTCGAACGATCCAAGGATCGCACGGTGCAACATAACCGGGTGCTTGCGGCTGTTGTCTTCAGAGACGTATTCAGCGCCAAGACGAATCGGCAGGTTGAAATCGAGCTGCAAGGTACCACACTGCCAGACACGACCCAGACAATCTTTCAAAGAAAACTCAATCTTCGGACCGTAAAAAGCACCTTCACCCGGTTGCAGGTCATACGCAAGGCCAGCACTGTCAAGCGCCGAGGCCAATGCGCTTTCGGCACGATCCCACAACTCATCGGAACCCACACGCTTTTCCGGGCGAGTAGACAATTTCAGCTCGATATCCTTGAAACCGAAGTCAGCGTAGACATCCAGCGTGAGCTTGATAAATGCCGCAGATTCGGCCTGCATCTGCTCTTCGGTGCAAAAAATATGCGCGTCATCTTGAGTGAAGGCACGCACCCGCATGATGCCGTGCAGCGCACCCGACGGTTCGTTACGGTGGCAAGCACCGAACTCTGCCAGACGCATTGGCAACTCGCGGTAGCTTTTCAAGCCCTGATTAAAGACCTGCACGTGGCACGGGCAGTTCATCGGCTTGATTGCGTAATCGCGGCTCTCCGACTCAGTCGTGAACATGTTTTCAGCGTAGTTGGCCCAGTGACCGGATTTCTCCCACAAACTGCGGTCCACAACCTGAGGCGTCTTGATCTCAAGATAACCGTTCTCACGCTGCACCTTGCGCATGTACTGCTCAAGCACCTGGTAAAGCGCCCAGCCGTTTGGATGCCAAAATACCATCCCCGGCGCTTCTTCCTGAGTATGGAAAAGCCCCAGGCGCTTACCGATTTTGCGGTGATCGCGCTTCTCGGCCTCTTCAATACGCTGAATGTAAGCAGCCAACTGCTTCTTGTCAGCCCACGCAGTGCCGTAGATACGCTGCAACTGCTCATTCTTGGCATCGCCACGCCAGTAAGCGCCCGACAACTTGGTCAACTTGAAGGACTTCAAGAAGCGCGTGTTTGGCACATGAGGGCCACGGCACATGTCGACGTATTCTTCGTGGAAATACAGGCCCATGGCCTGTTCGTCCGGCATATCTTCGACAAGGCGCAGCTTGTAATCTTCGCCGCGCTCGGAAAACAGCCGGATCACTTCGGCACGAGGCGTAACCTTCTTGATCACGTCGTAATCTTTCTCGATCAACTGCTGCATGCGCTGTTCAATGGCAGCCATGTCCTCAGGGGTAAAAGGACGATCGTAGAAAATGTCGTAATAGAAGCCTTCCTGAATGACAGGACCAATGACCATTTTGGCCGTTGGATACAATTGCTTCACTGCATGACCAACGAGGTGGGCGCAAGAGTGACGAATGATCTCCAGCCCCTCTTCATCCTTGGGCGTGATGATTTGCAGCGTGGCGTCATTTTCAATCAGGTCGCAGGCATCAACCAGCTTGCCGTTGACTTTGCCGGCGACAGTGGCTTTTGCCAGACCTGCACCAATCGAAGCGGCAACTTCGGCGACTGACACTGCGTGATCGAAAGTACGTTGACTGCCATCGGGAAGAGTAATAGTTGGCATGGCGCCTCCTCTCCTAGTGGTGACCCCTACCAAAGGTCACGTGGGTTGGGATGAGCCAGTACGCGATTCGGTGGTGAGCCTGCCTCACAGTGGCAGGAGCCTTGCGGCCAACCGTTAACCGAACCAGAGTGACTGGAGTTCAAATCAAAAAGTTCAGGGCTCTGTTTCGCGGGATATAAAAAATCGCCACGACAGGCCAAGGGCGGCATGCTAGCACACATGAGCGCTTGATGGAGCGCTCAGCTTGAGGCAGCGAAAATACTGCTCGCATTGCACAATGGTGAACTTGAGCTGCACTTTCCCCCTCAGATACACCGTGAATCACATTTAGCCTTATCACCCTGTAAGGAGCATCACATGCCCACTAAACGCTTATTAGTTCTCGCAACCCCATTATTGGCACTGCTTCTGCCGCTGAGCGCCCACGCGGACAATTGGCCTGCAGCCCTTAAAAATGACTATATGAAGGATTGTGTCGCTGCCGCCAGCCAAAATATTGATAAAAAAACGGCTACGCAATTTTGCGCATGTGGCGCGGATAAATTGTCTGCCAATTTTTCGACAGCTCAGATCAAGCAGTTGATGAGTAAAGAGGTACAACCCAGTGCTGAGCTGCGCGCACAAGCGCTGAAGGCCATCGAGTCATGCCGCGCGACAGCGCCTACCCCCGCCAAACCCAAGAAATAATCCCCCTAGGGTCACCGCCACTTACGCCTTGAGCCACTGACAAAAGCCCGATAATGGGCCATTCCTTAAAAAAAACATAAGGAGTGATGCTTTTTTTAAGTGCCGGCGAAAGCGGCAAAGCCCCATAAATCGGGGGTTTCAAGCCTTCCGAGCAGCTCTGGGAAGCTTACAAAACATCAAACTGTGACGCAGGGGGGCTCCCAAACCTCACATTTCGACTATGATAGCCAAGTGTGCCCAGTTGGCCTGAGCAGCACAGTACTACTGAAAATATAAGTTTCTTGGAGATACACCATGTCTAATCGCCAAACCGGCACCGTAAAATGGTTCAACGATGAAAAAGGCTTCGGCTTCATCACTCCTCAAGGTGGCGGTGACGACCTGTTCGTACACTTCAAAGCTATCGAAAGCGACGGTTTCAAAAGCCTGAAAGAAGGCCAGACCGTTTCCTTCGTGGCTGAGAAAGGCCAAAAGGGTATGCAAGCTGCACAGGTTCGTCCGGAGTAAATCTCCTTCGAACAAAAAAACCCCGTCCACGTGACGGGGTTTTTTGTGCCTGATACAAACGTGAACTGCTTAGCCGCAGTTCACGCGCGTAATCACGGCATTGTCATCCGCATTGAGGTTCAGGCGATCTGAGCGGTACTCAAGCGTCATGACATCTTTAGGCCCGAGGATACGGGCGGTCTGCGCACCTGCTTTGACGCGGGCCTGCTCCAAAAGCTGCGCCGACGCTTTTTTCCCGACTGCAAAGGCTGCCGCCTGAGCGTCGCACCGCGTGAGCGCAGGGGTGGCCGCCGCAGGTTCCTTGTCAGAACTTGAGGTACTGCACCCGGACAACGCCAGCACTGCCAGCAATGAACCCAATGACACTAGCTTCCAGGACATGAAGCCTCCTTAAAAATAAATAGTCGAGACCTTTGCGACAGTTTTTACGCAAAGAGGTTGCACAGCGCCATGCAAGAAGTACGCGTGAGCGCAGGCGCGTGATTTTGGACGAGAAGCCGTGTATCGCCTTGGCTTAATCGTCACGGAATATGTGCTGTATCAGTACACATCGATGTAATCGAACGGTGGATTGGGCCAATTCGCCTTCAAAGCATTGAAGATCTGCATAACCCAAACCTCGTCACTCGCTGCAACATTGCCCACATACCCAGAACCCGCTGACCAGGTTTCCAGCCTGAAAAGCAGCCCGTCAATATCTGTACCGCCAACCACGCCTGAAGACAGGTAAGCCCGCCCGACTTTCGAGACGCGCAGCTGCGTGTGCACATCATCACAGGCTGAGGCCAATAGCTGTCGTACAGCCTCCAGCGTCAGCCCCTCAGGCTTATTCAAATCGATATACATAGTAAGGCCCCTCCCTCAAAGGGTCAGTGTGACATGGGCGCAGCCATTCCTGCGCCCATGCCCACTCTCACAGTGATGGCATCTCAATGGCATTTTGCTAAGATCTAGCGTTTTAACGCAACGAGTCCAACCATGAGCAACGTCAGTATTGACGCCGACATCAAGGCGAAATGGCAACAGGGGCAATGTTCTTACAGCCCGGGCAGCCCCGAGGAACTGGCCATTATCGGGATAGACCTGCTGGTTAAAGAACTCGGAATCGAAGCGGCAAAAGCGTTTAGCCATCAGGTTTTCGAGAAATATGGCCTGCCTGTAGAGACGACCTGAGGGTACAGAGACTCAAGCCCATATCGGTCTGGCATCAACCTTGATGCTGCCTTCGCACTGGCTGAGCCACTGAAAAACACGGCTTCAGCACATACATACAACGCTGCGACCTGCACGGGCACCCCCTGAACGCTCAAGCCTTGTATCAACTGATGCTTACACCACACCGTTTTAAAACGTAACACCAGCGATCAGCGCAATATTGCAGTACGGACGACATTCCCCGGTACGCACAATCGCTTTTGCGCCCAGACACAAGCCCTTAAAGGCATCGTGAGCAAGCATCCGCCTGCCTCCCATCAACCCAAGGCTGGTTTGAGCCTCAATGGCACTGAGCGCAGCACACGGATGTTCAAGCAACTCTTTAGCCAGTACATGGCTTTCAACCTGCATCTCACTCAGGACGATACACAATGTGGTCTCCAGGTCCGGCACTCCGCGGGTCAGTGCCAAATCAATCAGCTCCACGCCCTTAGGCACCGGCAAACCGGCATCGGCAATCACCACAATGTCGCCATGTCCCAATGACGCGATCAGCCGTGACAGTTGAATATTCAGCAGGGGTGTCTTTTTCATGACGGTGCGAAACCTAAAACGTCAGCCAACTTTGGAATGGACGGTTGAGCGCCTGAGCACGTGACAGACAAAGCTGCCGCAATTTGTGCAAACCGGATGGCTTGATCTTCACTCTTCCCCCCCGCGAGGGCGGCAGAAAATGCACCAACAAAAGTGTCACCCGCCGCAGTGGCATCGACCGCCTCAACGCTGGGCGCCGAAAAATGCACGGTATCGCGCCCGCTGACGAACAGCGCGCCTTTGGCCCCCAGCGTCACAATCACGTTGCGCGCGCCCGCCTCAATCAGCTTCAAAGCAGCACACTCTGCAGACGCCAGCGAATCAACAACCACGCCACTGAGGGCCTGAGCCTCACTTTCATTGGGGATCAGGTAATCAATAGCCTCAAGCCACTGTGACGGCAACGGCCCGTTAACCGGCGCCGGATTGAGGATTACGGTCTTATTGAGCGCTCGCCCCCGTTTGAGCGTATGGGCAACGGTGTCATAAGGGACCTCGAGCTGGCAGACGATCACCTCTGCCCCCTGCAGCATCGCGTCACATGATTCGATATCGCCAGGTACCAGGGAAGCGTTGGCGCCCGGCACGACCACAATGGTGTTTTGACTGTTGGCATCCACAACAATCAGGGCAATGCCACTCACACACCCCGCGACACTCGACACCCCCGAGCAATCAATCTGCTCATCCATAAGACCTGCTCGCAGCTGTTCGCCATAGGCGTCACTGCCCACACGCCCCAGCATCGCGACGCGCGCGCCCAACCGTGCAGCCGCTACCGCCTGGTTGGCGCCTTTGCCGCCATGTACCGTTTGCAGTGAATCACCGAAGAGCGTTTCGCCCGGCTGCGGCAACCGCTGCGTTCGTGTGACCAAATCCATATTCAGACTGCCAACCACTACTACATTTGCGTGCATGCTCGACACTCAACCGATGGATTGCTGAAGGCGTTGCCGGGCGATCGCTCGGTACGGCCCGGTGGATTCACGTAGCACTAGACTCGGCGCAACGATTAACTGCTCAACAGATCGCGCGGGCGTTGCAATACGTTGCAACAAAACCCGTGCAGCGGTTTCCCCCAACTGCAGGATTGATTGACCTACCGTCGTCAACGCCGGGTACACATACCGGCTCAGTTGAACATCATCAAAGCCGATGACAGACAGTTGCTGCGGCACCTGAATCTGGCGTTCAGCGGCCGCACGTAAGACACCAATGCCCATCATGTCGTTGCACGCGAACACGGCCGTAGGCGGATCGTCGGTCAACAAGCGATTGGCTGCGACATAACCGCCTGTACAACTGAAATCACTTTCCACCCTCCAGTGCGCCGCAGGCTCGATCCCGGCCTCGTTCAAGGCTCGCAGATACCCGGCCTGTCGCAGCTGCGCCACACTGTTAAGCGCTGGGCCGCCAATACAGGCAATCGCCCGATGACCCAGCTCAAGCAAATGACGGGTCGCCAGGTACGCTCCCTGCTCATGATCGATTCGCACCAGATCGGCGTCGATACCTTCCAGGCTACGGTCAACAATCACCATGGGCGTGCGGACCCCTGATAAACCGCTGGCCAGTCCCAAATCACCGCCCGCAGAAGCAACTACCAGACCGTCCACACGCTTTTCCAGCAACACCCGCAAGTAGTTGCGCTGCTTATCCGGATCGTCGTCGCAATTGCAGAGGATCACGCAGTAGTTATTACGCTCACAGTAATCCTCGATTCCCCGTGCCAACTCGGCGAAGTAAGGGTTGAGGCTATTAGCCACCAGCAAACCAATGGTGGCGGTGCTTTTGGCTTTCAGGGAGCGCGCTACAGCGCTCGGTACGTAATCCAGACGCGCAATGGCTTCTTCCACTTTCAACCGCACCGGCTCGCTCACCGGCCGGGTCTTGTTCAGCACATGGGACACCGTTGTGTAGGAGATCCCCGCCATTGCCGCCACATCTTTGATGGTTGCCATTGCTTAATTCCGTCGCCGTGCCCGTTGACTGCGGTAAGTATCCAAAATCACTGCCATCACAATGACAGCACCGGTGATGATACGCTTGGTCGGATCGGTCGCGCCGATCTGCGCTAACCCTGCAGCCAGGACCGAGATAATCAGCACCCCAAAAAACGTGCTGATGATAGAACCGCGGCCGCCCATCAGGCTGGTCCCGCCAATGACCACCGCAGCAATCACTTGCAGCTCCAGCCCGGCCCCCGCGTTAGGGTCTGCGGCCTCCAGACGCGAGATCTGAAATAAGGCTGCCACCCCGGCCAGCAGCCCCATCAGGCTGAATACCAGAACTTTGTAGGGCTTGGGGTTGATGCCGGCCAGGCGGACCGCCTCTTCATTGGTGCCGATTCCGACCAGGTAGCGTCCGAACACCGTGCGGGTCAATATCACCTGCGCGACCACGATGACCAGCAATGCAATGATGAAAGACGGCGCAATGCCAAACGCAATTGGATCGGACAACCAGGCGAACGCGTCGCCAATATAGGCGGTGCGCGATCCGGTCATTTGATAAGCAGCGCCGCGGGCCATTTCCAGCACGCCCAGCGACACGATAAACGAAGGAATGCGCCAAGCGACGGTGATCGACCCCGTGAGCGTACCGACCGCAGCAGCGCAGCCCATGCCCAACAATGCGGCTGGCAAGACACTCCAGCCCCACCCCAGGATCGCTACACTCACCACGGAGGCCGCCAGCGCCAGCACCGAGCCGACGGACAGATCAATGCCGCCGATAATCAAGACAAAGGTCATGCCCACGGAGAGCACCATCAGGTCAGGAATCTGATTGGCCAAGGTGCTCAACGTACCGTAAGAAAAGAAGTGATCGCTCAGACTGGAGAAGAGCACGATCATGGCCAGCAAAGCGCCAGCCAACCCCACGTACGTGCCCATACCGTAAAAACTGTGCGCAGCGTTGCGCGGCGAGGAAGCGGTGTTCATGCAATGTCCTTGGGCGCCACTGAGGTCAGTGGTGCATCGTGTGTTTGATAACCGGCAAACGCAGCCGCCAGCAGTTGTTCCTGACTCCAGCTGTCGCGCTCAAAGGTAGCGGTCAAGCGCCCCCCCGACATCACCCCGATGCGGTCACAGATCAGCATCAATTCCCGCAGGTCGCTGGACACCACCACCACTGCCTTGCCCTGTCGGGTCAACTCCGCGAGCAAGCGATAGATATCGAACTTGGCCCCGATATCAATGCCGCGCGTGGGCTCATCAAACAGCAACACAGCGCAGTCGCGCTCAAGCCAGCGGCCGATCACGACTTTCTGCTGATTGCCCCCCGACAATTGCGCGACGATCTGCTCGGGCCCGGCACAGCGAATGCCCATCGCATCGATCTGGCGCCGGGCCAGCGCACGCTCTTGCGCCCCCTTGATGAAACCCGCACGCGACAGCTGTTGCATATTGCCCAAGCCGATATTGGCGCTGATGGGCAGGCTCATCAGCAAACCTTCGCCCTTACGGTCTTCGGTAATCAATGCAATACCGTGCCTGACAGCGTCCATCGGGCTGCAAATAGGCGCGGGTTGCAGGGGGGTGCCCACCGCGACCGTGCCACTGTCAGCGTGGTCGGCGCCATAAATCAGGCGCAACAACTCTGTGCGCCCTGCCCCGATCAGGCCAGATATGCCGAAAATCTCACCCTGGCGGACCTCAAACGACACATCCATAACCTTGGTCCCACGGCCCAGCCCTGAAACCCTCAGCGCAGGCTCCCCCAGAGGGCGCTCACCCATCTCCAGGTGATCGCCCAGCTCGCGCCCGACCATCAAATTGACCAGTTGCTGGCTGTCATAGTTGGCAATGGGCTCGACACACACCAGATGCCCGTCACGCAGCACCGCAATGCGCTGGGCTACCCGTGCCAGCTCTTCGAGCCGGTGAGAGATGTAAACAATCGCTACGCCCCGGGCCTGTAACCGGGTGATCTGGATAAACAACAGCTCGACTTCGCGGGCCGTGAGCATGGCCGTGGGTTCGTCGAGGATCAGCACCTGACAGTCGCCAATCAGGTTGCGGGCGATTTCCACCATCTGCTGGTGCCCAACCCCCAACTCACCCACCATTGTGTCGGGATCAATGGCGTCAAGGCCGACCTGTGCCATTGCCTCAATCGCAGCCGTACGCAAGCGCTTGCGGTTGATCCACCCGGCGCTGGCAGGCAGATTGTCGAGAAAGAGGTTTTCCGCCACGGTGAGCGTCGGCAGAAGATTGAGTTCTTGCATCACCATGCGCACACCCAGGCGCTCGGCTTGCGCGCGGCTGCCGGGCGCATAAGGCTGGCCGTTAAAATGCATCTGGCCGGTGGAGGGCACTTCAAGCCCGCCAATGATTTTTGACAAGGTGCTTTTCCCAGCACCGTTCTCCCCCGTCAACGCCAATACTTCGCCGCGATACAGGGTCAGGTCGATCGCACTCAGAACAGGTTGCGCATAGGTTTTACCTATGCCGCGCACTGAAAGCGCCACGCCAGCATCTGGATTTGCCATCAAACATCTCCGGGCACCCGGTCAAACACGCAGGTGCCGAGGGCATGGATAGATTAGGGGGTCGTGATCAGCTCAACCGGCGTGGCAATGACACCGTCTTTTAGTGCGTCGACTGGCGCTTTGCTGATTAGCTTGAGCGCGGTCTGAATCCCAAAGACAGCCTGCTGGGCGGCCGCCTGGTCTGCGGTGGCCAGCACACGACCGTTCTTGAGCATCGGCTTGATGGCATCGATGTTGTCGTAACCGACCACCAGCACTTTCCCGGCCTTACCGGCTGCGCGGATGGCCGATACCGCGCCAATCGCCATGCTGTCGTTGCCCGCCAACAGAGCCTTCACGTTTGGATACTCGCTAAGAATCGCAGCGGCCTGCTTGTTGCCCCCTTCGATTTCCCAATTGCCGGACTGCGTGGACACCACCTTGATTTGCGCCGCGTTCATGGCGTCCGTGAAGCCAGCCGTGCGTTGCTGCGCGTTGGTGGTGGTCGAAACACCTTCAATGATGGCCACTTCGTCGCCAGCGTTGAGTTTGCTCGCCAGGTACTCACCCACCTTGCGCGCGCCAGCCCGGTTATCAGGCCCTACAAACGGCACATCCATGTGCTTATTTTTCAGCACTAGCGGGTCGAGCTGGTTATCGATGTTTACCACGACAATCCCGGCATCCCGGGCTTTTTGAAGGGCGTTGATCAACGCCTTGGAATCAGCCGGAGCGATCACCAGACCATCGACCCGGGCAAGGATCATCTGATTGATGATGTCTACCTGCCCCTGCGTATCGGTTTCGTTTTTGATGCCGTTGGAGATCAACACAAAATCAGCCGGGTGCTGTTTTTGATAATCCTCGGCACCCTTGGTCATGGTGACAAAAAACTCATTGGCCAATGACTTCATGACCAGTCCGATTTTGGGGGGGGTGGGAGAGTCGGCGTGCGCAAGCGGAAGGGAAAACGAGGCCGCTGTAAACAAGGCGACGGCGAGCAAGCGTCCAGCAAAGGGCAGCTTCATGGGAGTACTCCGATCTTATGATTATTGTGAGCAACATCCTGTTTGCGCGGGCTGCCAACGCACTGACAGAGTCGCTTGACTGCAGGCCGTGAAGGCGTTCAAGTCAGCGAAAAATATTACCGCGCAAACGTTTGCTTGAACCTCACTATGAAAACGCGTCTGGCATTTGTCAATCACAAAAATCGGCGCCATTAAACCGACGAATGGACGACTTCCCGTACGAAAAGTTACCTCTAAATTCGGCAACCCGTCTCCAAAAACCTGAACAATCACTCTATTTTTAAATTTTATTCATATAAATCAATTAGTTATAAAAACTCAAGGCGAGCCCGTCTGGCTGGCACAGAATATGCCTTTATATGACCAGCATGTGGCCAGTGGATGGCACGTGCCGTGCTAGGTGTATGTGCATCAGCACTCTCATCATTTAGAGAGAACATAATGAAAAAAGCTGTGTTGAAATCCATTGTTCCGGGCGCTTTGGCCCTTTTGCTGGTCATGCCAACCGTTCACGCACAAGAAGCCGCTGCCAAGCCGAATGTGATTATTCTGGCCACCGGCGGCACCATCGCAGGCGCAGGCGCCAGCGCTGCCAACAGCGCAACCTACACCGCTGCCAAAGTGGGCATCGATCAACTGATCGCGGGTGTGCCCGAGTTGAGCCAGTTGGCCAACGTGCGTGGCGAACAAGTGATGCAGATCGCCTCTGAAAGCATCACCAACGACAACCTGTTGCAATTGGGCCGCCGTGTTGCCGAACTGGCCGACAGCAAAGACGTCGATGGCATTGTGATCACTCACGGTACCGACACACTGGAAGAAACCGCCTACTTCCTGGACCTGGTTGAAAAGACCGACAAGCCAATCGTGGTGGTGGGCTCGATGCGTCCAGGCACCGCGATGTCCGCTGACGGCATGCTGAACCTGTACAACGCCGTTGCTGTAGCAGGCAGCAAAGAAGCCCGTGGCAAAGGCGTTCTGGTCACCATGAACGACGAGATCCAGTCGGGCCGCGATGTCAGCAAAATGATGAACATCAAGACCGAAGCGTTCAAAAGCCCATGGGGCGCATTGGGCATGGTCGTTGAAGGCAAATCCTACTGGTTCCGCTTGCCTGCCAAGCGTCACACCATGGACTCTGAGTTCGACATCAAGAACATCAAGAGCCTGCCAAACGTGGGTATCGCCTACTCGTACGGCAACGTTGATGACACCGCCTACAAGGCACTGGCTCAATCCGGCGCCAAGGCCATCATTCACGTCGGCACCGGCAACGGCTCGGTTTCGTCCCGCGTAGTGCCGACCCTGCAAGCATTGCGTAAAGACGGCGTACAGATCATCCGTTCTTCCCACGTGAACGCTGGTGGTTTCGTACTGCGTAACGCAGAGCAACCTGATGACAAAAACGACTGGGTCGTTGCACACGACCTGAACCCACAAAAAGCCCGCATCCTGGCCATGGTCGCCCTGACCAAAACCCAGGACAGCAAAGAGCTGCAGCGGATTTTCTGGGAATACTAAGTCACTCGGATTCCTTACCGTGTGAGCATTAAAAAAGCCAACTGACACCGTCATGTCAGTTGGCTTTTTTGTGAGAGCGCGACTCAGTGCGTTGCCACGGCATCCATCTTTTGGCGCAGGCTCAGCGGGCGCATGTCCGTCCACACCTCTTCGATGTAGGCCAGGCATTCCGGCTTCAGGCCGCTCTTGCCCACGGCACGCCAGCCGTTCGGAATGGCTTTGTAGTCAGGCCAGATCGAATACTGGTCCTCGTGGTTCACCACCACCTGAAAAAGAATATCGTCGCGGTCAAATACTGAACTCATGTGCGGGTCTCCATCGCATTAGGCAGGCTGCGCCAACACGCGCAGCAGGGGTCATAGAACAAACGAGCGACCATCACCGGGAATTAGAGCAGGGCGATGGCAGCCGCCAAGGCATTGCCAAAAATGGCAGCCACTTGATCGATCTCGGCGCCGGTGATGATCAGCGGGGGCAGGAACCGCACCACACTGCCGTGGCGCCCCCCCAGCTCCAGAATCAACCCGCGCTTGAGGCACTCACGCTGCACCAACGGCGCCAGACGGCCGAATGCTGGCGGGTGGCCCAATGCGTCAGGCATGCCAGTCGGGTCAACCAGTTCCACACCCAGCATCAGCCCGCGCCCCCGAACGTCACCCACTTGCGGGAAGTCGCGCTGCAAGAGGTGCAAGTGCTCACTCAGCCGCTCACCCATGGCTGTCGCATGCGCTGCCACATGATGTTCCTTGAGGTAGCGCATCACGGCACTGCCCGCGGCCATGGCCATCTGATTACCGCGGAAAGTTCCGGCATGGGCGCCAGGCAGCCAAGTGTCGAGCCACTGGCGATAGACCACCACCGCTAACGGCAAGCTGCCACCAATGGCCTTGGACAGCACCACCACATCAGGCACGATGCCAGCATGCTCAAAGGCAAACATCTTGCCGGTGCGGGCGAAACCGCTCTGAATTTCATCAACGATCAAGGCCACCCCGGCCTGCTCCGTGATGCGCCGCAGCCCCCGCAGCCAGTCCAGGTCGGCCGGAATCACGCCCCCCTCGCCCTGCACCACTTCTACAATCACGGCAGCAGGCAACTGCACACCGGCTTCCGGATCACTGAACAGGGTGTGCAGGTAACTCAAATTGGCCTTGACCCCTTGCTCCCCCCCGAGGCCAAACGGGCAACGGTAATCGTAGGGATACGGCATGAATTGCACGCCATTACCCAACAAGGCGGCCATGGGCTGCTTCGGGCCAAGGCTGCCCATCAGGCTCAAGGCACCCTGACTCATGCCGTGATAGCCGCCCTGAAAGGAAATCACCGTGTTGCGCCCGGTGGCCGTGCGCACCAGCTTCAACGCAGCTTCCACCGCGTCGGTGCCTGTAGGGCCACAAAACTGGATTTTCGCTTCTTGGGCCAAGGCGTCCGGCAAGAGGCCAAACAAGTCTTGCACAAACTGATCCTTGACCGGCGTGGTCAAATCCAGCGTATGCAAAGGCAGCCCCTCGTCCAGCACCCGGCGGATCGCCTCGATCACCACAGGATGGTTATGCCCGAGCGCCAACGTGCCCGCGCCTGCCAGGCAGTCGATGAAACGTCGGCCTTCCACGTCCTCGACATACAACCCCTTGGCGCGCTTCAACGCGAGCGGGATACGTCGCGGATAACTGCGCGCATTGGATTCTTGACGGCTCTGGCGGGCCAGCAAGGGAGATTCTTCAAATCGATACAGCGTTTCGGTCGTACTGACCCGAACCGGCTGATCGTCGACAAGACTGGTAGCGACTGACATTTGCGGGACCCTCAATGCGCTGAAGAGATTGACCAGCACTGCTGACCTGCGAGGACTTTCGCGGTACGAATAATCGCTGCAGGCTTTCCTGCTTTGGAAACGCATTGGCAGGGCCCGGATTTAGAGGTGAATCGCAGAATCCCCGCGCTATGGATCGCTAAAACGACAAAGGGGATGGCACCTTGCAGGCCATCCCCTTTGTTTCAAACAGCAGCACACTGCGCGTTATTGCACAGGCTTAGTGACCTGCTGCTTGTTGCGCACGATAGACCGGTAGGCCAGCCCTAACAGCAGGAACCAGCCCGGCACTGCGTACAAGGCCTGCCGCGTGTCGTCCTCCAGCGCCAACAACACCAAAATGAACGCGAAGAACGCCAGACACACCCAGACCATCACTTTGCCGCCCGGCATCTTGTAACGCGATGCCTGATGCAAGTCTGCGCGTTGTTTGCGATAGGCCAGGTACGACAACAGAATCATCGACCAGACAAACATGAACAGGGTCGCAGACACCGTGGTGATCAGGGTGAAGGCTTGCATCAGGTTAGGGACCAGATAAATCACCAACGCCCCGGCCAGCAAGCAAATGCAAGAAAAAATCAGCCCGTTGGATGGCACGGCACGTTGCGACAGGTGCTTGAATTTCTGCGGTGCGTCACCTTCCAGCGCCAGGCCGTAGAGCATACGGCTGGTGGAAAACACACCGCTGTTGGCCGACGAAGCAGCCGAGGTCAACACCACGAAGTTGATGATACCTGCCGCAGCCGGAAGCCCCGCCAGCATGAACAACTCAACAAAAGGGCTTTTGTCCGCCACCACGTCGCGCCACGGGGTAACAGCCAAAATCGCAATGAGCGCGAACACGTAGAACATGATGATCCGCAGCGGGATCGAATTGATCGCGCGGGGCAAATTACGCTCGGGATCTTTGGTCTCGGCCGCAGTGGTGCCCGCCAGCTCGATACCGACAAACGCAAATACGGCGATCTGGAACCCGGCAAAGAAGCCCATCAGGCCATGGGGGAACATCCCGCCGTCATTCCACAGGTTACTCAGCGTGGCGGCGTGCCCCGCAGGCGACTGATAGGCCGTTACCACCATGTACAAGCCGGTGCACACCAACGCGCAAATGGCGACGATTTTGATCATGGCAAACCAGAATTCCAGCTCACCGAACATCTTCACGGTGATCAGGTTCAGCGACAGCAGCAACGCCACGCACCCGACAGCAGGCATCCATAAGGGGACGCCCGGAAACCAGAATTGGGTGTACCCGGAAATCGCGACTACATCCGCAATGCCCGTGACGATCCAGCAAAACCAATAAGTCCAGCCCATGAAATAACCGGCCATCGGCCCCAGCAGGTCCGCCGAGAAATCAATGAACGATTTGTACTTGAGGTTGGATAACAGCAACTCACCCATCGCGCGCATGACAAAAAACAGCATGAAGCCAATGATCATGTACACAAAAATGATCGAGGGGCCCGCCAGGCTGATGGTTTTGCCCGACCCCATGAACAGGCCGGTGCCGATGGCGCCGCCAATGGCGATCAGTTGAATGTGGCGGTTGGACAGACTGCGCTGGAGTTCGTGAGGTTCACCGACAGGCGGGTGATCAAACGCTGAATCCTTCAATGTTTTTTTACCTTGCAAGTGGATTTTTCTTATAGGTGGAGTTGACTTAACCCCCTCATAAACCGAGAGGTACTTTAAAGGCGACGCGCAGGCAAAACACTGAGCTGCATCAGTGCTTGCCGGACTGTCCTGCAGACAGGAAGGATCATGAAAAAGCGGCCTTACCGGCCGCTTTCAGTTTGCAAGGGCATGCGCAACTCAACCCGCAGCCCGTCGGGCTGACTGTCAAAGCTCAACCCACCGGCGCAGCGCTCGACAATGGCCTGCACGATGGCCAGCCCCAACCCGCAGCCGTTGCTGTTGTCGTGACGCCAAAAACGTTGGGTCATGTGCTGCAAGGTCTCAGGCGAAATGCCGGGGCCGTGATCGCGGACGACAAAATACACATCTGTGGCCACTACGCGAAGTGTCAATTCGACGCGGGTATCGGCCGATGTATGCCGCAGGGCGTTCTCAAGCAAGTTGCGCAAAGCTGCAATGGCCAGCACGGACGGCACTTTAAGCGGGGTCTCGGGCAGATTCGCGGGCACATTCAGGACAATGCGATCCGCCGCCCCGCTGGCCGCATCATGAATGGCCAGACGCGCCACCTGCTCGGGCGAGCATTGGACACCGTCATCGAATGACAAACTGCCTTCGACCCTGGCCAGCAACAGCAGTTGCTCAAGGGTACGGTGCAAGCGGTCGGCCCCGGCTTCAGCGTGGGCCAGCGATTGCTCGCGGGCAGCGCCCTCGGTCATGCGTGCCACTTGCAGGTGGGTTTTAATTGCCGTCAGCGGGCTGCGCAACTCGTGCGCGGCATCGCCGGTCAAACGCCGCTCGCGCTCAATGGCCTTGGCGATACGGGCCAGTAACTGGTTTTGTGAATCGAGTAACGGTTGCAATTCGCTGGGCAACGGGCTGATTTGCAAAGGCTGCAACGAATCGGCATCGCGGCGCATCAGGGCATCACGCATCCGTTTGAGCGGTGCCAACCCTTGCCCGATGCCCAGCCACAGCAGTAATAAACAGCCCACCAACGCCATGCCCACAGGCACTGAAGCCGCCAGCAGCACTGACAGATTCAACGCCTCCCGCTCCACCTGACGATCGGCTGTGGTGATGCGCAGGTCGCCACGGTCCAGGGTAAAGGTGCGCCAGGCGGCACCGTCGATGATTTGATCGCGAAAACCGGTGGATTCAGACTGCATCGGCTGATCCGGGTTGTTATGGCTGCGGGCCAGAATCTCCCCCCGCAAGGAGCTGACCTGACATGCCATGCCACCGGGGATGGTCAGTTGTTCAGCGCTGAAATGCGTGCCCTCGCCTTTTACCGGCAATTGCGGCAATTGCTCCAGCAGCCCGGCGACCATCCGTGCAGAGGCCACAAGCCGCTGATCGAGGGAAAACATCATTTGTTGACGCAGATCGCTGAGCATCCATGCCGCCGCGAGCATCCAGATCAAGATGAACGCCGAACCAATGGTCAGGCTTAACCGCAGGCGCAGGCTCATCATGCCTCGGGCTCGTTGCCATCGGCCGGACCCAGGCGATAGCCAAGGCCACGCACGGTTTCGACGATGCCATTACCCAATTTGCGGCGCAGGTGGTGGATATGAACGTTCAAGGCGTTGCTCTCCAGCTCGTCACTGAACCCGTAAATACTGTCTTTGAGTTGCTCGGTCGACAGCACCCGCCCCCGGTTATGCAGCAAGGCTTGTAACAACGCCTGCTCGCGGCGCGACAGGTCCACGGGCTTGCCCCCCAACAACGTGGCGCGGCTGCTGGGGTCGTAGGTCAGGCGGCCGTGCTCGATGAGGTTGACGCTACGCCCCGCCACACGGCGCAGCAGCGTGTGCAGGCGCGCGGCCAGTTCGCGCAGGTCGAATGGCTTGAGCAGGTAATCATCGGCGCCAGCCTGCAGGCCATCCACCCGGTCAGTCACCGCATCCCGCGCAGTCAATACCAGGACCGGCAGCTCAAAGCCCTGCTGGCGCAATTGTTGCAGCAGCTTGAGCCCGTCCTCATCCGGTAACCCGAGGTCCAGCACCATGGCATCGAACGCGGCGGCCTTGAGCATCGCGCGCGCCTTGCCAGCGGTGTTCACGTGCTCAACCGTCATGCCCTGAGCCGTCAGCCCGGCCACAATGCCGCTGGCAATCAGTTCATCGTCTTCGCAAACCAATACGTGCATGCAGATACCCGCGTAAAGAGGCCAATTTAAGGGCGCTGGGATTAAGGCCCGATTATGCCGTTTTTAACACTCGGTTAATCAAGTGCCGCCAAGGTAGCGTCAATTCGAACATCCAGGGTTTGGCGCATGCCTCAGTTGATTGTGTTTTTTTTCCTGCTACTCACGGGTTTGAGTCAGGCGTACGCCAGTGACAACCCATTTGAACAAAAGGCTGATTTCCTGCCGGCTAACCAAGCATTTGTGTTCACGTCCGAGCCTTTGCCTTCAGGTGAAACCCGGCTGCAATGGCAAATCACCGATAAATACTACTTGTACAAAAAACGCTTCAAGTTCGAAGGACTGGATGCCGCGCATCTGCCGGTACTGCCTGAAGGGCAAGCACACAGCGACGAATTTTTCGGCGCCACGCAGGTGTACCGCGACTACCTGGAGCTGCTGATCCCGGCAGGTGCCAGCGGTCAGGTCAACGTCAGTTGGCAAGGTTGTGCGGACGCCGGGCTGTGCTACCCGCCACAAAGTCAGACGCTGGACCTGGGTGGCACGCAGGCGGTTGTCGAGCAGGGGCAGGCCCAGGATCAGTCACTGGCCGCCAGCTTGCAGCAACGCTCGCTGGGCTGGAGCCTGTTGCTGTTTTTCGGACTCGGCCTGCTGCTGGCTTTCACCCCGTGTTCATTGCCCATGCTGCCGATTCTCGCCGGGCTGGTGGTCGGTAGCGGCGCGGGCCCAGGCCGTGGCTTTGCGGTTGCCGGCAGTTATGTCATCAGCATGGCGCTGGTGTATGCCGGCCTCGGCGTGCTGGCCGCGCTGCTCGGTGCCAATTTGCAAGCGCTGTTGCAACAACCCTGGCTGCTGGGCAGTTTTGCTGCGCTGTTTGTCGTGCTTGCTTTGCCGATGTTCGGTTTTTTCGAACTGCAATTGCCTGCGGCGCTGCGTGATCGTCTGGAAACCGCCGGACGCGGGCGCAAAGGTGGCAGCTTGATCGGGGCCGGTGTCCTCGGTGCCCTTTCCGGCTTGCTGGTCGGGCCGTGCATGACCGCTCCGCTGGCCGGCGCCTTGCTCTACATCGCGCAAAGCGGCAATGCCGTGCAAGGGGGCCTGGTGCTGTTCACCATGGGCGTCGGTATTGGCATGCCGTTGTTGCTGCTGGTCACGGTCGGCAGTCGCTTCCTGCCCAAGCCAGGGGCCTGGATGAACCTGATGAAGGGTCTGTTTGGCTTCCTGTTCCTGGGCACCGCGCTGCTGCTGGTGCGCCCGGTGCTGGATGAATCGCTGTGGCTGGCCTTGTGGGGCGTGCTGTTGCTGATCGTGGCAGGCAGCCTGTGGCAACAGGCGCAACAGTATTTGCGCGTGAAAGCGCTGTTTGCGCCCCTGGGCCTGCTGGCGGGGCTGTGGGGCAGTCTGATGCTGATCGGCGCCGCGGGCGGCAGCACCGACCCTTGGCAGCCGATGCAGGTGTACACCGCAAAAACAGTGGCCGGCAGCCCTTCACAAGCGGCCCACGACGCGTTCATCACAGTCAACAACTTGCCTGACCTTGAGCGCGAACTGGTAGCCGCCAAGGCGCAGGGCCAATGGGTGATGCTCGACTACTACGCGGACTGGTGCGTGTCCTGCAAAGTGATGGAGAAAAAAGTGTTCGGCCAACCGCAGGTCATGCAAGCCCTGCAAGGTGTGCGTTTGTTGCGTCTGGACGTGACCGACGATACTGTCGCCAGCCGCGACCTGCTCAGCCGTTATCACGTACCCGGCCCCCCTACGTTTATCTGGATCGGGCCGAACGGGGTTGAGCGTCGCGCCCAGCGCATCACGGGCGAAGTGAGCGCCGAGACCTTTTTGAATAACTGGCAAGCCACCCGGGAACTCCACTAAATGCTGACCCTGACCATCGGTTCGTTTGCACTGGCAATCAACCACCTGTTGCTGATCCTGGCCCTCGCTCTGGCGACGCTGGTGGGTTGGCGGGTGGCCAAACGCGGCGGCGAAAACCCTGAGTCAGTGCTGTTCAGCCTGTTCCTGATGGGCTTGCTCGCGGCGCGTATCGGTTTTGTCATCGCCTACTGGCGCTACTTCCAACAGGACCCGCTGCAAATGCTCGACCTGCGCGATGGCGGCTTCCTGGCGTGGACAGGCTTAGTGGCGGTGCTGGTGGGCGCCGTAATCTGGGGCTGGCGCCGCACGGGCTTGCGACGCCCCCTGGGCTGGGGAATAGCCAGTGGCCTGGCATTCTGGCTACTGGCCAGCTTGGCCTCGAACCTGTACGAAAAAGGCACGCAATTGCCTGACATCGTACTGCGCAACGCCAATGGCGAATCTGTCCAACTGGACAGTTACAAAGGCGGCCCGCTGGTGATCAATTTGTGGGCCACCTGGTGCCCGCCTTGCCGCCGCGAAATGCCGGTATTGCAGAACGCGCAGCATGCACACGAAGGCGTGACGTTCCTCTTCGTCAATCAGGGCGAGAGCATGCAGAGTGTCAGCACCTTCCTCGAAACTCAGGGCCTGAACTTGAGCAATATTCTGTTCGACAGTGGTGGCCAGTTGGGGCAGAAAGTCGGCTCCATGGCGTTACCCACTACACTGTTCTACAACGCGGACGGCCGCCTGTTGGCCAGTCATTTGGGCGAGTTGTCCGAAGCCAGCCTGGCGCGCGCCCTCGAGACTTTTGATCCACCTATTTCATCGTCAGCCCGCCCGGGCGACCCTGCAAGGAATACCCAATGCGTAACCGCACACTGTTAAACCTGAGCACGACCGCCCTGCTTGGCGCGGCCCTGCTGCAATCGCCGTTGTTGCACGCCGAAGAACTGCCACCGGCAATCAAGAAAATCGAAGCCAAGGGCGCGAAAATCGTCGGCAGTTTTGATGCGCCAAGTGGCCTGCGCGGGTATGCCGCGCAGTATCAGAACCGCGGCATGGCGCTGTACCTGACCAAAGATGGCAACGTGCTGGTAGGTAATTTGTATGACGCAAACGGCAATGACCTGAGCCTCGCGCCGCTGCAAAAGATGGTGTACGAACCGATGGCCAAGGAAGTCTGGGCCAACATGGAGAAAACCCACTGGATTGCCGACGGCAAAAAAGACGCACCGCGCATCGTGTATCTGTTCAGCGACCCCAACTGCCCGTACTGCAACATGTTCTGGGAGCAAGCCCGTCCGTGGGTGGACGCGGGCAAGGTGCAATTGCGCCACATCATGGTCGGCATCATCCGTGAGGACAGTCCAGGCAAGTCCGCCGCTCTGCTCGCCGCCAAAAACCCGCAGCAAGCCCTTCACGACCACGAAAAAGCCGGCAAGGCCAGCACCCTCAAGGCACTGGGCAGCATCCCGGCTGACGTGCAGGCCCAGCTCGACGCCAACATGCAACTGATGTCGGAACTGGACGTGGCAGCGACCCCGGCGATTTTCTACCTCGACGAACAGGGCAACCTGCAACAGCAGCAAGGTGCGCCGTCGCCGGAAAAACTGGCGAAAATCCTCGGCCCGAAATAACCCCCCGTCAGGCCCGTGCCGGTGACACGCACGGGCCTGAACGTTGATTACAGTCCTTCCAGTTCCGCCATCAAGTCACTCAGACGATCGACCTTCTCTTCATTGATCTCGCTGTCTTCCAGCCCCTGGATGTACTGCGCCAGCGCCTGTACGCAACTGCACTCAAACATCGCCCGCAACGGCACGTTACGTTGCAACACCTTCTGCACCCGTGACGCAATTTGCGTGGCCAGCAGCGAATGCCCGCCCAATTCGAAGAAGTTGTCGGTGATCCCCACCCGGTCCACCTGCAACACCTCAGCCCAAATATCGGCCAGGGTCTGCTCCAGTTCTGTACGCGGCGCCACGTAATCTTCGCGCGGCTGTTGGCCGATCTCGAGTGCGGGCAGCGCTTTGCGGTCCAGCTTGCCGTTGGCATTGAGTGGCATCCGCTCCAGCCACGTCCAGTGCAGCGGCACCATGTACTCCGGCAGTTCGGCACGCAGACGTCGCTTGATGTGCTCCAGACGCTCGCCATGACTCAGCGCCGAAGGTGCGGCCACCAAATAGCCCACCAGGTACCTGCCATTGGCACCCTCCTGCACGCCAACCGCTGCGTCACGTACATGCGGCTGTTCATGCAGACGCGCTTCAATTTCCCCCAGCTCGATACGGTAACCGCGAATTTTTACCTGATGGTCGATGCGCCCCACGTATTCCAGCACCCCGTCCATGCGACGACGGGCCAGGTCGCCGGTGCGGTACAACCGCTCACCCGGCGCGCCATACGGGTTCGGCACAAAAGCCGTGGCGGTGCGCAGCGGATCACTCACGTAACCGCGCCCCACCCCGGTGCCCGCCACACACAACTCGCCCACGGCGCCCAGCGGCACCAGTTGCAAGGCGCTGTCCAGCACATACAAACGGTTGTTGTCGGTCGGCGTGCCGATCGGCAAATAGCTGCCTTGGGTCGACGCCTGATCGACACGGAAGAACGCCACGTCGTCAGAACACTCAGCCGGACCATAGGCGTTGACCAGCCCGATCCCCGGGTACCGCGCCAGCCATTGCTGGGCCAGTTCGGGCGGCATCGCCTCACCCGTCGGCAACATCCAGCGCACGCTATCGAGCGGCACGGGCTCCTGCGCCAGCATCCCCTGAATCAGCGACGGCACGCTTTCCAGCACGCTGATGCGCTGCGCAGTGACCTGCGCCAACAATGCCTGCGGGTCATGGGCAAGGGTGTTCGGCACGATAGCCACCTGGGCACCAAACAACGGTGCGGCCAGGAACTGCCAGACCGAGATGTCAAAGCTTTGCGAGGCGGTCTGGGCAATCACGTCCCGCCCGGTCAGTTGCAGGTACGGCACTTTACTCAATTGGTTGTTGAGCATGCCGCGCTGTTCCACCATCACGCCTTTGGGCAAACCGGTCGAGCCCGAGGTGTAGATGACGTACGCGAGGTGGTCCGGCTGGCTATAAACCTGCGGATTATGCTCAGCGAGCGCCGCGGCTTGTACCTCCTCCCACACCAGCAGGCGCGGACGGACCGGGCACCCGGCGTCGTCGATCAACCCTTGCGCCTGTTCCCGGCACGCTTGGGTGCACACCAGTAATGGCGCGCGGCTGAGGTCAAGGATGCGGCTCAGACGAGCACCCGGCAGCCCCGGGTCCAGCGGCAAATAACCGGCCCCGGCCTTGAAGCTGCCGATAATCATGCCCAGCAACGGCAAGCCGCGCTCAGCCAGCAACGCCACAGGTTGGTCTGGGCGCACACCGGCAGCGATCAGGGCATGCCCCAGGCGATTGCTGGCCGTATTCAGCTCGCGGTAGCGCCATTGCTCATCCAGACAAGTGGCCACAATACGCTCGGGGTGCGCCGCCACCTGTGCTTCAAACAAGGCGACATAGCTCTGCTCCAGCGGGTAGTCGCACTGGCTCTGGTTGCAGCCGTCGATCAGGAAGGCGCGCTCACTGTCGTCCAGCAAGGGCAACTGCGCCATGTCCCCTTCCAGCCCGTCCATCAACGCCAACAGCAGGCGCTTGAAGTGCGCCAACAACCGTTCGACGCTGCTGCGCTCGAAGTAGCGCTGGTCATAGGACAGGTGCAGGCCCAAGTCATCACCGGGGTAACACACGGCTGTCAGCGGGAAGTTGGTATGGGTGCGGCCCGAGTCCGAG
This sequence comes from Pseudomonas sp. WS 5071, assembly GCF_012985765.1. Taxonomy (NCBI): domain Bacteria; kingdom Pseudomonadati; phylum Pseudomonadota; class Gammaproteobacteria; order Pseudomonadales; family Pseudomonadaceae; genus Pseudomonas; species Pseudomonas sp. WS 5071. The sequence goes on along the minus strand of NZ_JAAQWY010000008.1, from coordinate 89,809 downwards.
GTTGCCTTCAGGCGCTGCGCCCGGTCCATGACCGACATGTCCACGGGCGCGTTCTCGAACACGAACAAACTGTCGAACAGCGGCTGGCCCTTTGGCAGCTCACTGCGCTCCTGAATCGTCACCAGTGGCAAGTATTCGTACTCGCGCAGCTCCATGTTGTGCGCCAGCAGATCGCTCAACCATTGACGCACGCTCAGCGCCTGCCCGTCCTCCGGCATCTGCACCCGCAGGGCCACGCTGTTAATGAACAACCCGACCGTCTGCTGCATCTGCGGCAACGCCACCGGGCGTCCGGCCACAGTGACGCCGAACAACACGTCACGCTCGCCGCTGAACCGGCGCAGCACCAATGCCCAGGCCGCCTGAGCAAAGGTGTTGATGGTCAATTGATGCTGTTGCGCCAGCTCCCTCAGCCGCACGCCGTCCTGCACCTCAAGCCGGGTATAGCAATCACCCACCAGCATGCCGCCGCTGTCGCCTGCATGCTCGCGCAGGAAAGGACGGTCGCTCGGGATGTACGTGGTGTGTTCAAAGCCTTGCAAGTTACGCTGCCACCATTGGTTGGCCTGTTGCAGGTTTTGCTGTTGCAACCAACCAATGTAGTCGCGGTAGCGCGGCGCCAGCGCCAGTTGTGGCGCTCGGTCCTCGCCTAGCGCGCTGTAGATTTCGAAGAAATCGCTCATTAGCAATGAGCGGCACCATGCATCGATCAGGATGTGGTGGTTGCTCATCATGAACCAGTAGCGCGCCTCCCCGACCCGAATCAGGCGCAGGTGGAACGGCGCCTGGTTGAGCAAGTCGAAACCGGCTTCACGTTCTTGCTTGAGCAACGCTTGCAGCCGCGCTTCGTGGCCTTCCTGCGGCGCATCGCTCCAGTCCTGATAGTCCACGGCGGTGGCGCCGGGACGATGAATGATTTGCAGCATGTGCTCACCGGCGTTCCAGCAGAAGGAGGCACGCAACGCTTCATGCCGTGCGACCACGGCTTGCCAGGCCCGGGCAAAACGTTGCGGGTCCAGCACACTGTTGATGCGGTAGCGGTCCTGCATGTAATACAACCCGGTGCCCGGCTCCAGCAAGGTGTGCAACAGCATGCCTTCCTGCATGGGGGTCATCGGGTACACGTCTTCGATGCACTCGGCGGGCACCGGCAGCGCGGCCAACTGCGCCTGAGTGAGCGCGGCCAGCGGGAAGTCCGACGGCGTCAGGCCCCCGGCACCGTCGCTCACACAATGCGCAATCAGCGCCTCAAGCTCGCGCAGGTAGGCCTGCGCCAGCGACTGCACGGTGGTCGTGTCATAGCGGTCAGCGCTGAAGGTCCAGCGCAGCAGCAGCTCGCCGCCGTAGACCTGACTGTCGATGCTCAACTCGTTGGGCAACGGCGCCTGCGGGTCATGGGCCGCCCCGACCGGTTCATCCAGCGGCCGGAATAACGCATCGCTGGCAAAACTCTGGTCGAACTGACCCAGGTAATTGAACGTCACCGCCGCTTCCGGCAATGCGGCCAGTGCCTGCCGGGTCGCGCTGTCGGTCAGGTAGCGCAGCACGCCATAGCCCAGGCCCTTGTGCGGCACGCTGCGCAGGTGTTCCTTGATGGCCTTGATCGAAGCGCCCTGATCGTCGCTCAGCGGCGGGGTCAGGCGCACCGGGTAGGCACTGGTGAACCAGCCCACGGTGCGGCTCAGGTCGATACCGTCGAACAGGGTTTCACGCCCGTGGCCTTCCAGTTGCACCAACGTCGAGGGTTGCCCCGTCCAGCGGCACATGACCCGTGCCAGCGCAGTCAGCAACAGGTCATTGACCTGCGTGCGGTACGCGCCGGGCGCGTGTTGCAGCAATTGACGGGTACGCTCGGCATCCAGCCGTACGCTGACTGTCTGCGCGTGCAGGTATTGCCTGCTGCCCTGCGGCCGGGCGCACGGCAACACGACCGGTGGCCCGTTAAGTTGCCGTTGCCACTGCCCCAACTCTTCGCGCAGCGCATCGCTGCTGGCATAGGCCTGCAAACGTTCGGCCCAGGCACGGAAGGCGCTGGTCTTGGCGGGCAAATTCAGGGGTTGATGCGCCGCCAGTTGGCGGTAAACCGTTTGCAGGTCGTCCAGCAGCACCCGCCAGGACACACCGTCGACGGCCACGTGGTGAATCACCAGCAGCACGCGCTGCTCACCGTGCGGCCCGTTGAGCAGCAATGCGCGCAGCAATGGCCCGTCCTCCAGCGTGAGGCTGCGCTGGGCGTCGTCAAACAGTGCTTCGCTGGCGCGCCAGTCAGTCACATCGGCCTGCCACAACACACCGTGATCGGCATCGCCCCGGTATTCGGCGCGCCATTGCCCGGCACGGTGCTCAAAACCCAGGCGCAAGACATCGTGATGCACCAGCAATGCCACCAGTGCCCGTTCAAGCAGCTCGGGTTCAAGGCGCAGGGTCGGCTGCAACAGCACTGACTGGTTCCAATGCTCGCGGTGCGGCATAGGGGTATCGAAGAACCAATGCTGGATCGGGGTCAACGCCGATTCGCCCGTGAGCTGTCCTTGCTCAGCGGTGGTCTGCTCGCAACGGGTGGCCACGCTCGCCAACGCGTGCACGGTTTGATGCTGGAACAAATCCCGCGGGCTGAAATGGATGCCCAGCTGCCGCGCCCGGCTGACCACCTGAATCGACAGGATCGAGTCGCCACCCAACTCAAAGAAGTTGTCGTTAAGCCCGACCTGCCCGAGGTTCAGCACATCACACCAGACCTGCGCCAAGCGCTGTTCCAGCGGGTTGCTCGGGGCCACGTACTGCGCACGGTTGTGCTCAGGGTCCGGGGTCGGCAAGGCGTGCCGGTCCAACTTGCCGTTGGCGGTCAGCGGCATGTTGGCCAGCAGCATCATATGAGTCGGCACCATGTAATCGGGCAACTGCGCCTTGAGACGGGCTTTCAGCCCTTCGCGCAAGGCCGCGTGCTGCGCGTCCTCCGGGTGCGCTGCGTCGCACACCAGGTACGCCGCCAGCTGTTTGCCGCCGGGCATGTCCAGCGCCAGCACCACCGCTTGGCGCACGGCCGGGTGTTCCAGCAGGCGACTTTCGATTTCCCCCAGCTCGATGCGGAAACCCCGGATTTTGACCTGATGGTCGACCCGACCCACATATTCGACCAGCCCGTCGGCGCGTTGGCGCACCCGATCGCCGGTGCGGTACAGCCGTCCGCCCTCGTCAGAAAACGGGTCGACCACAAAGCGTTCGGCGGTCATGGCCGGGCGCTGGTGATAGCCTTGTGCCAAACCGGCACCTCCCACGTACAGCTCGCCGATGGCGCCCTGCGGCACCCGCGCCAGCCCGGCGTCGAGGATGTACGCCACGCGGGCGCCGATTGCCCGGCCGATCGCCACACTGCCCGCCCCGTCTTCCAGGTGCTCAGGCGCCAGACTGGCCAGCGGCATGACCACGGTTTCTGTTGGGCCATAGGCGTTGAAAAACTGTTGCGGCTGGAACGCGGCCCGAATGCGTTGCAAATGCTCACCCGTCAAGGCTTCGCCGCCCGTGATGCACAGGCGCACCGGCAAGGTCTGCTGCTGCGTCGCCAGCCACTGCGCCAGCTGGCTGCCATAGCTGGGGGTGAACCCCAAAATATTGACCTGCTGCTCGCGTATCAGCTGGCAAATTGCCTGAGCGTCCCACTGCCCCTGAGCGCGCAACACCACCCGCGCACCGCTGAGCAACGGCACCAGCAAGCGCTCGGTCGCCGCATCAAAGTTGATGGAATAAAAATGCAGTTCACAGTCGTCCGGGCGCATACCGAAGGTGTCGATCACCGCGCGGCAATGCATGGCGATTTCACCGTGGGACACCACCACACCTTTAGGCTGGCCAGTGGATCCGGAGGTGTAAATGAGGTAAGCCTGATGCTGCGCCAGGCTGATCAGTGGCAGCTCGGCTGCCGGGTACGCCGCCAGTTGCGCGCCGTCTTCCTCTGCACACCAGCGCGCCACGCCTTGAGGCAAAGGCCCCAGTGCGTCAAACAACGCGCGGTGGCTGAGCAGCAGGCCAATGCCGCTGTCTTCGATCATGTAATGCAAGCGCTCCAGCGGGTATTCAGGGTCCAGCGGGACGTAGGCGCCCCCGGCCTTGAGGATCGCCAGCAGACCGACCACCATATCCAGTGAACGCTCCAGCGCCAGCCCCACGCGAACCTGCGGGCCCACGCCCCGTTCACGCAGCATCCACGCCAGACGGTTGGCGCGGCTATCCAGCTCGCCATAACGCATGTGTTGACCGGCAAAGGTCAAGGCGATGGCCTCGGGACGCGTGCGCGCTTGTTCGGCAAACAGCGTGTGAATGCACAGGTCCAGCGCGTGATCGCCTGCTGGCGCAGCCATGGCCTGCCCCTGTTGTTGCAGCTCGTCGGTGTGCATCAGTGGCAAGTCGCTCAAGCGCTGTTGCGGATCACCCAGCAACGCCTCCAGCAGGGTGCGCCAGTGCGCGGCCATGCGGGCAATGCGCGGCTCATCAAACAAGTCCGTGCTGTAAGTCAGGCAGCACCCCAGCCGATGGTCGAGGTCGGTCACCTCCAGGTTGAGGTCAAACTTGGTGGCCCGCGCATCGTTGGCCAGGTACTCGACGGTCATGCCCGCCAGTTCGCGGCGCTGCTGGAATTCCCAGCGCTGAACGTTGCACATCACTTGAAACAGCGGGTTATAGGCCGCGCTGCGCGGCGGTTGCAGGGCTTCGACCACGTGATCGAACGGCAAGTCCTGATGGGACTGACCTTCAATCACGGTGTGCCGTACCTGTTCCAGCAACTCACCGACACGCATGTGCGCGTCGAGCTGGCAACGCAGCACCTGAGTGTTGAGGAAGGCGCCGATCAGCCCTTCACTTTCGGGCCGAATGCGGTTGGCAACCGGCGCACCGATGCGCACGTCGGTCTGGCCGCTGTAGCGATAGAGCAACACGGCCAACGTGGCGGTCATGGTCATGAACAGCGTCAGGCCGTGCTCGGCATTGAAGCGACGCACGCGGGCCGCCAGTTCATCACTCAGGTCAAAGCGGAACAACTCACCCTGATGGCTCTGCACCGGGGGCCGAGGGCGGTCGCCCGGCAACTCCAGCAGCGGGTGTTCATGCCCCAGTTTGGCGATCCAGTAATCGAGTTGGCGTTGACGCTCGCCCGACGCCAGCCACTGCCGCTGCCACACGCTGTAATCCAGGTACTGCACGGCCAACGGCGCCAGCGGCGATAAACGGTCATCGAGGAAAGCTTCATAGAGCTGGCCCAGTTCGCGGGCGAAAATATCCATCGCCCAGCCTTCAGTCACGATGTGGTGCAAGGTCAGCACGAAGTCGTGTTCGCGCTCCCCGGCCTTGACCATGCACGCCCGCAGCAACGGCCCGGTTTCCAGATCGAACGGGCGATGCGCTTCGGTGTCGGCCAGCGCCTGTAAACGCTGCTGCCGGGTGGCTTCGTCCAGGGCGCTGAGGTCAAGCCAGGCCATGTTTATGCCCGCGTCACGGTGCACCTTCTGACAGGCCACGCCGTCTACGCTCGGGAACGTGGTACGCAGGGTTTCGTGACGCAGGATCAGTGCCTGCAAGGCTGCCTCAAAACGGCCCACATCGAGCACACCCTTAAGGCGCGCCATGCCGCCGACGTTGTAAGCCGGGCTGTCGGGCTCCATCTGCCAGAGGAACCACATACGCTGCTGGGAATACGACAACGGCACCGGTTGGCTGCGATCGACCGTTTCAATCGGCAGTTGCGTGTTGCGCGCACCGGCTGACTGAATCAGCGCCACGGCGTCCACGAATGCGCCCAGCTCACTGGCTTCAAACAGCGTGCGCAGCGCCAGTTCGACGTCACAGGCCTGACGTACCCGCGACACGATTTGCGTGGCCAGCAGGGAGTGGCCGCCCAAGGCAAAGAAGTCGTCACGCAGCCCGATGCGCGCCTGCCCCAACACGTCGCGCCAGATGGCGGCAATCTGCTGTTGCAGCGCGGTGTCTGGCTCGACATGTTCGCGCACGCACCATTGCGGTTGCGGCAAGGCGCGCGCGTCCAGCTTGCCGCTGGGGCTCAAAGGCATGGCCGCCAGCTGTATGAGCTGCGCGGGCACCATGTAATCCGGCAGTTCCCGTGCCAGAGCGGCACTGAGCTGCGGGCCATCGACCGCGTGATGTTCAACCGTTGTGAAGTACCCGATCAACTGCGGCCCGGCGGCCGTGTCGCGAATCAACACCGCCGCGTGTGCCACGCCGGGCTGCGCCAGCAAGCGCGCTTCGATCTCCTGCGGTTCGACCCGGAACCCGCGCACCTTGACCTGCTGATCGAGACGACCGAGGTATTCCAGCGCACCCTGTGCGCCCCAGCGCACCTGATCGCCGGTGCGGTATAAACGCGAACCCGGCTCGCCCAGCGGGTCGGCAATAAACCGTTCAGCGGTCAAAGCGGGACGCTGCTGGTAACCCCGCGCCAGGCCGCTACCGCCAATGCACAGCTCACCCGGCACCCCGGCAGGCAGCGGGTTGAGTTCGCTGTCGAGCACCCGGCACAGCACGTTGCCCAGCGGCCGCCCGATGGGCGAACGTTCGCCGTCGGCCACGCTGCAGGCCCAATGGGTGACGTTGATCGTGGTTTCAGTCGGCCCGTAACGGTTGTGTAACTGCACGTTCGGCAACCGCGCCAGCACCCGGTCCCGCAGCGCAGCCGGCAACGCTTCGCCCCCGGAAAACACGCGGCGCAGACTGCGGCAGTGCACGGTTTGCGGCTCGTCCACAAACACACGCAGCAGGGGCGGCACAAAGTGCAGCGTGGTGACGCCAAACTGCTGCACCAAATGCGCAATGCGCTGCGGGTCACGGTGCTCGCCAGGCCCGGCCACTACCAGTTGGCAACCGGTCACCAATGGCCAAAAACATTCCCACACCGACACGTCAAAACTGATCGGCGCTTTTTGCATCAGCACATCATCGGCTTGCAGCCCATACGTGGCCTGCATCCAGTGCAGACGTTCACTCAGCGCGGCATGGGTAATGCCCACGCCTTTGGGCAGGCCGGTCGACCCCGAGGTGTAAATCACATACGCGAGGTTATCGCCGTGCAGGTGCAGGCCCGGCGCATGGCTGGGCCAGGTGTCGAGCTTGAGCAGGTCCATCGCAATCACGCTGACGCCTTGCACGACGGGCAAGGCTGCCAGTAACGGGCTTTGGGTCAGCAGCAATGCCGCGCCGCAGTCCTCAAGCATGTAGGCCAAACGCTCTGGCGGGTAGTCCGGGTCCAGCGGCACGTAGGCGCCGCCCGCCTTGATAATCGCCAACAAGCCGATCAACAGGTGCGCTGAACGCTCGACCGCAATCGCCACCGGCACGTCCGGCCCCACCCCTTTGTCACGCAGGTAATTGGCCAACCGGTTGGCCTGGGCATGCAGCCCGGCAAAGTCGAGGCTGCCGCCGTCCCACAGAAGGGCCAGCGCGTCGGGCGTCTGCTGTGCCTGTTGCTCCAGCCATTGCGGCAACCACTGAGACGCCGCAGGGCAAGGCGCTGCGCCCCAACTTTGTTGCTCGGCGCATTGCTCGGCCGTGACCAGGTGCAAGTTGCCCAATGCCTGCTCCGGGGCGCTGCTGACTTGGCGCAGCAGGCTGACGTAATGCTCGGCCAGGCGCGAAATGGTGCCGGCTTCGAACAGTTCGTCGGCGTAATCGAACGACAGTTTCAGCCGCCCTTGCCGGTCTTCTTCGGTCTGCAACTGCACATCGAACTTGGCTTCGCGGCTGTGCCAGTCCAGCTCCTCGGCCAGCAAGCCCGGCAGTCGGTGCAAAGCCGCCGAATCGCGCTGCTGGTGGTTAAACATGACCTGGAACAACCCCTGTTCACGGGCCTGCGGCAGCGCTTCGACCAACTGTTCAAACGGCACGTCCTGGTGCGCCTGTGCTTCGAGCGTGGTCTTACGGGTGTGCGCCAGCAGTTCATTAAACGGCAATCGCCCGTCCAGCTCGGCCCGCAGCACCAACGTATTGATAAAAAACCCCATCAGACCGTGGGTTTCCTGCCGCGGACGGTTCGCGCTGGGCACGCCTATGCGAATGTCACGCTGGCCGCTGTAGCGGTAAAGCAACGTTTGAAATGTCGCCAATAGCCACATAAACAGCGTGGTGTTGTGCCCGTGGGCTGCCGAGCGCACCGCGTCACTCAAGGCGGCATCCAGCGTCAGCGTATAGCGGGCAGCGCTGGACAGTGTGCGAGCCGACCGTGGGTGGTCAGTGGCCAGACGCAGCACCGGGTGCTCGTCGCCCAGTTGTTTGATCCAGTACTCGAGCTGGCGCCCGGCCTCGCCCTGCGCCAGCCATTGCCGCTGCCAACTGCCGTAGTCGGCGTATTGAACGGCCAAAGGGGCGAGTTCCAGCGACTGCCCGAGGCAGGCTGCCGCGTACAATCGCGAGAATTCGTCGACCAGCAGGTTCAGCGACCAGCCATCCGCGATGATGTGGTGCAAGGTCAGCAGCAGTTGGTGTTCGTGCGTGGCGAGCTTGACCAGCATGACCCGGAACAATGGGCCATGCTCCAGATCGAATGGGGTGCGGGCTTCTTGCTCGCGAATCTGCTGCGCACGCGCCTCTCGCTCAGCGACGGGCACGTCGCTGATGTCAATGATGTGCAGGTCGAAACCGCCGGCTTCCTCGACACGCTGCATCGCCTGCCCGTCTTGTTCGTAAAAGCGTGTGCGCAACGCTTCGTGGCGCTCGACCAACTGCGCAAAACTGCTGCTCAGCGCAACCTCATCCAGTTCACCGCGCAAGCGCAGCGCACCGGGGATGGTGTAGGCGCTACTGGTCGGGTCCAGTTGCCACATGAACCACAGGCGGTTTTGCGCCAACGATTGTGGCAACCCTTGTTCACGCGATAACACGCTAATCGCTTCCGGCACCAGGTCGCCAGCGCCTTGCAACGTTGCAATGTGCGCGACGAACGCCCGCAGTGTCGGCGCTTCGAACAACGCACGCAGGCTCAAGGCCAGCTTGAGTGCTTCTCGCAAGCGAGCGATCACCTGCGTGGCCAGAATTGAGTTGCCGCCCAACAGGAAAAAATGATCGTCGGCGGTGACGTGCTCGACCTGCAAGTGTTCGCACCAGACCCGCGCGATCAACGCTTCCAGCGCGCAGCCGCGCGCTGCGACCGCTTCGGCCACCGGCGCACCGTCGCGGGACGGGAACTGCGCATAACAGTCGAGACTGCCATCGGCCAGCCGATGACCACAGGCAGAACGTTGCAGTTTGCCGCTGGAGGTTTTGGGCAAGGCGCCGGGGTTGAGCAGCAGCACCACACTCGGCGCCTGCTGGCAGGCGTCGGCCACCGCCTGGCGGATGGTGTTGATCAGCGCGTCGGGCGGGAGGATTTTTTGCACGCTGCGGCTGATCTCGGCCGCAATGCCGATCCCCTCTTCGCCTTGGACATTCACCGCGAACGCTGCCACCCGGCCTTTGCGCACGGCTTGTACTTCGCGCTCGATGGTTTTTTCGATGTCTTGCGGGTAAAGGTTTTGACCGCGCACGATCAGCAGGTCTTTCAGGCGCCCGGTGATAAACAGTTCACCGCCCTGCATAAAGCCCAGATCGCCCGTGCGCAGCCAGGTCTGGCCTTCGAGTTGAACGAAGGTGTTGGCGCTGGCTTCAGGGTTGCGCCAATAGCCGTGTGCAATGCTCGGGCCGCTGGCCCAGACTTCGCCCACGCAATCGTCTGCCAATACCGCCAGGCTGTTGGGCTCGACGATCAAGACCGCGTGATCCGGCTGTTGGGTGCCGCAACTCATGACCGCGCTGCCGTCACCGGCCACGATGCGGTTTTCTGCCAGCGCCTGTTCGTCCAGGCGTAACGCCGCAATGCCCTGCCCGCGCTGGCCACCCGCCACAAACAACGTCGCCTCGGCCAGGCCATACGACGCGAAATAGCTGCTGGCACTGAAGCCACAGGGCGCGAATTTTTCAGCGAAGCCTTCCAGGGTGTCCTGACGGATCGGTTCGGAGCCCGAGTACGCGACGCGCCAACGGCTCAAGTCGAGGCCGGCCTTCGCACTGTCGCTGACCCGCTCGCTGCACAGTCGATAGGCGAAATCGGGGCCGCCGCTGATGGTCCCGCCGTATTCGCTGATGGCTTCCAGCCAGCGCAGCGGGCGCGTCAGAAAATACGCCGGTGACATGAGCACGCACGGCACGCCGCTGAAAATCGGCTGCAACAGGCCGCCGATCAGGCCCATGTCGTGGTACAGCGGCAACCAGCTGACGATCACATCGTCCGGGTTGAGGTCGATGCCAAAGCCACGACGGATCAGCACTTCGTTGGCCACCAGATTGCCGTGCGTCACCTGCACGCCCTTGGGCAAGGCGGTGGAGCCTGACGTGTATTGCAAAAAGGCAATGTCATCGGGCTGCACATTCACCTGCTGCCACGGCTGGGCAAGGCCGGTTTCAAGCGCATCCACGCACAGTAACTGCGGCGCGTCAGTAGCGCTCAGTGCGTCCATGAGCATCAGCGGCTGGCGCAGGTCGCTGCTGGTGAGCAAGACGCGGGGTTGGGCGTCCGCCAGAATCGACAGCAAACGTTCCTGATGATGGCGGCGCGCCGATTCGGGCGGGTACGCCGGAACTGCAATCACGCCCGCATACAAACAGCCAAAAAATGCCGCCACATAGTCCGGCCCGCTGGGGAACAACAATACGGCGCGATCTCCGGGCCCGGCCGTGGCCTGCAAGGCCGCCGCGATGGTCCGCGCGCGCCGGTCCAGGTCGCCATAGCTCAGCACCTGGCCACCCTGCGGATCGTCGGCAAGAAAGCGTAAAGCCAAGCGGTCCGGGGTGCGGGCTGCGCGCAGTTGCAGGGCTTGAGCCAATGTACCGGGGAGTTCGAACGCGTCCATCATGGGGGTTTCCTGTAGAGGGCCGACAGGGTTTCGCGGTGACAGCGAAACGCCAACAGGCTCCAGGCTTGAAAAAAATCGGTCTGCTTGAAGTACGAGGAGCCGGGGTTGCGCTTTACACGTGGCCGCTGGCTATTTGCCGGGCCTGAAGGTTGCGCCAGCGCGCCAGATGCTCTTCGGCATAGCGGCGCAGGCAACGCAGCAAGGGTTGTTCCTGCTCCACCAGAAAGAAGTGATGCCCCTCAAACATGTCGAGGGAAAACAGGCAGTTGGTGTCAACCTGCCAGTCGAGCAGTTGATCGGCGCGAACGCTGTCCTGCTTGCCGCCAAAGACGTGAATCGGCAACGCGAGTGGCGTTCGCTGGCCATAGGTGAAACTGCCGCACAGCAGAAAATCGGCGCGCAGGATGGGCAGCATCAATTGCATCAGCTCGGTATTGGCCAGTACGGCGGTGTCGGTGCCCTTCAACTCACGCAAGCGCGCGAGCAGTTGTTCATCGGACTTGGCCACCGCGTATTCGCTGACATCGCGCCGGGCCGGGCCCGCAGTGGCCGACGCGAACAGGGCCAGCGGCTCTGGCAGGCCGCGGTCACGCAAGGCATGCACCAGTTCGAAGGCCAGCAACCCGCCGAGGCTGTGGCCAAAAATGGCAAACGGCCGGTCCAGCTCGGCGCTGATTTCGTCGGCCAACTGATGGGCCAGACGCTGGATATCACGTTGCAGCGGTTCATCCATGCGCATGCCACGCCCCGGCAATTCCAGCGGGCGCACATGCAGCCATTCAGGTAATGAACGTCGCCAGCGGCTGTAGGCCATGGCACTGGCGCCCGAGTGCGGCAGGCAAAAAAGGCGCATTTTGATCACTTCACTCATCGCCCGGCGCCATTGCATAACGCCTGAAAGCTGCGCAGAAGGTACGCGCAAGCGCCCTCTGCATGCGCTACGTGCTTACGGTCTATTGCCATCTTGCCCTCCTGTCCGAGCCATTACGTGGCCAGCTCTCAACCCGGCCCATGTGCATAGAGAACGGTTGGCCAACGCAAAGAATTAGTCGCACAGGGGGCGGCATAGTTGAGCGGATGCTGCGTGATGTGAGGCGTATCTCAAAGTTGAGCGCGCGGCTTCATTAATTCTCTTTCTCAATTGACAATCATTATCATTCAACCTAATTTGTTGCCAGCTGTGTAGGACGCGGCTTGTTCAAGCGCCCGCACTTTTTCAATTGCAACAGGTGATTTCCATGACGGAACAAGTGTCCACAAGCAGGTGCGATTCACCCTTACTTCAAGCCTTTGTTGATAACCGACTCATCCTGGTCAAGATCGCAGCGCGCATCACCGGGTGTCGGTCCAGGGCTGAAGATGTGGTGCAAGACGCCTTCTTCCGTTTGCAATCTGCGCCGCACATCACCTCATCGTTCAAGGCGCAATTGAGTTACCTGTTTCAGATCGTGCGTAACCTGGCGATCGATCATTACCGCAAGCAGGCGCTGGAACAGAAATACGCCGGCACGGAAGAGGAAGGCTTGAATGTGGTCATCCAGGGGGCATCGCCCGAAACGTCGCACATCAACTTTTCAACCCTGGAAAACATTGCCCACGCCCTGACCGAACTGCCAAGCCGTACGCGCTATGCCTTCGAGATGTACCGTTTGCACGGGGTGCAACAAAAGGACATTGCCAAGGAGCTGGGGGTATCACCCACGCTGGTGAACTTCATGATCCGCGACGCCCTGATCCACTGCCGCAAGGTTTCGGGCACCCAGCGCGATACCTTTGCGCGCCGCTGAGCATCATTGCCTCTTGCAGGTGCGCACCCGCCCCTGCAAGTCCCGGTCAGCCTCTAGACCAGTTCGCAATCTTCGAAGAAACGCTCGCGGCTTTGCATCATCAGCGCCGCACGCTTGTGCGGGAAGTTGAATGTTTTCTCGCAGTGAAACCCCTGAGACTGCATGTAGCCGATCATTTTTGCGTTGTCGGCACGCGGCTCGGCCACCACGCGCTGAGTGCGCGGATCGTCCAGAAACAAGTAGTGGGTCAGCGCCGACAGCCAACAGGCGACTTTGTGCGGCCCGCGATGCGCGTGCTCCCCCACCAGCATGTGAATACCCCGGTCATAATCGTCCACGTCATAAAACGGCGCGATACGGTCCTCTTTCGCCCAGTACGCTTCGAAATACGCAAACGGCTCGTCATCCATGCAGCCAATCAGGGTCAGGGTGTGCGGGTCAGCGGCCAAGGTGTCGAGAAACTGGCGATGGCGCTCCAGGGTGCCCCCTTCCTCCCAGAACGCCATAACCCGGGGCGTGTTCTGCCAGCGGTTGAAGCGTTCAAGGTCGGCCTCGATATCCAGCGTACGCAGGGAAATCCAGCTGCCCAACCGTGCATCAAACCGGCGGTACACCTCGCCCACCGGTTTGGGTGCACGCAGCGGATGACGTTTGCCTTCGCTGATGACCATATGCTGCGGATACGCCGCCACGGCCGTTTCGCCGGTCCAGGGGTGCGGCAGTTGCCAGAACAGGCTGCGCAGGCAGTGGTAGTGACCGGCACGATCGGTGGCGCGCAACAACCCGCTGCGCAGTGCCGCCGACGGAGGCTGATCCAGCTGCCAGGTCAATTGCTGACAGGCAGGGTCACTGGCAAACAACCAGTAACAGGCCGCCCATACGCCTTGCGCCGAGGCGCCGGGCTGATCGTCTTGCAGGTGCAGTTCAAGGGTGTCGCCACGCTCCAGGCGCAGATCGATCAGCGGGTGCTGCCCCAGAGATAGGCTCAGGCGGGTGTCAGTCAGGTCGGCGCTCAGATCGCGCCAGCGAGGTTGAAACAGAAACTCAAAAGTCATGGCTTGGGCTCACGGTTAGCGTCAACAGTCAGGCTGTTTGACGTTAGCCGGCCCGCAGAATTTAGGGCAAGACCTCGGCCAGTGGCCGACGCATGGGCACCAGCGCTACCTGATAAGGCTCAAAGATCGCCTTGATCCGGCCGTTATCACGCAGTTGCTGCAACATCGCGGCCAACTGCGGGGCGGTGATCGGCGCTTGGGGCCGCAGCAAGGCGTAGTGGTGGTAGATCTGGTCAATGCGCTCGGACACCAGCACCTGTGCTTTGATCTTCGGGTTACGGGCTAGCAACTCGGTGAGGTTGGAGCGGGTAATTAACGCCACATCGACCCGGCCACGCAGCACCATCAGCAGGTTACTTTCGTGGGAATACGTGAGCGTGGCATTGAAATGCTGCGCCAGGTATCTGGGCGATGGGTCGAACCCGGCAAACGCATAGTGGTAGCCGCTAAACAGCGCAAGTCGCTTATCGGTCAAATCGTCGAAGTAATTTTGCTGCCGGTCCGGCTGTTGCCTGGCGACAAACACTTCGGCATCTTCAAGGCCCATGTCGACCGCGCTGTAGGCGATGTCCTGCCAGCCCCAGGCCGGGTTTTCAAACATCACCACATCGACCCGCCCCTGATCGAAGTCGCGGAAACGACGGGGAATTGAACTGGGCACCGGCACAAAACGGTAGTCGTTTTGCAGCTGGTTGAGGGCATCGAGCAATTGCGGCAACAAGCCTGTGTCGACGCCACTTTCGGGACGCACGGTGTACGGCGGGAAGTGAGCAGCGCCGACCCTGACTTCCTGAATTGCCCACACGGGCGTCAAGACCGTCATGCCAAAGACAAGCACTATGCTGTGAGCCATCCGAACTGGCAGACACTTCAAACCGTATACCTCTGGTTACGCTTTTGGCTGGAACTTATTGTTCTGCACACGACCTGAGATCGGGCGCGATGGCAATACAAACCCGCGTAGCCTATCAAGGAAGCCCTTGGCTGGCCCACACAAAATAGAGCCTAGGCGGATCTCAACGCTTTGGCTACGCTCCAATGCTCGACACCGATGCTGTTTAAGGAAGCCGCACATGCCTCACTGGCTGGTAATTGATCTGGAAGCCACCACCGACGACGGCGGCTGGCCTCTGGAGGAAATGGAGGTAATTGAAATCGGTGCCAGTATCGTCACCCGTTCGGGACGTGAGGTTGACCATTTTCAACGTTTCATTCGCCCCGTGCGCCGCCCTTTACTGACCCCTTTTTGTCGCCAGCTGACGCGCATTACCCAGGCCAATATCGACACCGCCGCGCCGATGACGCAGGTTTGGGAACAGTTTGAGCGCTGGCTGGGCCAGCACCTGCCCCACCTTGAAGCCTGGGCCAGCTGGGGCGACTACGACCGCAAACAACTGCAGCAAGAATGGCAGCAAAAACAGTTGAACAGTGCGTTAGCCCGACTGCCGCACCACAACCTTAAACAGCAATTCGCGCACGCACGCCATTTGAAGCGGGCATTAGGGCTCAACAGCGCCCTGCAACTGGCGGGCATGCAGTTTCACGGACAGCAGCACCGGGCGCTGGAAGATGCGCGAAATACCGCACGTTTACTGCCGCTGATTCTTGCCGATTAGTGCCCTTAAAAGGGCGTGACGGGATAAATCGGCTTCTGCATACTGGCCAGCCTTTTTAAGCCCATTCCGAGGAATCGCCATGTTTAAAGTCAACGAATACTTCGACGGCACCGTCAAGTCGATTGCCTTCACGCAAGCCGAAGGCAAGGCCACTATCGGCGTCATGGCCCCGGGCGAATACGAATTCGGCACTGCCGAGCGTGAAATCATGCACGTGGTGTCGGGTGAGCTGAACGTCAAATTGCCGGGCAGCGAGGTCTTCGAAACGTTTAAGACCGGTAGCCAGTTCAACGTACCGGCCAATAGCAAGTTCCAGCTCAAGGTCGTGGTTGAAACCGCCTACCTGTGCGAATACCGCTAACGGGCGTCTGACGCCCACCTCACCAGCGATTGCGGGGCATCCAGCTCGCGCAGTCGCTGGCGCAGGCTGTGAACAATTGCAAAGCAATCTGCTCTCTCAGCCCCCCTTCAGTCACTCACCCCTGCACATTGAACTGCAACGCTGCCAACCGCGCATACAGCGGGTTAGTGGCAATCAGATGCGCGTGGGTGCCGATTGCTATCAACTTGCCCTGATCCATCACCGCAATGCGGTCGGCATTTTGGACGGTGGCCAGGCGATGGGCGATCACCAGCGTGGTTCGGCCTGACATCAGGCTGGGCAAGGCTTGCTGTATCAAGTGTTCGCTCTGGGCATCCAGCGCGCTGGTGGCCTCGTCCAGCAACAGGATCGGCGCATCCACCAACAGCGCACGGGCAATCGCCAACCGCTGACGCTGGCCGCCGGACAACCCCAGTCCGCCTTCCCCCAAATGGGTGCTGTAACCGTCGGGCATTTGCAAAATGAAGTCATGGGCATGGGCAATGCGTGCCGCCGCTTCAACCTGTTCCAGCGTGGCACCGGGATTGCCGTAGCGGATGTTGTCTTCCACCGAGCCAAAGAACAGCGCCGGGCTTTGCGATACCAACGCGAAGCAGCGGCGCACGTCCTGCGGGTCCAGTTGCGTGATGGGCAGCCCGTCCAGCAGGATCTGACCCTGCTGCGGGTCGTAAAAGCGCAACAGCAAATCGAACAACGTCGACTTGCCCGCCCCCGACGGCCCGACCAGCGCCAGTGTCTCGCCTGCATTGACGGTCAGTGTGAGGTCTTCAAGGGCAAAGCGTTCCGGGCGCGAGGGATAGGCAAACGACACGCCCTGCAGGTGCAAATTGCCCGCCACCCGATCGGGCAATGTCAGCAACCCGCTGACCGGCGCCGAGATCAGGCTTTTGGATTGCAACAACTCGGCAATTCGCTCTGCGGCCCCGGCCGCTCGCTGCAACTCACCGATGACCTCACTCAACGTGCCAAACGCGCTGCCCACTATCAGGCTGTAAAACACGAAGGCCGCCAGTTCGCCGCCGGTGATGCGCCCGGCAATCACGTCCATGCCGCCCACCCACAACATTACCCCGACTGCGCCCAGTACCAGCAGGATGACCAAGGTAATCAGCCAGGCACGCTGTACGATACGCTTGCGCGCGGTGGCGAAAGCCTGTTCGACCGTGTGTGCAAAGCGCTGCCGGTCCTGCTGTTGATGGTTGTAAGCCTGGACGGTTTTGATTTGCCCCAGCGCTTCGGACACATAGCTGCCGACATCGGCAATCCGGTCCTGGCTTTGACGCGACAGGCTGCGCACCCGGCGTCCGAAAATCAGAATCGGCGCCAGCACCAGTGGTAAAGCCACGACCACGATGCTGGTGAGCTTGGGGTTGGTGATGAACAACAACACGATGCCCCCGATCACCATCAGGCTGTTGCGCAAGAACAATGACAGCGAAGAGCCAATCACCGATTGCAGCAACGTGGTGTCCGCCGTGAGCCGCGACTGGATTTCCGAACTGCGGTTGTTTTCATAAAAACCGGGGTGCAGGTCAATCAGGTGGTTGAACACCTGACGCCGGATGTCGGCCACCACCCGTTCACCGATCCACGACACCAGATAAAAGCGCACAAACGTGCCCACGGACAGCGCCAGCACCAAGAGCAGGAACACGCCGATGGATTGATTGAGCAAGTGCGGGGACTGAGTCATAAAACCTTTGTCCACCAGCAGACGAATGCCCTGACCCATCGACAGCGTGATGCCGGCCGTCACAATCAATGCCAGCAAGGCGCCGACGGTGTGCCAGCGATAAGGCGCTACAAAATGAGTCGCCAGACGAAGCGCACGGCGATGACGAGAAGAAAGCATTCAGAACACCCGAATAAACCAGTAATGCCCCATCTGGGCAGTCCACAGCCTACAACGAATAAACAGGCTTCGATGTAAACCTTTCTCACTCGTTTTGAATATGACCTGCTCACGCCGACCCTAGGTCGGATTGTTCTAAGGTGAGACTGGAAGTTTCAGGATATTTCTGTTTGAGTAAATGGCCGCCAAGGGTTGTCACAGCTTGGTCACTAAATGGAACTACATTAGCGCTACACCCTGATGAGGAGACAGGCCATGGATTTGCAACACAATGCTCAATCAGTACCGGTGATTCGTACTCAGCCCAACCAGTCACTGGGGTGCGCAATCATTGATGCGCAGGGCAAAGAAGTCGACATCACCGAAGCAATGATTCAACAGGCGTGCGAAGAGCTGGATAAACGCCTGGTCACTCCCAAGCACAAAAACTGATAGTCCCCGACTTTTGAAAACCGGCCCTTGTGGCCGGTTTTTTATGGCCGTTTAAACCACCGCACAGCCCAGGGCGGCGGCCATTTTAGTCAATGCGGGATTATGCCCTTCGATGTGCACGGTGAGCCCTTCGATTTCACGGCGCACCGGGTAAAGCTTGCGCAAGGCATCAAACGCCAGCTTTTGCTGGTCACCCGAGCCCGTCAGAGTACGTCGAAAATCGGCGTCGTCCCGGCGCGGATCGTAGACGCCACGGCACAGCATGGCCAACGCCCACGCCTGATCACTGTTGGTACTCAGTTCAACCCTGGCCAACCATGGCGCGGGCAACAAATCGGCCAACTTCACCTGTGGCGCCTGGCCGAGGAAATCGCACAGTGCCTCATAGATTTGCGCCGTGCCGCGCTGTTTGCCATCCAGGCTGTATCCGGCGATGTGCGGCGTGGCCAGTACGCACAAGTCCGCCAATTCAACGTCGACCTGCGGCTCACCTTCCCACACGTCCAATACAGCCTGCAGGTCTTCACGGGCATTCAGCACCTTGCGCAGCGCGGCATTGTCCACCACCGGGCCACGGCTGGCGTTGATCAGCCAGGTGCCGGGCTTGAGCCGGTTCAACCGGGCCTCATCCAATAAATGCCAGGTCGCGAATTCGCCGTTTTTGCTTAACGGCGTGTGCAGGCTGATGACGTCACACTGTTCGATGATCTGCTCCAGGCTGACGTAACCTGCGCCTTCAGCCGCCTGACGCAGGGGGTCACACACCCGCACGCTCCAGCCCAGATCACGCAACACGCGAACCAGACGACCGCCCACCTCACCCGCACCGATCACACCATACGTGCGCTGAGCAAGGTCGGCTCCTTCGATGTCTGCGAGTGTCAATAGGCTGCCGAGGACGTAGTCCACCACGCCGCGGGCGTTGCAACCGGGGGCGCTGGACCACTGAATGCCAGCCTGCTCGAAGTAGTCCAGGGCCAAGTGATCGGTGCCGATGGTGCAGGTACCGACAAATCGAACGGCGCTGCCTTCCAGCAGCTCACGGTCGACCCGGGTGACGGAGCGGACCAGCAGCACATCGGCGTCATGCACGTCGGCGCGGGTAATCTGGCGCCCGGGCAAGCGGCGTATTTCACCGAATGAGGCAAAAAACGCTTCGATCAGCGGAATATTTTCATCAGCAACAATCAACATGGCAGGCTCCTTTGGCGGAGCAGCAGTGTAGGCGTTGTTGTACACAATGGGCCAGCAAGGCGTGACGTCCGATGCTCAGTGAATAACCCAGGGTTCTTTACACTCAGACGTCTTTAAAACCCGGCAGACCATTGGCTGCACGCCACAATTTGACGGTTTGCGTAATGCCTTCGGCAGAGTTATCAGCACCTTCTTCGGGGTAGTAAATCAGATCAGTTCCGGCGGGATGATCAGCAATCTCGCAAAACTGGTCTAGAAGGTCTGCCATTACTTCATCCGAGGCGCCGCTACTATTAGCTACAAGTATGTCCTGTATGAAACTGGCGAATTGAGCTTCCGTATAATCAGAAATTATTTTTTTCATTGATGCATCTACCTGTGAATTTCAATGTGATTTTTTGGAGTATTGACGCGCAAATTGTCCACGTCGTATACATTGCCGCCTTCAGATACCCATTCAACATGATGTAACTCAAACACTTTTCTCTTACCAATGGCATCTGCATAGCGGGCGGTTGGAGCAAACCCATCTCGCATACGATCTATATTTCTTGGAATAAATTGACTGCCTAGCTCTGAATCCTCAGCTACAGCCTGCCAAAACGCTTTACGGAAAGCGTCGAAACTAGAAAATTTTACACCCCGGAGCTGGTCCGCAATACGAGTTGGAATTGGCGAACCCAGCCCAACCCCGGCACCCGCCAGCCAGATGCCTTTAACATCCTGCCCCCGCCCTGTCACAGTGCCTGGATCGAGGCGCACGCTGATCACGATGTATAGCGGTTTTAAGCCCGAATCGACGGGGAACACAAGGATAAAATCTTTGTAATCCGGCGGATGAATCGGGTTAACGATCATCGTGTCAGCGTGTTCGGTCGGTGGGTAGATCCAGATCTGCGGGGCCTGCGGAGCGGCTTCCAGTGCTGGAATGCCCAGCGCGTCGGAAGGATTGGCGGCAGGCGTCCAGATTAATGTAACGCCGTCGCCAAAGTCGGCTACCTGCTGTTCGCCTTGGGCAACGAACTGCGCGACCGGAATCATCTCCCAGTCACGACGCTTCTGAGTGTTGTACCCGTACCCCTTCAAGGTTCCATCGGCCTGCTGCTCGACATGCAATCGAACCCGTGTGCGCCCTTCTTTGAGCGACTTCAGCTGTTCGTCGGTGTACAGACTGCTATCCCCAAGGCTTGACGGCCAGAGCATTGCAACCACACCGGCCAAAGTACCTGCAGCAACACCTGCCGTAACAACGCCTGTTCCTGTCGCCGTGCCAGCTCCCGCGGTGCAAAGACCTCCACATGAAGCACCGGCAGAGGCCATGGCCGTTGCGCCGAGCAAGAGGCTGCCGAGTTCAGAGGGTAAGGCACTGCCGCTGATTTTTTTTAGTTTGATGTTGCCGTTGGCGTCCGTTTCGCGACCGCCGAGCAACGCGAATTCGCCATACTCTTTAACCGTATCGGTGGGAATCGCGCCGCAATGGCTAACGTAATTAAACATGCCATCAGGCAGTTTGCAGGGCTTTGTAAAAGTACAGCCGACGACTGACCGCTCTTGCTGTTTGGAATGCTTGAACAAGCGGTCTTCATAAGCGTGCTGCCTTGCCAACATGGCCTGATAAGGCTTTTGCCTTTCCTCACGTTCGGCAATTTCAGCATCTGTCATGTCACGCAAATAACGACCGCCGATACCACTGCCACCGCCTCCGCCATAACGTTCCCAAACCTGAGGTATGCCTTTATTTCTGGCCATATAACTTTATTTTTTTCGATCCAAAAGTATAACGGTTGAGAACACGCATTTAAGTGCTACCGAAGGGGATTGAGATGAGCACCTTATTAGAAAGAGGCGTGAGAGATTGAAGGAATTTTCTGAACTTTCTAATAATATTTAAGCTATATAAAGGTATTAAGGTACGAAAAATTTATAGTGCACCGCCACTATCAGGTTGCACTACCAGCAGTGGGTAGTACTCAGCGGCAATCGAGCGAGGGCGTCCGTTTTAGCCATGACTTCAGGGCTGTCCAGGCAGAAGGAACAGTCAGTCTAATTAATTGTGTCTTCCCCGCTCTTACAAACTCCCTACAACTGCACAGTTGCCCGAGGGTGAAGGGGGCGTACAATCTCCGCCTTTGCGCGTTAAACACTCTGGATGCACGCTTGTGAACTCTGTTTCTCCTGATCGATCTGCAACCCCTGTCAGCCGCCCCGCACGTGTGCGCACTGAAGTGCGCGCCCTGCTTGCGCTGGCGTTTCCCATCATCATTTCGCAAGTGGCCACCACGGCAATGGGGTTTGTCGATGCGGTCATGGCTGGCCGTGTCGGGCCACGGGATCTGGCGGCGGTGGCGCTGGGCAACTCGGTGTGGGTGCCGGTGTTTTTGCTGATGTCGGGAATTCTGCTGGCCACCACCCCGAAAGTCGCCCTGCGTTTTGGCGCCAACACCCACAGCGAAATCGGCCCTATCGTGCGTCAGGCACTGTGGCTGGCCTTGATC
This sequence comes from Pseudomonas sp. WS 5071, assembly GCF_012985765.1. Classification (NCBI taxonomy): domain Bacteria; kingdom Pseudomonadati; phylum Pseudomonadota; class Gammaproteobacteria; order Pseudomonadales; family Pseudomonadaceae; genus Pseudomonas; species Pseudomonas sp. WS 5071. Next base: position 68,107 of record NZ_JAAQWY010000008.1, on the reverse strand, counting down.
ACCGGACTGTGCGCTGCGTTGATCCTGATCGCTGCCGAACCGCTGTTGCACTGGATGAACGTCGCACCCGACCTGATCGAACCGTGCATGGGCTACTTGTACGGAATTGCCAGCGGCATGCCCGCCGTGGCGATTTACTGCGTATTGCGCGGGTTCAGTGACGGCCTGGGTAAAACCCGGCCGAGCATGGTGCTGGGCCTGTTGGGGCTGGCGCTGAACATCCCGATCAACTACGTGTTCATTTATGGTCACTTTGGCGTTCCGGCCATGGGCGGCGTCGGTTGCGGCTGGGCCACGGCCATCGTGATGTGGTTCATGGCACTCGGCATGCTGATCTGGACCTTTCGCGGTGCGATCTATCAATCGAGCCAGGTCTACAGCCAGTTTGAATGGCCCAGGTGGTCGATCCTCAAGCGCTTGCTCAGCGTCGGCCTGCCCATTGGCATCGCGGTGTTTGCCGAGTCGAGCATCTTCGCGGTCATCGCCCTGTTGATCGGCAGTCTGGGCGCCACCGTGGTCTCGGGCCATCAGATTGCCCTTAACTTCAGTTCGCTGGTGTTCATGATCCCGTACTCGCTGGGCATGGCCATCACCGTGCGCGTGGGTCAGGCACTGGGCCGCCAGCAACCGCGCGAAGCCCGGTTTGTCGCAGGCGTGGGCATGGGTACGGCGCTGATCTGGGCGTGCATGTCAGCCAGCTTGATTCTGTTGCTGCGCGGGCCGATTGCCAGTATCTACACCGCTGACCCTATGGTGCTGGAAGTCGCCACCCTGTTGCTGGTGTTCGCGGCGCTGTTTCAATTTTCGGACGTGATCCAGGTGACAGCGGCGGGCGCGCTGCGCGGCTATCAGGACACGCGAGTAACGATGATCATGACCTTGTTTGCGTATTGGGGAGTGGGCTTGCCGGTGGGCTATGCGTTAGGCCTGACCGACTGGTTCGGTGAGCCGAGCGGCCCGAGTGGGCTGTGGCAGGGCTTGATTGTGGGCCTGACGTGCGCCGCGATGATGCTCAGCGCACGCTTGGTAAGCAGCGCGAAAAAACGCATTCGCGCCGTCGGCCAATAAAGGGCTGGCGCTGCCAGGCAGCGATTGGCTGAACGGGTTGCGGTACAGCCCTTCGCCTGCACGGGCAGCGACTATTGGCAGCGATCCGTTTCAGCCCTGTTTTTTACGGATCCAGTACAGGTAGGTCCCCGCCTCTTCTACCTGTCCGACCAGTTCATGGTCGAGAAACACACAAAACTTGGGAATGTCCCGGCGCGTAGACGGGTCGGTGGCGATGACCTTCAACAGGCCGCCTGGCACCAGGTCCCGAATGTGTTGGTGCAACATCATCACCGGCTCGGGGCAGTTGAGCCCGGTGGCGTCCAGCGTGCCGTCAACCGGCAGGTCTGCAAAACTCATCAGTGACTCCTGAATCAGCGAGATTTGGGTTTTTTGACGTCTATTCGACGCAAATGACAAGTGACTTCTTCACGGTCGTGGTACAGCTGTTTGCAGCCGATCTCAACCGTAATGCCGCGTGCCTTGAAGCCATCCGCGATACGGTCCAGCAAACGCCGGACTTCGGCATACCGCTGTTTCATCGGCAATTTGAGGTTAACCACCGCTTCACGGCAGTGGCCTTCGCCGATCCACTCCTCCAGCATTGCCGCATTGCGCGCGGGTTTTTCAACGATATCGCAGACCATCCAGTCCACCGGCTCGCGGGGCTTGAAGGTAAAACCATCGGCCATCAAGTGCTGCACCAGCCCGGTGTCCATCAGGCTCTCGGCCATCGGGCCATTGTCGATGGCGGTCACCAGCATGCCGCGATTGACCAATTGCCAGGTCCAACCGCCGGGCGCCGCACCGAGGTCAACCCCGGTCATGTCGCTGTGCAGGCGCTCGTCCCACTGGTCGCGGGGGATGAAATGGTGCCAGGCCTCCTCCAGCTTCAAGGTCGAGCGGCTCGGCGCTTCACGGGGGAACTTCAGGCGCGGGATGCCCATGGGCCACATCGCGCTGTTGTCGGACTCTGCAAGCCCGAGAAACAACTCGCGGCCACTTTTGACTGTCAGCAACAGGCGCGGCTTGCTGTCATCGTCTTCCACCAATTTGCCGGCTTTAATCAGTGCCTTGCGCAAATGCGCATCAAACTTTTTACAGAAATTCGACAGCTCTTTACCGTCATTGGTGTCGACCATTTCCAGCCACAGGCTGCCGCACACGGGGAAACCGTCCATGCGGCCCAGGATCACGCTGATACGGTCGGTCTCAGGCAGCTCGACGAACGCTCCCCGCGCCCACTGCCGGGGAAAAATCAGCTCGGCGAAACGCAAACCGCGCATCAGGCGTTCGGCGCCACCCTCTTCGGTGCAGACGAATTCAGCGCAGGCACTGGCCGGTTTGGCTTTCGCGTAGCCGGACACATTAAGGCGCGCGGCATGCTCGGCAATTTCCGAACAAACTTCACCCTCAAAACCGGGGCGGCAGTGCATAAAAACGGTGTTCATTGAATCACTCCTGGGCAGCTGACAAGGATTGGTCTGCTGCACAACCCTGCTTTGGAGCAAGGACTGTCACAAAAAGGCCGGCATGATAACTGAGATTGGAACCTTGAACCCGCATGGGCAGTCCAGTTATTAGCCAGTTTGATGAATCAGGGCTAGTGTCTGTTCACGTTTCATAGCAGCCGCGACGAAAACCCACGTGGTGCAGGGCAAGGCGCGACAAGCGTGGTTGGGTTGTTCCCAATACGCTTCGCGCAACGCCACCCTGCGCCACGCGGGCTTTCGTCCCTTCGGGTCGTGGCTTGCATGAAACGGGACCAGCCCCTAGGTTAGAAGCTCAGTTTGTTCCACACGATCCGTCACCGTGCGGATCTAAAGGAGTCATTTCATGTCCTCCCTCGATAGCCTGAAGACCCTCTCCACCCTAAAAGTCGACGATAAGACTTATCACTATTTCAGCCTGCCACTGGCCGCTAACTCGCTCGGCGATTTGAGCACATTGCCCATGTCGCTCAAGGTGCTGTTGGAAAACCTGCTGCGTTGGCAAGACGATAAAACCGTCACCGAGTCGGACCTCAAGGCCCTCGCCGGTTGGTTGAAAGAACGACGTTCGGACCGGGAAATCCAGTACCGTCCTGCGCGGGTGCTGATGCAGGACTTTACCGGCGTACCTGCAGTGGTTGATTTGGCGGCCATGCGGGCCGCCATGGCCAAGGCCGGTGGCGACCCCCAGCGCATCAACCCGCTGTCGCCAGTGGATTTGGTGATCGACCACTCCGTGATGGTGGACAAGTTCGCCAGCCCGGACGCTTTTGAACAAAACGTTGATATCGAGATGGAACGCAACGGCGAACGTTATGCGTTTCTGCGCTGGGGCCAAAGTGCCTTCGACAACTTCAGCGTCGTTCCGCCGGGCACCGGCATTTGCCATCAGGTCAACCTTGAGTACTTGGGCCGCACGGTCTGGACCAAGGATGAGGACGGCCGCACCTACGCCTTCCCCGACACCCTGGTGGGAACCGATTCCCACACCACCATGATCAACGGCCTCGGTGTTCTGGGCTGGGGCGTGGGGGGTATCGAGGCCGAAGCCGCGATGCTCGGCCAGCCAGTGTCGATGCTGATTCCGGAAGTCGTAGGGTTCAAACTCAGCGGCAAGCTCAAGGAAGGCATCACCGCCACTGACCTGGTGCTGACCGTCACGCAAATGCTGCGCAGCAAAGGTGTGGTCGGCAAATTCGTCGAATTTTATGGCGACGGTCTGGCAGATTTGCCTTTGGCCGACCGCGCCACCTTGGCCAACATGGCCCCCGAATATGGCGCCACCTGCGGCTTTTTCCCGGTGGATCACATCACGCTGGAGTACCTGCGCCTGTCGGGTCGTCCCGAAGCCACCGTGAAGCTGGTCGAAGCCTATTGCAAAGCGCAGGGGCTGTGGCGCGAACCGGGCCAGGAGCCGGTGTTCACGGACACGCTGGCCCTCGACATGGGCAGCGTGGAAGCCAGTCTGGCCGGGCCGAAGCGCCCGCAAGACCGCGTGTCGCTGCCCAACGTCGGTCAGGCGTTCAATGACTTCATGAGCCTGCAATTCAAACCCACCAGTAAAGAAGAAGGCCGTCTTGAAAGTGAGGGCGGTGGAGGCGTGGCCGTGGGCAATGCCGATTTGGTGGGCGAAGCCGAATACAGTTGGGAAGGCAAAACCTATCGCCTGAAAAATGGCGCCGTGGTGATTGCTGCGATTACGTCGTGCACCAACACGTCCAACCCGAGCGTGATGATGGCTGCCGGTCTGGTGGCTAAAAAAGCCGTGGAAAAAGGCCTCATGACCCAGCCTTGGGTCAAAACCTCCCTTGCCCCAGGGTCCAAGGTGGTCACCGATTATTACCAGGCAGCCGGCCTGACGCCGTACCTGGATCAACTGGGCTTCTCGCTGGTGGGGTATGGTTGCACCACGTGTATCGGTAACTCCGGGCCGCTGCCGGACCCCATCGAAAAAGCCATCACCCAGAGCGACCTGACCGTGGCCTCCGTGCTGTCGGGCAACCGTAACTTTGAAGGCCGTGTTCACCCGCTGGTGAAAACCAACTGGCTGGCGTCGCCGCCCTTGGTCGTGGCCTATGCGTTGGCTGGCAGTGTGCGCACCGACATCAGCAGCGAACCGCTGAGGATTGGCAAGGATGGCCAGCCGGTCTACCTGCGTGACATCTGGCCAAGCCAAAAAGAGATCGCTGACGCTGTGGCGCAAGTCACCACCGCCATGTTCCACAAGGAATACGCCGAAGTGTTTGCCGGGGACGAACAATGGCAGGCCATTGAAGTGCCTCAAGCGGCCACCTACGTGTGGCAACAGGATTCGACCTACATCCAACACCCACCGTTCTTCGATGACATCAGCGGACCATTGCCGGTGATCACCGACGTCAAAGCGGCACGGGTGCTGGCGCTGCTGGGGGATTCGGTCACCACGGACCACATCTCCCCGGCCGGCAATATCAAGGCGGACAGCCCGGCCGGGCGCTACCTGCGCGAAAAAGGCGTCGAACCGCGGGACTTCAACTCATACGGGTCGCGCCGCGGCAACCATGAAGTGATGATGCGCGGGACCTTTGCCAACATCCGCATTCGTAACGAAATGCTCGGCGGCGAAGAAGGCGGCAATACGATTTACATACCTACCGGCGAGAAACTGTCGATCTACGACGCCGCCATGCGCTATCAGGCGTCAGGCACGCCGCTGGTGGTGATTGCCGGTCAAGAATACGGCACCGGCTCCAGCCGTGACTGGGCTGCCAAAGGCACCAACCTGCTGGGGGTCAAGGCGGTGATTGCCGAGAGCTTTGAGCGTATTCACCGCTCCAATCTGGTGGGCATGGGCGTGCTGCCATTGCAGTTCAAGCTGGACCAGAACCGCAAGCGCCTGAACCTGACTGGCAAGGAAACGCTCGACATCCTGGGTCTGACCGGGGCCGAGTTACAGCCGCGCATGAACCTGACGCTGGTCATCACCCGTGAAGACGGCCGCAAGGAACAGGTCGAAGTGCTGTGCCGCATCGACACCCTGAACGAGGTCGAGTACTTCAAGGCCGGAGGCATTCTGCATTACGTGTTGCGTCAGCTGATTGCCTCCTGAAATTCGGAAATAACTGACGATATTTATTGGTAATTCCTTGAAAGCTTGATCGTTATACTTACGCCCCGACGCATTTCGGGGCGTTTTTTTATCGATCACTTAAGGATTTTCATGCGTTCACTGCCCTGGCCATACTTGGCCCTCTTAACCTTGGGCTATGGCCTGGCCCTGAGCTACGGCCAATTAAGCCTGCAAGCCCTCACCGCGTTGTCATTGCTCATCATCAGCGGGCTCGCGGTGTTACAAACCCGTACCCCGTACCTGCGCTATGCCGGGCACGGCCTGTTTGTACTGTTGGCGCTGGCGCTGGCCCTGCACTGGCTGCCGGGTTTCCATAACGGCCGTGCCATCGCCCCCGAACGGCTGTCCGCCGACGCGGTGCCGTTTTCGATGTACCTGAACCTGGACAAACCCCTGATCGGGTTCTGGCTGTTGCTGGTGTGCCCGTGGATCGCCACGCGCTTCAACTGGCGTGCCTCGCTGGGCGCGACCTTGATGGGGCTGGCGCTGGCAGCGATCGGTGCCTTGGGCGGTGCAATGCTGTTGGGCATGATCGCCTGGGCACCGAAATGGCCAGCGCAAGGCGGGCTGTGGTTATTGAATAACCTGCTGCTGGTGACCCTGGTCGAAGAGGCGCTGTTTCGCGGCTACGTACAAGGCGGGTTGAGCCGCTGGTTCAAACACGTGCCGTATGGTCAGACCCTCGCGCTGTTGGTCGCTTCGCTGCTGTTTGGCCTGGCGCATTTTGCCGCAGGCTGGCAATGGGTGTTGTTGGCGGGAATCGCAGGGGTCGGCTATGGTCTGGCCTACCGTTTTGGCGGCCTGAGCGCGGCAATCGCTACCCACTTGGGACTCAACGTGCTGCACTTCGTTTTTTTTACCTACCCGATGCTAATGCCCTGAGCGTCGAAACACAGCCTGCGCGGCGCCGCCCCGGCGCCCGTGGACTGAAATATAAATTAAACAAATCCCAGCCAGCGCCGACACCCTTTCAAAGCCTTGCGGATTGAAACGACATGCGTAATAACCAGCCCATCACACAACGCGAACGCACATTCCCCGCTCAGCAACGGTTGATTTCCACGACCGATGCCAAAGGTGTGATCACGTATTGCAACGACGCCTTTGTGGAGATCAGCGGCTTTTCGCGTGATGAGCTGATGCGTGCCCCACACAACCTCGTGCGCCATCCCGATGTGCCGCCAGCGGTCTTTGACCACATGTGGACCACCTTGAAAAAGGGCCTGCCGTGGATGGGCATCGTGAAAAACCGCTGCAAGACCGGTGACCATTACTGGGTCAACGCGTATGTCACGCCAGTGTTTGAAAACGAGCGTGTGGTGGGATACGAATCGGTGCGGGTCAAACCGACTGCCGAACAGATTCGGCGCGCCGAAGCCCTGTATTCGCGGATTAACCGGGGCAAGCCTGCGATTCCACAGCGGGACAAATGGTTGCCGGTATTGCAGGACTGGTTGCCGTTCATTCTGGTCAGCCAACTGAGCTTCATGATTGGCGCCCTGCTCACCTCAAGCTGGGGGTTTGCGCTGGCTGCGGTGTTGTCGATTCCGCTGGGGCTGCTGGGCCTGAGCTGGCAGCAACGCGGGATCAAACGCTTGCTGCGTCTGGCGGAACAGACCACATCCGACCCGCTGATTGCGCAGATGTACACCGACAGCCGTGGCCCGCAGGCGCGCCTGGAAATGTCCATCCTCAGCCAGGAAGCACGCCTGAAAACCTGCCTGACACGTTTGCAGGACACCGCCGAGCATTTGAGCGATCAGGCCCGTCAATCCGACGCCCTTGCGCATCAAAGCTCCAGCGGGCTTGAGCGCCAGCGTCTGGAGACTGAGCAAGTGGCCACTGCCGTGAATCAGATGGCAGCCACCACCCAAGAAGTCGCCAGCCACGTGCAACGCACCGCCGACGCCACACAAGAAGCCAACCGCCTGACCAGTCGCGGCCGCGACATCGCTGGGGAAACCCGTGAAGCCATTGAGCGCCTGTCCGTGGTGGTGGGTGAAACCGGCGCCACCGTTACCCAACTGGCCAAGGACAGTGACGAAATCGGCGGCGTGGTGGACGTGATCAAAGGCATTGCCGACCAGACCAACCTGCTGGCCCTCAACGCGGCCATCGAAGCTGCCCGCGCCGGTGAAATGGGCCGTGGCTTTGCCGTGGTGGCGGACGAAGTGCGCCAACTGGCACAACGCACCAGCACCTCGACCGGTCAGATCCACAGCCTGATTGCCAAACTGCAACAGACCGCTGCGACCGCCGTACAAACCATGGACGCCGGGCATCGCCAGGCAGAAGAAGGTGTGGCGCGGGTTCTGGAAGCGGATCAGGCGCTGGTGGGGATCAGTGAAGCGGTGGCCAATATCACCGACATGACCACGCAAATTGCCGCTGCCACCGAAGAGCAAAGCTCAGTTGCGGAAGAAATCAGCCGCAACATCAGCACCATTGCCGACCTGGCTGACCAGACCTCCGATCAGGCCCAGCGCTCAGCGCAATTGAGCGAAGAGCTGACCCAGACCGTGAACGTGCAGTACTCGCTGGTGGAGCGGTTTAACCGCTGACCCGCCCCTGCCTCGCTACCGGACGCTATCTCGCGTTGCCCGGTAGCGACCAGGCAGGTTTCAACCCGTGCGCAATCCTGTCTGCCGCAGCGTCCAAATGGTGCGCATGGGTGTACCCCGACGCCTTGAGCGGCTTCAAATCGTGATCCCCCGCTGCCAACCACATCACGTCAATACTCGGCGCCAGGGTGTAACCCTGCACCGTTTCACGATTGCCCAAGGCATCGCGCGCTCCTTGAACGATCAGGGTTGGGGTTTTCAGCTCGGCCAAATGCGCAACACGCGGTTTTTCGGGCTTGCCCGAGGCATAAAACGGGTAGCCCAGGCACACCAGCGCATCCGCGCCCAACTCATCGACCACCAGGCTTGCCATGCGTCCGCCCATGGACTTGCCACCGATGGCAATTGGCCCAGCGACATGCCGTCGCACCTCGCTAAAAACCTCACGCCAGCATTCGAGCAGTTTGGCCTGTGGATTGGGAGGCCTTTTGCCACCATCCAGCCTGCGTTGCGCCATGTAGGGGAACTCGAAGCGAAGGACGTTAACCCCGCGAACGGCAAGGCGCTCAGCCATTTCACTCATCCACTGACTGTCCATTGGCGCGCCCGCGCCATGGGCCAGGATCAGGGTCGTACAGCCACCGGTGGACGCGCCATTCCATAGCCAGCCCCGCGCCTGCACGCACTGCGCCCATTGATCCCCGTCAATACCGACATCACCCGCTACCCCCATGCTTGCCTCGCTTTTAGTCTGCCTATAACTCCAGGCGCGCGTTTGCACGCACCTGATCCGTGGATGGGGAACCATGAACACTTCTACAAGTACCGCCTACAACTACAAGGTGGTCCGCCAATTTGCCATTATGACGGTGGTTTGGGGCATCGTCGGTATGGGGCTCGGCGTTTTTCTCGCCGCGCAGTTGGTCTGGCCTGAACTTAACTTCAATTTGCCTTGGACCAGTTTCGGGCGCCTGCGCCCATTGCACACCAATGCCGTGATCTTCGCCTTCGGCGGTTGCGCACTGTTCGCATCGTCGTTCTATTCGGTGCAACGCACCTGCCAGGCGACCTTATTCGCGCCAAAAATCGCGGCGTTCACCTTCTGGGGTTGGCAGCTGGTGATTTTGCTGGCCGCGATCAGCCTGCCGCTGGGCTTCACCAGTTCCAAGGAATACGCCGAACTGGAATGGCCGATCGACATCTTGATCACCATTGTCTGGGTCGCCTACGCCATTGTTTTCTTCGGCACGATCATGAAGCGCAAGACCAAGCACATCTACGTGGGCAACTGGTTCTTCGGCGCGTTCATCGTCACCGTGGCAATTTTGCACATCGTCAACAACCTGGAAATCCCGGTCAGCTTCACCAAGTCCTACTCCCTCTACGGTGGCGCTACTGACGCCATGGTCCAGTGGTGGTACGGCCACAACGCTGTGGGCTTTTTCCTGACGGCAGGCTTCCTGGGGATGATGTACTACTTCGTGCCGAAGCAAGCCGAACGTCCGATCTACTCCTATCGCCTGTCCATCGTGCACTTCTGGGCGCTGATCACCCTGTACATCTGGGCCGGTCCGCACCACTTGCACTACACCGCACTGCCGGACTGGGCTCAGTCGCTGGGCATGGTGATGTCGCTGATTCTGCTGGCGCCAAGCTGGGGCGGCATGATCAACGGCATGATGACCTTGTCAGGGGCGTGGCATAAGTTGCGCAGCGACCCGATTCTGCGCTTCTTGGTGGTATCGCTGGCGTTCTACGGCATGTCGACCTTCGAAGGCCCGATGATGGCCATCAAGACCGTCAACGCCCTCTCCCACTATACCGACTGGACCATCGGCCACGTACACGCGGGTGCGCTGGGTTGGGTCGCCATGATCTCGATCGGCGCCCTGTACCACATGATCCCGAAAATCTTCGGTCGCCCGCAGATGTACAGCCTGGGCCTGATCAACGCCCACTTCTGGCTGGCAACCATCGGCACCGTGCTGTACATCGCGTCGATGTGGGTCAACGGCATCGCGCAAGGCCTGATGTGGCGCGCAGTCAACGAAGACGGCACGCTGACGTACTCCTTCGTCGAAACACTGGTGGCCAGCCACCCGGGGTTTGTCGTACGTCTGATCGGTGGTGCGATCTTCCTCAGCGGCATGTTGCTGATGGCTTACAACACTTGGCGCACCGTGCGTAACGCCGAGCCCGCTGAAGTCGTAGCCGCCGCGCAGATGGCCTGAGGAGTTCGCCATGAAACATGAAGTCGTAGAGAAGAACATTGGCCTGATGCTGTTGCTGATGATTCTGTGTGTGAGTGTCGGCGGTCTGACGCAGATCGTGCCGCTGTTTTTTGAAGACGTGACCAACACCCCGGTGGAGGGCATGAAGCCTTACACCGCGTTGCAACTGGAAGGCCGTGACATTTACATCCGCGAAGGCTGCGTGCAGTGCCACTCGCAGATGATTCGTCCGTTCCGTGCCGAGACCGAACGTTACGGTCACTACTCGGTAGCCGGTGAAAGCGTCTGGGATCACCCGTTCCTGTGGGGTTCCAAGCGTACCGGTCCGGACCTGGCCCGCGTCGGCGCCCGCTACTCCGATGACTGGCACCGTGCGCACTTGTACAACCCGCGCAACGTCGTGCCCGAGTCGAAGATGCCTGCCTATCCATGGCTGGTGGCCACACCGGTCGATGACAGCCATACCCGCAAGAAACTGGAAGTGATGCGCATGATGGGCGTGCCGTACACCGACGAAGACATCGCCGGTGCCAAGGATGCGGTCAAGGGCAAGACTGAAATGGACGCATTGGTGGCTTACTTGCAGGGCCTCGGCACTGCGATCAAGAGCAAGAGGTGAGCCATGGTCTTGGAGATGAGTAGTGGAATGATTCGCGGCCTGGGCACTGTCGTGGTGGCAGTGGCCTTTATTGGCCTGGCGCTGTGGGTATTCAGCCCGCGGCGCAAGTCGGAATTCGAAGACGCGACCTTACTGCCTTTCAAGGACGATCCAGAAGCCATCAAACACGTCGAGCAAGAACAAGCGTCTAGGAGTAACAAAGCATGACCACCTTCTGGAGTATCTATATCTGCGTGCTGACCATCGGCACGTTGATTGGCCTGACCTGGCTGCTGGTTGGTACGCGCAAGGGTGAAACCAAAGGCGAAACCGTCGAGACCATGGGCCATGCCTTTGATGGCATTGAGGAATACGACAACCCGCTGCCGCAATGGTGGTTCATGTTGTTCGTCGGCACACTGGTATTTGGCGTCGGCTACCTGATCCTCTACCCCGGCCTGGGCAACTGGAAAGGCCTGTTGCCTGGGTATGAAAACGGCTGGACCGGCGTCAACGAATGGCAAAAGGAAATGGACAAGGCAGATGCCAAGTTCGGCCCGATTTTCGCCAAGTACGCCGCCATGCCCGTTGAGCAAGTGGCTCAGGACCCGCAAGCCCTGAAAATGGGCGGTCGCCTGTTCGCGTCCAACTGCTCGGTGTGCCACGGTTCGGATGCCAAGGGTGCGTTCGGCTTCCCTAACCTGGCCGACAACTCATGGCGCTGGGGCGGCGATGCCGACACCATCAAGGCCACCATCATGGGCGGTCGTATAGCCGCCATGCCCGCCTGGGGCGAAGTGCTGGGCGAAGACGGGGTCAAGAACGTCGCCGCTTATGTGCGTCATGACCTGGCAGGCCTGCCGTTGCCGCAAGGCGCCACGGTGGATCTGGCCGCAGGCAAGCAAGCGTTCGACACCACGTGTGTGGCGTGCCACGGGGCCACCGGTAAAGGCACACCGATCATGGGTGCACCTGACCTGACCCAGCCGGCCGCCTTCATCTACGGCACCAGCCTGGCTCAGTTGCAGCAAACCATTCGTCACGGCCGCCAGGGTCATATGCCGGCGCAGAACGAATTGTTGGGCAACGACAAGGTGCAACTGCTGGCCGCCTACGTGTTCAGCTTGTCCCACGGTAAGCAAGAGGAAAAATCAGCGGAATAATTTCCGGACATTTCCTGCCGCATCGTTTTGGTGCGGCAGTTCCCGCCTTCATGCGCGACCAAGTGTCGCACCTCCCAGCAGTCCCTCATTGCTCTCTCGCCATTCAGGACTAAGCTCTTAATTCTGTGCTTCGGCGTGCGCCGGGTTCAGGTCAAGCGAAAAAAATCGGTCAGTTGAAGGGCAGTGTTTCTGGCCACACGGTTGGGTTTATAACGGCTATCGTCGATTGTGGTCTTCGCCATGATGTCGTCTTGCCTTAATCGCACCCGGTTTTGTCCGTCCCACCCCCCTTCGCTTGCGTGCTCCATGCGTTTGATTTTCGTCGTGCAATTTAACCCTACGACACGTGTGGAAAGGGCGCAGAATCAGCGTTGGAAAGCATTGACCGAGGTCATGCTGCGTTGCAATAACCCTACGCTTTATACATACTTGCGCCCGATTTTTACTCCTAATAAAACACCTAAACCGTGGAACCTTAGAATGAGCACAGCAATCAGTCCGACTGCTTATAACTATAAGGTAGTCCGCCAGTTCGCCATCATGACGGTGGTCTGGGGGATCCTTGGCATGGGGCTCGGGGTTTTCATCGCTTCACAACTTGTGTGGCCTGAATTGAACCTTGGCCTTGAGTGGACGACCTTCGGCCGTCTGCGTCCCTTGCACACCAACCTGGTGATTTTCGCCTTCGGTGGTTGTGCATTGTTCGCCACCTCTTATTACGTCGTGCAGCGCACCTGCCAAACGCGTCTGATCTCCGATGCACTCGCCTCCTTTACCTTCTGGGGCTGGCAAGCGGTGATCGTCGGCGCCTTGATCACGTTGCCGCTGGGTTACACCACGACCAAAGAATACGCAGAGCTGGAATGGCCTTTGGCTATCCTGCTGGCCATCGTTTGGGTGGTCTACGGCATTGTGTTCTTCGGGACCATTACCAAGCGCAAAACCAAGCATATCTACGTGGGTAACTGGTTCTACGGTGCATTCATCATCGTAACGGCCATGCTGCACATCGTGAACCACGCCTCCCTGCCCGTGACGCTCTTCAAGTCCTACTCGGCTTACGCCGGTGCGACCGACGCCATGATCCAGTGGTGGTATGGCCACAATGCCGTGGGTTTCTTCCTGACCACCGGCTTTCTGGGGATGATGTATTACTTCGTTCCCAAGCAGGCCGAGCGTCCGATCTACTCGTACCGCCTGTCGATCGTGCATTTCTGGGCACTGATCACCCTGTACATCTGGGCCGGTCCGCACCACTTGCACTACACCGCACTGCCGGACTGGGCCCAGTCGCTGGGCATGGCCATGTCGATCATCCTGCTGGCACCGAGCTGGGGCGGCATGATCAACGGCATGATGACCCTGTCGGGCGCCTGGCATAAGCTGCGCACCGACCCGATCCTGCGCTTTTTGGTGGTATCGCTGGCGTTCTACGGCATGTCGACGTTCGAAGGCCCGATGATGGCCATCAAGACCGTCAACTCGCTGTCGCACTACACCGACTGGACCATCGGCCACGTTCACGCCGGCGCGTTGGGCTGGGTTGCGATGATCTCCATCGGCGCCCTGTACCACATGATTCCGCGCCTCTATGGGCAAAAGGCCATGTACAGCACCAGCCTGATCAACACCCACTTCTGGCTGGCAACGATCGGTACCGTGCTGTACATCGCGTCGATGTGGGTCAACGGCATCACCCAGGGCCTGATGTGGCGCGCCATCAACGACGACGGCACCCTCACCTACTCGTTCGTCGAAGCGCTGCAAGCCAGCCATCCGGGCTATATCGTTCGCGCCATCGGCGGTGCTTTCTTCGCCAGCGGCATGCTGTTCATGGCCTACAACGTGTTCCGCACGGTACGCGCCTCGAACCCGGTAGAAGCTGAAGCAGCCACCAAGATCGCTGTCGTTGGAGCCCACTGATGAAGCACGAAACAGTCGAGAAGAACATCGGCCTGATGGCCTTCTTCATGGTCATCGCCGTGAGCATTGGTGGTTTGACCCAAATCGTTCCGCTGTTCTTCCAGGACGTGACCAACACGCCCGTCGAAGGCATGAAGCCGCGCTCGGCACTTGAACTCGAAGGCCGCGACATCTACATCGCCAACGGTTGCGTTCAGTGCCACTCGCAAATGATCCGCCCGTTCCGTGCTGAAACCGAACGTTACGGCCATTATTCCGTCGCCGGGGAAAGCGTCTGGGACCACCCGTTCCTGTGGGGTTCCAAGCGCACCGGGCCGGACCTGGCCCGTGTCGGCGGCCGTTACTCCGATGACTGGCAACGTGCGCACTTGTACAACCCGCGCAACGTGGTGCCGGAATCGGTCATGCCCGCGTATCCGTTCCTCGTGGAGCGCAAGCTGGACGGCAAGGACACCGCGAAAAAAATGGAAGTCTTGCGCACGCTCGGCGTCCCTTACACCGACGAAGACATCGCCGGTGCCAAGGATGCAGTGAAGGGCAAAACCGAAATGGACGCACTGGTGGCATACCTCCAGGGCTTGGGCACCATCATCAAAAGCAAACGGTGATCTAGATGGATATCGGGATGATTCGTGGCCTGGGCACTGTCGTCGTGATGGTGGCTTTTATCGGTTTGGCGCTGTGGGTGTTCAGCCCGCGCCGCAAGTCGGAGTTTGAAGACGCAACCCTGTTGCCGTTCAAGGATGATCCCGAAGCCATCAAGCACGTCGAGCAAGAGCAAGCTTCTAGGAGTAACAAAGAATGACTACGTTCTGGAGTCTGTACGTCACAGTCCTCACTCTGGGTACCATCTTCGCCTTGACCTGGTTGTTGCTGGCCACCCGCAAGGGGCAACGCAGCGAACAGACTGACGAGACAGTTGGGCACTCTTACGACGGGATTGAAGAGTACGACAACCCGATGCCGAAATGGTGGTTCATGCTGTTTGTGGGCACCGTGATTTTTGCCTTGGGCTACCTGGTGCTGTACCCGGGTCTGGGTAACTGGAAAGGCCTGTTGCCGGGTTACCAGTACCTCGACCTGCAAAAGGAAACGCCGTTTGCCAATGGTCAGACAGGCTGGACAGGGGTTCACGAGTGGGAAAAGGAAATGGCCAAATCGGATGCCAAATTTGGTCCGATCTTCGCCAAATTCGCTGCCATGCCCATTGAGGAAGTCGCTAAAGATCCGCAAGCACTGAAAATGGGCGGCCGTTTGTTCGCGTCCAACTGCTCGGTGTGCCACGGTTCCGATGCCAAGGGTGCATACGGCTTCCCTAACCTGACCGACGCCGACTGGCGCTGGGGCGGTAGCCCGCAAGAGATCAAGACCACCATCATGGATGGCCGCCACGCGGTGATGCCGGGCTGGGCTGACGTCATCGGCGAGCAAGGCGTTAGCGACGTAGCCGCTTACGTGCTGACCCAACTGGACGGCCGCAAGCTGCCAGAAGGCGCCAAGGCTGATCCGGCCAAAGGCAAAGAGCTGTTCGCCACCAACTGTGCCGTGTGTCACGGTCCGGAAGGCAAAGGCAACCCGCTGATGGGCGCACCCAACCTGACTCACCCGGGCGCGTTCATTTACGGTTCAAGCTTTGCTCAACTGCAGCAGACCATCCGTTATGGCCGTCAGGGCCAGATGCCTGCACAAGCGGATCTGCAAGGGAACGATAAGGTTCATTTGCTGGCTGCTTACGTGTACAGCCTGTCCCACGGTGAAGACGCCAAGGCCGCTGAATAACCCAGTGGTTTGACCGCGTTGACAAAAAGCCCTGCCACCCAGTGTTGGCGGGGCTTTTTTACGCCATGAGAAACTGGACGTAACGCAATGAAACCGCTCTGGCCAAACGTGCTACGGGCTTTGCGGCCTGCAGCCAAACACTGAAGTCAATTGATCTGTGTCATGACTTGTTACAACTGCTATACCAAGTTCTGTTTTTTCGGAACGCGACCAAAGGTCGCACCCTTGAGCTAGAGTCACAGGCGTATCATTGCGCCACTGCAACACCTTCTGACTGCGGCCGGCACGCACTGGTCGCGGCATTTTTCCACTGCCGTGGGACGCACTAATGAGCAATCAGATTCCAGTACACGATGTAACGCCACCTGCCAAGAAGGCACCTGAAAGCGTCAACCTCTATGCTGCCCGGGAAAAGATCTACACCCGCGCATTCACCGGTTTGTTCCGCAATTTGCGAATGGTCGGGGGGGCTGTGCTGTTTTTGCTGTACTTCGGCACTGTCTGGCTCAACTGGGGCGGCCACCAGGCTGTCTGGTGGAACCTTCCGGAACGTAAATTCTTCATTTTTGGCGCCACCTTCTGGCCACAGGATTTCATCCTGCTGTCGGGCCTGCTGATCGTCGCCGCCTTCGGCCTGTTCTTCATTACTGTGTACGCCGGGCGTGTGTGGTGTGGCTATACCTGCCCGCAGAGCGTGTGGACCTGGGTTTTCATGTGGTGCGAAAAAGTCACCGAAGGTGACCGCAACCAGCGCATCAAACTCGACAAAGCGCCGATGAGCGCCAACAAGTTCGTGCGCAAGCTCAGCAAGCACAGCCTGTGGCTGCTGATCGGCTTTGTCACCGGCATGACCTTTGTCGGCTACTTCTCCCCCATTCGCGAGCTGGTGATCGATTTCTTCACCGGCCAGGCCGATGGCTGGGCGTATTTCTGGGTCGGCTTCTTTACCCTCGCCACCTACGGCAATGCCGGGTGGCTGCGCGAACA
Organism: Pseudomonas sp. WS 5071; assembly: GCF_012985765.1. Lineage (NCBI taxonomy): Bacteria > Pseudomonadati > Pseudomonadota > Gammaproteobacteria > Pseudomonadales > Pseudomonadaceae > Pseudomonas > Pseudomonas sp. WS 5071. The sequence goes on along the minus strand of NZ_JAAQWY010000008.1, from coordinate 51,219 downwards.
AGTGTGCATTTACATGTGCCCGTATGCGCGGTTCCAGAGCGTGATGTTCGACAAGGACACGCTGATCGTGTCCTACGACCCGCGTCGCGGTGAAGTCCGCGGCCCGCGCAAGAAAGATGCGGACTACAAGGCGCAAGGGCTGGGTGACTGTATCGACTGCACCATGTGCGTACAGGTGTGCCCGACGGGGATCGACATCCGTGACGGCCTGCAGATCGAGTGCATCGGCTGCGCGGCCTGTATCGACGCCTGTGACAGCATCATGGACAAGATGAACTACCCGCGCGGCCTCATCAGCTACACGACCGAACACAACTTGTCCGGGCAAAAAACCCACAAGCTGCGCCCTCGCCTGATCGGGTATGCACTGGTGCTGCTGACGATGATGGGCTTGCTCGCCGCCGCCTTCTTTACCCGCAGCCTGGTCGGGTTTGATGTCAGCAAAGACCGCGTGCTGTACCGCGAAAACGCTGAGGGCCGGATTGAAAACGTGTACAGCCTGAAGATCATGAACAAGGACCAGCACGACCATACCTACGTGCTCGACGCCACGGGCCTGCCGGACCTGAAACTGCAAGGCAAACGCGAGATCAAGGTAGCCGCCGGCGATATCGTCAGCATGCCGGTCGAGCTGTCGATTGCCCCCGAAGCGCTGCCGTCCAGCACCAATGAGGTGTATTTCATTCTCAAGGACGCGGACAACAGCGACATCAACGTTAAAGCCAAGAGCCGCTTCATCGGCCCCCAAATCAGATAAGAGAGCCTTGCCATGCCAGCACCAAAACCCTACAGCCCGTGGTACAAGCATCTGTGGCCGTGGATCATCATTGCCATTCTGGCTTGTTCGGTGACGCTCACGCTGTCGATGGTCACCATTGCGGTGAACAACCCCGACCACCTGGTCAATGACAACTACTACGAGGCGGGCAAAGGCATCAACCGCTCGCTCGACCGCGAGCTGTTGGGCCAGAACCTCAACCTTAAGGCGACGTTGCACCTGGATGGCATGACCGGTGAAGTGGTGCTGCTGCTTGAGGGCAACAGCCACCCGAAAACCTTAGAACTGAGCCTGATTTCGCCAACCCAGCCTGAAAAAGACCGCAAGGTGTTGCTGACCCAGAGCGAGTCGGAGCCGCGCCGTTACATCGGCCAGCTGGATGACAAGGTTGAAGGTCGTCGCTTCGTCGAGCTGCTGGGCGTCGAAGACGGCAAGACCTGGCGCCTGTTTGAGGAAGAAGAAGTCGGTCACGACAAAGACCTGTTGTTGGGTGACGAACCCCTGCAAGGCGCTGAAGACCACTCCAAACAGTAAACACATTGCCTGCAGGGCCGTCGTCACAGGGATACGCGAACCCTGCACCGTCGACCTTGCGGGCAATGATGTATGTTCAGCGCACAGCCTCGCGACAGACCGCCATGACCACTCCCGTTCCCTGCTATCACTGCGCCCTGCCCGTTCCGCCTGGCAGTCGATTCACTGCAATCGTTCTCGGTGAGACCCGCGAGTTTTGCTGCCCCGGCTGCCAGGCCGTGGCAGAAGCCATCGTCGCTGGCGGCCTGGAAAGTTATTACCAGCACCGCAGCGAAGCCTCTGCCAACCCTGAAGCGCTACCCGTGCAACTGGTGGAAGAGCTGGCCCTGTATGACCGTCCCGACGTGCAACAGCCTTTTGTGCGACACGAAGGGGAACAGGCAGAAACCACTTTGTTGATTGAAGGCATCAGTTGCGCGGCTTGTGGCTGGTTGATTGAAAAACACCTGCGCCGCCTGCCGGCGGTCAGCGAAGCACGCCTGAACCTGTCCAATCACCGCCTGCATGTGCGCTGGGCCGACAGCCAACTGCCCCTCAGTGATGTGCTGAGCGAATTGCGTCACATCGGCTATGCGGCCCACCCGTATCAGGCCGACCGCGCTACCGAGCAACTGGCCAGTGAAAACCGCCTGGCCTTGCGCCAACTGGGCGTCGCCGGATTGCTGTGGTTTCAGGCCATGATGGCTACCATGGCAACTTGGCCCGAATTCAACATCGACCTCAGCCCCGAGATGCACACTATCCTGCGCTGGGTCGCACTGTTTCTGACCACCCCCATTGTGTTTTACAGCTGCGCGCCGTTTTTCAAAGGCGCCATGCGTGACCTGCGTACTCGGCACCTGACCATGGATGTGTCGGTATCTCTGGCCATCGGCGGTGCCTACATCGCCGGTATCTGGACTGCCATTACCGGCATCGGCGAACTGTATTTCGACGCAGTGGGCATGTTTGCGCTGTTCCTGCTGGCCGGGCGCTACCTCGAACGTCGCGCCCGGGAGCGCACCGCCGCCGCGACCGCGCAACTGGTTAATCTGCTGCCCGCCTCGTGCCTGCGCCTGAGCAGTGACGGGCAAAGCGAGCGCATCCTGCTGACTGAACTCAAGGTCGGGGACAAGGTACTGGTGCACCCCGGTTCGATCTTGCCGGCCGATGGCAAGATCCTCGACGGGCAATCGAGTATCGACGAATCACTGCTGACCGGCGAATACCTGCCCCAGCCTCGCAGTCCCGGCGACGCGGTTACGGCGGGCACGCTGAACGTCGAAGGCGCCCTGACCCTCGAAGTACTGGCCTTGGGCCAGGACACGCGCCTGTCGGCCATCGTCCGCTTGCTCGACCGCGCGCAAAGCGAAAAACCGCGCCTGGCCGAAATTGCCGACAAGGCCGCGCAATGGTTTTTGCTGTTCTCGTTACTCGCAGCGGCTGCCATCGGGGTGTTGTGGTGGCAGCTAGACCCCTCCCGCGCATTCTGGATTGTGCTGGCCATGCTGGTAGCAACCTGCCCGTGTGCCCTCTCGCTTGCCACCCCCACCGCCCTCACAGCGGCCACCGGCACTTTGCACAAATTGGGCCTGCTGCTGACCCGCGGGCACGTGATCGAGGGGTTGAACCAAATTGACACGGTGATCTTCGACAAAACCGGAACCTTGACCGAAGGCCGTCTGGCGCTGCGGGCCATTCGCCCCCTGCGTGACCTGGACAGCGACCAATGCCTTGCGCTGGCCGCTGCGCTGGAAAACCGCTCTGAACACCCGATTGCCCGCGCATTCGGCCGCGCGCCACACGCCGCAGAAGACGTGCACAGCACGCCCGGCCTGGGCCTTGAAGGGCGCGTAGGTGTGCAGCGTTTGCGCATTGGCCAACCGGGGTTTGTCTGTGAGCTGAGCCAAGCGACCCTGCCGGACATGCCGCAGGAGCCGGGTCAATGGCTGCTGCTGGGGGACGCTCAGGGCCCGCTGGCCTGGTTCGTCCTTGATGACCGCCTGCGCGCTGACGCCCCTGCTCTGCTGGCGGCCTGCAAGGCACGGGGCTGGCGAACGCTGCTGCTGTCTGGCGATACTTCACCGATGGTCGACAGTGTGGCGGCCGAGCTGGGGATTGATGAAGCGCGGGGCGGCCTGCGCCCCGACGACAAATTGCACGTGTTGCAGCAGTTGCATGCCCAGGGCCGCAAAGTGTTGATGCTCGGTGACGGGGTCAACGACGTGCCGGTGCTGGCTGCTGCCGACATCAGCGTGGCCATGGGATCAGCAACCGATTTGGCCAAAACCAGCGCAGATGCCGTGCTGCTGTCCAATCGGCTGGATGCATTGGTGCAAGCGTTCAGCCTTGCCCGTCGCACGCGTCGGGTTATCATCGAAAACCTGTTGTGGGCAGGCCTGTACAACGGCCTGATGCTACCTTTTGCGGCGCTGGGCTGGATCACCCCCGTGTGGGCCGCCGTGGGCATGTCCATCAGCTCACTGACCGTGGTCTTGAACGCCTTGCGCCTGACGCGCATGCCGAAGCAGGCCAGCCCGCAACCGACCCTCGACCCTCAGCCGATGCCGGTCTGAAACGGCCGTCCGGAGTTCATATGCCAGCACTTTACGTCATGATTCCCGCAGCCTTGCTGATTGTCGGGGTCGCCATTTACATCTTCTTTTGGGCGGTGGACAGCGGCCAGTACGACGATTTGGACAGCCCAGCCCACAGCATTCTGTTTGACGATCAGGACCCGCAACACACTGCCGCCGTCGACGAGGCCAAAGGCCTGCACCCGGACGCCTCCAAAGACGACGATCAAAAAGCGCCGCCCCATGCTTGAATTGGCGCCCCTGCTGGTTTCAGCCGTCATCCTCGGCCTGCTGGGCGGTGGCCATTGCCTGGGGATGTGCGGCGGATTAATGGGCGCGTTGACGCTGGCCATCCCAAAAGAACAACGCAGCCGACGCTTCAGGTTGCTGGTGGCCTACAACCTCGGTCGAATTCTCAGCTATGCCGCAGCCGGTTTATTGCTCGGGCTCGCGGGCTGGGCCGTGGCCAACAGCCCGGCGGCGCTGTTCATGCGCCTCCTGGCGGGGGTGCTGCTGATTTGCATGGGCTTGTACCTGGCGGGCTGGTGGAGCGGGCTGACCCGTATTGAAAGCCTGGGACGCGGCCTGTGGCGCCATATCCAGCCGATTGCGACGCGACTGTTACCGGTATCGAGCATGCCGCGCGCTTTACTGCTGGGCGCACTGTGGGGCTGGCTGCCGTGCGGGTTGGTATACAGCACCCTGATCTGGTCAGCCAGCCAGGGCAGCGCGACCGACAGCGCGCTGTTGATGCTCGCATTTGGCCTTGGTACGTGGCCGGTGTTGCTGGCCACAGGGCTTGCGGCCGAGCGCGTAACGGCGCTGCTGCGCAAACGCAGCGTGCGCATGACGGGCGGCGTGCTGGTAATCCTGTTCGGCATCTGGACCCTGCCCGGCCCCCATCAACATTGGCTGATGGGGCACTGAGCCGGGCCGACCGAGGCCGCTCGCGACCCGCAATGGAAGCGTGCGCCTCATACCCCTTCGCTGCCGCGTGCCTGGACCGCGACGAAAAACCTTGCAACCACAGCGCTTGATGCAAATCAAGATGCAGCAGTGACTCACCCCCTAGACTCGCGATCATTGCCAGCCATCCCGGGGGATACCCGCATGCTCGACGCCATTCGTTGGGACTCAGATTTAATTCGCCGTTACGACATGGCCGGACCGCGCTATACCTCGTATCCAACCGCCATGCAGTTCAACAGCCAGGTCAGCGCGTTTGACCTGCTGCACGCCTTGCGTGAAAGCCGCAAGGCGTTGCGCCCTCTGTCGTTGTATGTGCACGTGCCGTTCTGCGCGAACATTTGCTACTACTGCGCCTGCAACAAAGTCGTGACCAAAGACCGGGGTCGCGCTCAGCCGTATCTGCAACGCCTGGAGCAGGAAATCCAACAGATCGCCTGCCACCTCGACCCCAAGCAAAAGGTTGAACAACTGCACTTTGGCGGCGGTACCCCGACGTTCCTCAGCCATGACGAACTGCGCCAGTTAATGGGTAAGTTGCGCCAGCATTTCAACCTGCTGGACGATGACTCCGGCGACTACGGCATTGAGATCGACCCGCGCGAGGCCGACTGGTCGACCATGGGGCTGTTGCGCGAACTCGGGTTTAACCGGGTCAGTATCGGCCTGCAGGACCTCGACCCGCAGGTACAACGCGCGGTAAATCGCCTGCAAAGCCTGGAAGAGACCCGCGCTGTGATTGACGCGGCGCGTACCCTGCAGTTTCGTTCGATCAATATCGACTTGATCTACGGCCTGCCCAAACAGACACCCGAGGCGTTCGCACGCACGGTCGAAGAGGTCATTAACCTGCAGCCGGATCGCTTGTCCGTGTTCAACTACGCGCACTTGCCTGAACGTTTCATGCCACAGCGCCGCATCAATGCAAGCGATTTGCCTTCACCCGCCGACAAGTTGCTGATGCTGCAACACACCATTGAGCAGTTGACCCAAGCCGGCTATCGCTACATCGGTATGGATCATTTCGCCCTGCCGGATGACGAACTGGCCATTGCGCAGGAAGAAGCCACCCTGCAACGCAACTTTCAGGGCTACACCACCCACGGTCATTGCGACCTGATCGGGCTCGGTGTTTCGGCCATCAGCCAGATCGGCGACCTGTACTGCCAGAACAATAGCGATCTGGCGCAGTACCAGAACACGCTGGCCAGTGCGCAGCTCGCCACCAGCCGGGGGTTGATCTGCAATCAGGATGACCGGATTCGCCGCGAAGTGATTCAGCAAATTATCTGCAACCTGCACCTGCCGTTTGCGCGCATCGAACAGGCGTTCAACATCGACTTCAGGGGGTATTTCGCGGCCCAGTGGCCAGCACTGGAAGAGATGGCGCAAGACGGCCTCATCGCACTGGACAGTGACCAGTTGACTGTTCTGCCCGCGGGGCGGTTATTGGTGCGCTCGGTGTGCATGGTGTTTGATGCCTACCTGGAACAGCAAAACCGCCAGCGCTATTCGCGGGTTATTTAGCGGCTAACGAAGCGGTCTTGAGCGCGTCATCGCCGCTCAAATCTTTCATGGCCTTGGCCAGGCTGGCGTTGAGCGTGATCAGACTGGCCGTCAAGCTGGAAATCTCGCCCTGCAACGCAGACGCTTGAGCCTTGGCCTGTTCCGGGCTCAGGCTGCTGTTGGTCAACACTTGTTGCAGTTGCTGCTGCTTCTCGGCGATCTGTTTTTTGACCTCGCGAATCATTTTCAGCAGCTTCTGAATGTTATCGGGCAAGCCGCTGTCTTCGATGTCGTTGTTATTAGCCTTTTGTGCACCGGCTGCTTTGAGGGCAGCGCCGGAAATAGTTACCGACACGCCTTCGGCTGGCGCAGCGGCATCTACTTCAAGTGTCGCGTTTTTATCGGCCGTTTTCGGGTTCTGTGCATTCTGCGCAGGCACCGCGATATGCAACATGCCACTTTGACCCAGGGTTACTCCACCCATCGACGACATCTTCCCTGCTCCCTTTATCAACGATAACTTTTATATCGGCCACATCCTGCCTTCCTTGAGACCTACGCCCACAAAGGGTGCACTGGTCTGGATTCCCGTGCTGAGTTACCCTTGTAACTTATGTGTGTTTTCCCACAAGGATTAAAGAAATGTCTGAGCCAGTAAAACTGCGCGCTCATAACCAGGCTCACTGCAAGGATTGCAGTTTGGCGCCTCTGTGCTTACCACTTTCATTGAATCTGGAAGACATGGACGCGCTGGATGAGATCGTCAAGCGAGGCCGCCCCCTAAAAAAAGGTGAGTTCCTGTTTCGCCAGGGCGATACGTTTGGCTCGGTGTACGCAGTACGTTCTGGCGCGCTCAAGACATTCAGCTTGAGCGACAGCGGCGAAGAGCAAATCACGGGCTTCCACTTGCCCAGTGAACTGGTCGGCCTGTCCGGCATGGACACCGAAGCCTATCCGGTGTCGGCACAGGCGCTGGAAACCACTTCGGTGTGCGAGATTCCGTTTGAGCGTCTCGATGAACTGGCGCTGCAACTGCCTCAACTGCGTCGTCAATTGATGCGTGTGATGAGCCGCGAAATCCGCGACGATCAACAAATGATGCTCTTGCTGTCGAAAAAGACCGCCGATGAACGTATTGCCACGTTCCTGGTTAACCTGTCTGCCCGCTTCCGGGCTCGCGGGTTCTCGCCCAACCAATTCCGCCTGAGCATGTCACGCAACGAAATCGGCAACTACCTGGGCCTGGCCGTTGAAACGGTCTCGCGGGTGTTCACGCGCTTGCAGACTGACAAATTGCTGAGCGCCGAGGGCAAGGAAGTGCACATCCTTGATCCAATCAAGCTGTGCGCGCTGGCAGGCGGATCCCTGGAAGGCTAAAGCCGCTATACTGGCGCGCTTAATGCACGCCAGGACACTCCCACACCATGGTCTTCAACGACTTCTGCTTAAAATCGCTGATCCGCCCGGTCATTGACTTTCCCAAGCCGGGCGTGATTTTTCGCGACATCACCCCGCTGTATCAATCCCCCCGCGCCATGCGCGTGATTGCCGATTCGTTTATCGAACGCTACGTAGAAGCCAACTTCACCCACATTGGCGCCATGGATGCACGCGGGTTTCTGATCGGATCGGTGCTGGCTCACCAGCTCAACAAGCCCCTGATCCTGTTTCGCAAGCAGGGCAAACTGCCGGCGGATGTGATCGCTGAAGGCTATCAGACCGAATATGGCGAAGCGTTTCTCGAGGCGCACGCAGACAGCTTGTGCGAAGGCGATTCGTTGCTGATCGTGGATGACCTGATTGCCACAGGCGGCACATTGATTGCTGCCGCCAATCTGGCACGGCGCATGGGAGCAACAGTCTTTGAAGCGGCGGCCATTATTGACCTGCCAGAGTTGGGCGGCTCAAAGCGTCTGAATGACATCGGCATTTCGACTTTCAGCCTGACTGAGTTTTCACTGACCGAATAAAGCGTCGCCCTTGTTGCCATGATCGGCAGCAAGGGCAATTGCCTCACAGCGCGATAGGTTTGCGCCCGGCGAACGAATGCGCCAGTGTGCCGCCATCTACCAATTCAAGCTCGCCACCCAACGGTACACCGTGGGCGATGCGCGAGGCGATCAACCCTTTGCTGTGCAACAACTGGGCGATGTAATGCGCAGTGGCCTCGCCTTCGACCGTCGGGTTGGTGGCCAGGATGACTTCCGTGAAGGTGCCTTGCGATTCAATCCGCGCCATCAGCTGCGGAATGCCAATCGCCTCTGGCCCCAAGCCATCAAGCGGCGACAAATGCCCCTTGAGCACGAAGTAACGACCGCGATAACCCGTTTGCTCCACGGCATAGACGTCCATCGGGCCTTCCACCACACACAGCAGGGTGTCATCGCGACGCAGGTCCGCGCATTGCGGGCACAGATCGTCTTCGGTCAGGGTGCGGCACAACCGGCAATGCCCCACGCCTTCCATCGCCTGACTCAACGCCAGCGCCAGACGCGAGCCACCACTGCGGTCACGCTCCAGCAACTGCAGAGCCATGCGCTGCGCGGTCTTTTGGCCCACGCCCGGCAAAGTGCGCAAGGCATCAATCAGTTGGCGAATCAGGGGGCTAAAGCTCATAGGGAAAAGTCCGACAAAACAACGAGAGGCGGTTTATACCCGCCCGGTCAGGCAGCGTCAAATTCTCTCGACACCCCCGCAGCCTGCGACAGCGACGACAAAAAGCGGACAAAAAAAAGCCGGGCGCGGAGCCCGGCTTTCCAAAAGCGCCTTAGAACGGCAGCTTCATGCCCGGTGGCAATTGCATGCCCGCGGTCACGCCGCTCATTTTGTCCTGGCTGTTGGCTTCGATCTTGCGAACTGCGTCGTTGACGGCCGCAGCGAACAAGTCTTCCAGCACTTCGCGGTCATCATCGCTCACGCCTTCCAACAAGCTTGGGTCAATGCTGACACGCTTGATGTCGTGACGCCCGGTCATGACCACGCTCACCATATCGCCACCCGCCTTGCCGGTAACTTCTGCGTTGGCCAGTTCTTCTTGCATCTTGGCCATCTTTTCCTGCATCTGCTGCGCCTGCTTCATCAGGCCGGCCATGCCACCTTTCATCATGGGAATCACCTCAAATAGTCTATGCACACGATGCCCATGGCCTTGGACCACGGGCTGAAATTTTTTATCCGCCGTTACACACCCTGGGGCTCGACCACGTCGACAGGTTCAATCGTATCGTCGCGCACGGATGCGTCGAACTGTTGAATCATTTGCTGGACCAACGGATCGCCATGGATCGACTCCTCCGCCAGACGCTGACGCTCGGCGCGCATGCGGGCGGCCGCTTGCGCCGGGGTTTCCTGCTCGGGCTTGATCAGCTCGATGGTGACTTTAACCGTGCGTTGTAAGTACTGGTTCAGGGCATCGTTCAAGCGGCGCTGCTGGGTCGCGTTAAACAACGCACTGTGCGCCGGGTCCAGGTGCAGCAGCCACTCATCCCCTTCAGCCGAGATCAATGTGCAGTTGGCACCAATGCTCGCCGTCATACCCGATACCGGTAAGTTGGGGAACATGTTCAGCCATTCAAGGGCCAGCCCTGTTGCCGGCATCGCGGCTGGCAACGGTTCAGGCTCCGGCGCGGGCTCATGCTCGGCAGCATGCTCACTGGCCAGTTCGTCCAGATAACTATAGGCCGCCGAGTCCATGTCCGGCTCGATGTAATCTTCATCCAGCGGTGGCTCGTCATCGCGGTCCATGCCTGAAAGGGCCGCATCGACTTGCTCGGCGGTCGGCTCCGGGATCGCTGCGGACGTCCATTGCGGCGCGTCGGGCACAACGCTGTCCGGGGTAGGCAACGGCATCGGTGGCAATGCTGGCGGCTCACTGACGGTGTCCAGCACCGGCTCGGGGGCAGGTTCCTGCTCAACCACCGGCACAGCAGGCTCATTCCACGGCAAATCGATTTCCGCAACCGCAGGCGCGGGGGCAGGCGTCGGTTGCGGAGCAACCTCCGGGACAGGCACCACTAAGGGCTGCGGCGCCACCTCGGTGGTCGTCGCCACGGATTGAACGGAATCAACTGTGGCCTGGCTGATCCCCACGGGCTTTAGCGGCTGACTCGGTGCGTCCCCGGTGTCGGCAGGACGGAAAGCCAGCATGCGCAGCAGCACCATCTCAAAGCCGCCACGCGGGTCTGGCGCGAGGGGCAAATCACGGCGGCCAATCAGGCCCATCTGGTAATAAAACTGCACATCTTCGGCGGGCATCGCGTGCGCCAGCGCCAACACCCGATCCCGGTCGCCGTGGCCATTGTCTACGCCCTCAGGCAATGCCTGGGCAATCGCCACGCGGTGGAACACGTTGAGGATTTCCGACAGCACGCCATTCCAGTCCGGCCCCTGCTCGGCCAAATGACGCACGGCCTCAAGCAAGGCTTTGGCATCGCCCTGAATCAAGGCGTGGAGCAGGTCAAATACCTGACCGTGGTCCAGCGTACCGAGCATGGCCCGCACATCCGCGGCCAGCACTTTACCTTCACCGAACGCAATCGCCTGATCGGTCAGGCTCATCGCATCGCGCATCGACCCATCGGCCGCACGGCCGAGCAGCCACAGCGCATCGTCTTCAAACGGAACGTTTTCGACACTCAGTACATGGCTCAAGTGTTCGACCACACGCTCCGGGGTCATGTTCTTGAGCGAGAACTGCAGGCAGCGGGACAAAATGGTCGCCGGCAGCTTTTGCGGATCAGTCGTCGCCAGGATGAACTTGACGTAGGGCGGCGGCTCTTCAAGGGTTTTAAGCAGCGCATTGAACGAATGGCTGGAGAGCATGTGCACTTCGTCGATCAGGTAGACCTTGAAGCGCCCGCGGCTAGGCGCGTACTGCACGTTATCGAGCAGCTCGCGGGTGTCTTCGACTTTGGTGCGGCTGGCCGCATCGATTTCGATCAGGTCGACAAAACGGCCTTCGTCGATTTCGCGGCACACCGAACACTCGCCACATGGGGTCGAGGTGATACCTGTTTCACAGTTCAGGCATTTGGCGATGATCCGCGCAATGGTGGTCTTGCCGACGCCACGGGTACCGGTGAAAAGGTAGGCGTGGTGCAAGCGCTGACTGTCCAGGGCGTTGATCAGAGCCTTGAGCACATGGGTCTGGCCGACCATTTCGCGGAACGAGCGCGGACGCCATTTACGTGCAAGAACCTGATAACTCATTGATAACCGTCGCGTCTAAAAAGCGGAAGGCGCTAATGCTAGCGGAGCAAGGCCAAAATTGCATCCGATGTGGCCGTCTAATCTGGCTATGCTGCTGCCTGACGGGCTATTTCTATCATTTTGGCCCCTGCCGGAGACCGTATGCGCTGGACCCACTGGATACTGCTACTGGCCGCATTACCCTGCCAGGCCCAACCACCGCCCTTGCGCTTCGCCATCGTGGACAGTTGGGCAATGCCCATGGTGCGGCACGAGAATGGCCAGCCCACCGAAGGGATTCTCTTTGATGTGATGCAAAGCCTGGCACAGCACGTCGGACACCCGGCGCACTTTCAAGTACTGCCCCGTGCGCGGGTTCAGAGCGCCATGGACCATGGCGAAGTGGATGTGCGTTGCTTTGTCAGCCGTTCATGGGTCGGCCCGAACGCCGACCAATATTTGTGGAGCGAGCCCCTGATCCAGCAACGCGATGTCCTGGTGGGCACGCGTCAGCGCCCTGCCCCCGTCGATCTGCAGTCCCTGGAACGGCAATCGGTCGGCACTGTACTCAGCTACACCTACCCCTCACTGCAACCCTTGTTTGATGCGGGCAAATTGCAGCGCGATGACGCTCGCAGCCAGGATCAAGTGTTGCAAATGCTGATCATCGGACGCTTCAACTATGCGGTAAGCAATCAATGGGCTGTGGACTGGATTAACAAAGACCTCCAGCCGGCTGACCAACTGCACGCTGTGGCGCTGGTCCAGGAGCAACGGCTCGGCTGCATGGTGCGGGACGATCCGCAGCTACCCACAGGAAAAATCCTCAACACCCTGTCTGCCATGCGCCAATCCGGGGAGATTGAGCGCATCATTTCTCGCTACACCGCGCCCACCCCGCTGTGACGGCTCAGGCGCAGGCTGGCTGCAACCACGCCCTTGGCGGCTCGAAACCGGCCACCCAGCTCGCCACCTCGCGAATCGGCATGGGCCGGGCAATGAAATAGCCCTGCGCCACTTCGCAGCCTAGCTCCATCAGCAAGCAACCCTGCGCTTCGCTCTCCAGCCCTTCGGCGATCACGTTGCGCCCGAACGCCCGCGCCAGCCCCACGACCGCCGTGGTCAGGGCCAAGTCATCCTGATCGTGGAGAATGTCACGCACGAATGATTTGTCGATCTTGATGGTCTCGGTCGGCAAGCGCTTGAGATAACTCAGCGAGGAATAGCCTGTTCCGAAATCGTCCAGCGAAAAACGTACACCTAGTGCCTGACACGCTTTGAGGCATTGACTGACATGTTGCATGTTTTCAATGGCCGCCGACTCGATGATTTCGAGATCAAGCTTTTCGGGTGGCACGTCCGCATACCGTCCCAGCAACACCTTGAGGCGCGCCACGAAGTCCGACCGCTGAAAGTGCCGGGCCGCAATGTTGACACTGATCGACCAGTGCGCCCCAGCCCGCTGCCATTCGTGCATTTGCCGGATCGCCTGATCGATTACCCATTCTCCGATATCAATAATCAAGTCGGTCTGCTCGACCACCGGTAAAAAATCGCAGGGCTCCATCAGCCCTTTCTTCGGGTGATGCCAGCGCAACAAACCTTCAAAACCCAATACCTCGCCAGTACGCATGTTGACCTTGGGCTGGTAGTGCAAACACAGCTCACCCGCCGCCAACGCCTGGCGGACCCGCTCGACCTGTTCGTGGGTGGCCTTGATCTCGCGCCCCTTGAGCACATCGAACACGTAATAGCGGTTGCGCCCGCTTTGCTTGGCCACGTACATGGCTTGATCGGCATGGCGCAATAATGTGTCGGCGTCTTCGTTGTCCAGCGGATACAGCGTGACACCAATACTGGCACACACACTGAGGCTGTTTTCACCCACCGTGTAGGGCCGGGAAATGGCTGTCAACACGCGCTGCATGGCCCCGTGCAGCTCGTCCGCATCCCGCACATGGCGCAGGATCAAAACAAACTCGTCCCCCGCCAGACGCGCGACGACATCATCGCCGCGCATGATGCTTTTCAAGCGTTTGGCCACCTCGATCAGCAGCAGGTCGCCACTGGCATGCCCGTAACCATCATTGACTGCCTTGAAGCCGTCCAGGTCGAGCATGCACACCGCCAACGGAATACCCTCGGCGCGCGAAGATGCAAGGGCCTGATTCAACAAGTCGGACAAGTAGGCGCGGTTCGGCAAACCGGTCAATACATCGTGACCCACTCGCCACTGCAGGGTGTGTAGCAGCTGACGTTTTTCGCTGACATCAAAACGGATCGACAGGTATTTGCGCACTTGCCCCGTGGACTCATCCACCAGCGGCACCATGGTGCTGTCCACCCAGTAGACCGTGCCATCTTTGCCCCGGTTACAGATCTCGCCTTTCCAGACCTTCCCCCGGGCAATGGTGCGCCACATGCCCACAAAGAACTCGGGCGGGTGAAAGCCCGAGTTCAGTATGCGGTGATTGGCCCCCAGCAACTCTTCACGCGGGTAGCCCGACACATCGCAGAATTGCTCGTTGACGTAGGTGATGCGCCCACTTAAATCGGTTTCAGAAAAGATCGCCGCAGCATCTACAGCTTTGCGGTACATATCGTCCATGATTCACTTCACGCCTTGCAATTACCGATTAAAACGATCCACCAAGGCCCGTAGCCCCGTAGAAATTCGCTTGAGTTCGCCACCACGTACGACTGCCGCATTGGCGTTTTGCGCGGTATTTTGCACGGTTTGAGCAACATTGTTGATTTGGCGTGAAACATCTTCGGCAACCGAAGACTGTTCTTGCGACGCAGCGGCCATCTGCTGACTCATGTCAGTGATGCGTTCAACGGCCTGACGAATGCCCTGCAGCGCTTCCTGCGCTTGCAGCACCTGACGGACACCCTGCTCGGCCTCCTTGATACCCAGACTGGCAATGTTGACGGCATCCTCGGCGCCCACTTGCAGGTTTTCGATGATGCCCTGGATCTGCTGGGTCGACTCCCGGGTTTTGCCCGCAAGAGCTCGAACTTCATCCGCCACCACGGCAAAACCGCGTCCTTGCTCACCTGCGCGCGCGGCCTCGATGGCGGCATTGAGCGCCAGCAGGTTGGTTTGATCGGCAATCGCCCGGATCATGCTGGCCGCCACCATGATTTCCTGGGTTTGCCCGGCAAGATTGCCCACCGCGCCGTTGATCTGGTTCACCGTGTTGGCCAGCAACTGAATGGCGTCACGGGTGGTGCCAGCCACCAAACTGCCCTCTTCAGCCAATTGGTTTGCGGTCTTCGCCTCAGCGGCCGTGTGTTGAACATGCATGGCCACTTCAGAAATCGATGCGGCCATTTCGGTCATGGCGGCAGCGGTCATGTCCGTTTCAGCACGCTGTTGCAACAAAGCGCTTTCGGTGTCGCTGGACAATTGGCTGGAGTCCGCCGCCGCTTCGGCCATTTGATTGGCCAGATCCAGCAGTCGGGTCAGTGCGGTTTTCAAGCGCGCCTCTTCGCTGATCAAAATCATGTGCACCCGAGCAACGGCACCATCGGCGTCGCTGTACACCCTGGCGCTGATCGGGTCCGAAAACGAATCTGCAGAAGCGTTGAGGATGTGCTGGAATTGCTGACCTACGCGGCTATGCCCCCAGATGCCCACACCGATAAACAACGCCGCCGTGAGGCTTTGCGCGGCCAGCGTCGGTAGCACATAAGCACTGGCAATCGACACGATGGCAGCGGTGACCGGCAATAACAGGACCCCCGTTGTTTGTGCGACACGGTGCAACGCCGGCACGGCAGGCTTGCCTTCACGCAGACGTGCATACAGTGCTTCAGCGCGGGAGACCTGTTCCCGGGTGGGCTTGACGCGGACCGACTCGTACCCGACCACACGTCCGCCTTCCAGAATCGGCGTTACATACGCGCTAACCCAGTAGTAGTTGCCGTTCTTGCAGCGGTTTTTGACGACGCCCATCCAGCTTTTCCCGGCCTTGAGATAGCGCCACATCAGTTCGAAAACCGATGCCGGCATATCCGGGTGTCGCACCAGGTTATGCGTACTGCCGATCAACTCATCCTGAGCAAAACCGCTCATGGCCGCGAATTCGGCATTGCAATACGTGATATGACTGTGGACATCCGTGGCCGATATCAGCCGTTGATGGTCTGGAAACGTTTGCTCGACACCGGTCACGGGAAGATTAATGCGCACAGTAAAACTCCACCTGTGGACAGCACGCACACGCGTGCCATTGAAAACAGAAAAAACCCCAAGGCTCACCGCAAATACGCTTAAACCTGAATTAAGCAGACGTGCAACAGCACCCAATCTCCAACAACAGAGATGGGCTTAAAGAAGTTCACAAAGTGCGGCGATTCTACAAACTAATCACAACATTGCAAGTAAGACGACAACACAACAATCTTCTACACCGCAAAAAACACAACGTATCACGTTGTTTTCTCAGGTATTTTTAACAGCTCAAAAGAAACGCGCACAGCGCCGGGCCTTGTTCTGAGCCTTGCACGAATACCTCTCATCAACATTCAACTTTTCACCGCGTAACTGGCACACCCAAGCCTATACAACTTCATCAAACCAAAACGATAAAGGGGTCCCATTTTTAAGAATCATCCTAAAGACCTTTACGCATTAACGACTATTAATTGGAAAACATTAGCCGACCAAACAACTCCATCTACATATAACCTACGGTTTAAGTCGGACAATAAGCAGGCGCTTTAACCCTCCTGCGTGAGCGCACATAAACGGCTTGAGTGTGTTCAATACAGGGCTTATTAGGAATCTAGACGAAGCAAAAACCAGTGACAGACAAATTCGAAATATGAAATCAGAGCAAGTGCACTAATTACTTAACCATCAGCACATATCCCGCTTACACCAACGCAGCATTCGCCCTCGCAAAGCGCAGAGGTCTGTACGACAGGCTTACGAGCGACGCTCAGGCAAGGCATATAAAGACGAGGAAAGGTCTTGGCAACACACGTGACGGGTGTCAGTGAGCATTCGCAGCGCTGTACTCAACGCTGCATAACCGAGCGCAGATACATTTTTTACAGAGCATCACGCACGAAAAAACACACAGCAAGGCAAGAGGCGGCGCTATGGGCATGGAAAGAAAGCGGGGGATTTGAAATGGAGGCAACCCCACCAGCCACACCCCGGCACACAGTGTTCCCGCTGTGGCTGCTTCCTTCCGGATCTGACCAGGTTCACGGGTAACCGTTGCGGAGGGACCGATAGGGTCACCATAACAACATTCGCCTAGCAGCGAACGGCGCCATTGTACCTGTCTGAGGAAAAGTTACAACCGCCTATTCAAGAATAAAAAAATGAACAGGCTCAGGCACTTGGATTGCGCAAGCGCTGCCAGACAGCCCGAGCCTGCGAACAGGGAGCGTGCCTGAAGCCGCGCGCTGCGCAAGGCACAACCTTGCGCAGCGTCCGAGCGACGGCCGGGGTTTCAGATCGGCGCCTTCACACGCTGATGCCCTGCCGGGCCAGAAACGCAACAAATGCCTCCTCGTCCAGCACCTTGAGCCCCAATTCGTTGGCCTTGACCAACTTGGATCCCGCACCCGGCCCCGCGACCACGCAGTGGGTCTTGCCGGACACCGAACCCGACACCTTGGCACCAAGGCTTTCCAGCTTGTCCTTGGCCACATCGCGACTCATCAGCTCCAGCGAACCGGTCAAGACCCAGGTCTGCCCTGCCAGGGGCAAGCCTTCCACGGTTTTTTTCTCGCTCTGCCAGTGCATGCCGAAATCGCGCAGTTGCGCCTCAATCGCCAGCGCCTGGCGGACATTCTCAGGCTGGTCAAAAAACGCGCGCACCGCCTTGGCCTGCTTCTCCGGCAGCGCCTGACGCATGTCCAGCCAGTCAGCGTCGATCACGCCTTGCAGCGAACCAAACTTGTCCGCCAGCTTTTGCGCGCCGCCCGGCCCTACAAACGGGATATGCAGCTTGTCGATCAAGCCGCCCAATGTCGCACTCGCGGCAAACTCAGCCCCCAGATCGCCCTGATCCTGCAACTCAAGCCCTCGCTCCAGCAACTGGCGGATCACCTGCCGGTTGTGTTCATCGCTGAAGAAGCTGTGAATCTCGTGGGCGACCTCCAGCCCCACATCCGGCAAGTACGTGAGTACCTGCGGCAACGCCTGCTGGACGCGCTCCAGCGAAGCCAGCGAGCGCGCCAGCACTTTGGCCGTTTCCTCGCCCACGTCCGGAATGCCCAGCGCATAGATAAAGCGGGCCAGTGTCGGACGTTTACTGTCAGCGATGGCGGCCAGCAGATTTTTGGTCGACAACTCGGCAAAGCCGTCCAGCTCGACAATCTGATCGAAATTCAAAATGTACAGATCAGCCGGTGAACGCACCAAGCCTTCGTCCACCAACTGCTCAACGCTTTTTTCACCCAACCCTTCAATATCCATCGCCCGGCGCGAAACGAAGTGAATGATCGCCTGCTTAAGCTGCGCCCCGCAGGCCAGACGGCCCACGCAACGGTAGACCGCGCCCTCACTGACTGTTTCGCGGCCTTTGCTGCGTTTGATCAGCTGTGTGCGCTCGACATGCGAACCGCACACCGGGCAGTTTTCAGGAATGTGCACCGGCCGTGCAGAGTCCGGCCGGCGGTCCAGCACCACCTGCACCACCTGCGGGATCACATCGCCTGCACGGCGAATGATGACGGTATCGCCGATCATCAACCCCAGACGCGCCACTTCGTCCATGTTGTGCAACGTTGCATTGGACACTGTCACGCCAGCCACCTTCACCGGCTTCAAACGTGCCACCGGGGTGACGGCGCCGGTTCGGCCTACCTGAAACTCAACATCCAGCAGCTCGGTCAGTTCCTCCATCGCCGGAAACTTATGGGCGATGGCCCAACGCGGTTCGCGGGCACGGAAACCAAGCTCACGCTGCGAGGCCAGGCTGTTGACCTTGAACACCACGCCATCGATTTCATAGGGCAACGACGCGCGACGCTCACCGATGTCGCGGTAATACTCCAGACACTCGGCAATGCCCTTGGCCAGCTTCAGCTCATGACTGATAGGCATGCCCCATTTTTGCAATTGCTTAAGATTGCCGATGTGCGTGTCAGCAAACTCTTCAGACACCTGCCCCAAACCGTAACAGCAGAATTCCAACGGACGGCTGGCAGTGATTTTCGAGTCCAGCTGCCGCAGGCTGCCCGCCGCCGCATTGCGCGGGTTAGCGAACGTTTTGCCGCCCGCCGCCATCTGGGCTTCGTTCAGGCGCTCAAACCCGGCCTTGGACATGAAGACTTCGCCGCGCACCTCTAACACTGCAGGCCAGCCACTGCCCTGCAGCTTGAGCGGAATGTTGCGCACGGTACGCACGTTGATACTGATGTCTTCACCCGTGGTCCCATCCCCCCGCGTGGCACCGCGCACCAAATGCCCGTCCTGATACAACAGACTTACCGCCAGACCGTCCAGCTTGGGCTCGCAGCTGTATTCGACCTCGGCACCGGCGCCGGCGCCGAACAAGTCACCGGCCGGCAAGTCCAGCCCTTCATTGACCCGGCGGTCGAACTCGCGCATGTCCGCTTCATCGAAGGCGTTGCCCAGGCTCAGCATCGGCACTTCATGCCGGACCTGAGTGAAGGCTGACAACGCAGCGCTGCCCACCCGTTGCGTCGGGGAGTCAGGCGTGACCCACTCGGGATACTGGGCCTCCAGCGCTTTGAGCTCATTGAACAGACGATCGTATTCGGCGTCCGGGATGCTCGGCTCGTCGAGCACGTGGTAGCGATAGTTGTGCTGATCCAGTTCAGCGCGCAGCGCTAGGATTCGGTCATGGGCGGCGGTCATGGGGGTGTTCTCACAATGCAAAAGAGCAGCCGAGGCTGCTCTTGAGTTAATTCATTCGCGTTTGCGTGGGAGCAAACAGGCTGACTCCCACTGCGCTTAGCGTTTTTGTGTCAATGCGCGACGTTCAAATTCAACGATGCGCTGGCGGTAATGCTCAATGGTTTGCGCCGTCAACACACTGCGCTGGTCATCCTTGAGCTCGCCGTTCAGTTCCTGCGACAGCTTGCGTGCCGCTGCCACCATCACATCAAACGCCTGCTTGGGATGGCGCGGCCCCGGCAGCCCCAGGAAAAAACTCACCGCAGGCGTACTGAAGAGATCGATATCGTCCAGATCGAATACACCCGGCTTAACAGCGTTGGCCATCGAGAACAGCACTTCACCATTACCGGCCATGCTTTCGTGGCGGTGGAAGATGTCCATCTCGCCAAAGCGCAGACCGCTTTCCAGAATATTCTGCAACAGGGCCGGCCCCTTGAAGCCAGCCGGGTCACGACTGATGACGCTAATGACCAGTACTTCCTCTGCGGCTTGCGGCGGCTCTTTCTCTTCTGCAACTGCCGACACCGACGGGCTTGCCGTGGCACGACCGCGAGAAGGCTTGGATTCTGCCGGGAAGTCATCACGGGCGGCGCTGAGGCTCGGGCCGTCGTCTTCCAGGTCCAGATTGAGGTTCAAGTCGCCCTGGCTTGGCTCGCTACCGCGTTTGCCGCGCTTGGCACCTTTCTCACGCGGCGGCATGCTCACTGATGGCAGGTCATGCTCATCGAGCTGCGGCTCCTTGTGATGCGGGGTGTCCAGCACTCGCGGAGGCCCCAGCAGCTCGGCGCTGGTCTCCTCCTCGTCGGGCAAGTTGGAAAAGCTGCGATCAAGACGAAACTTGAGCTTGCCTTTGCCACCGCGCATCCGGCGCCAGCCATCGAAAAGAATACCGGCGATGACCACTATGCCGATGACGATCAGCCACTCGCGCAGACCGATTTCCATGTAATCCCGTGCCCCTAAAAAATGACTCTATGAAGAAGAGCCTAAAGCCCTTTAAAACGTGGCGCCAACTCTATGTTCTGAATGGCGTTTTACCCACGTATAAAAAAATTAGACGCTAAATTAGCACGACCAAAGATAACTTTACACCGTCTGTCGCATTGGGCTATGCCGAAGCCCTACAAGCATGCAATCCAAATCGGTCAGCTCTTTGGGAAATATCCTACACAAAGATTTTTTTGACCCTCTTTGCTTATAGCTCAAGCATCCACCATTGCCATGGCCTCCTCGACATCCACAGCCACCAGACGCGAACAACCGGGCTCGTGCATCGTCACCCCCATCAACTGATCGGCCATTTCCATGGCGATTTTGTTGTGGGTGATGTAGATGAACTGCACCGTCTGAGACATCTCTTTAACCAGACGGGCATAACGCCCTACGTTCGCATCATCAAGCGGCGCATCCACTTCATCGAGCATGCAAAACGGTGCCGGGTTCAATTTGAAGATGGCAAAAACCAGCGCCAACGCGGTCAATGCCTTCTCACCACCCGATAACAAATGGATGGTGCTGTTCTTCTTGCCTGGCGGCCGCGCCATGATCGTTACCCCTGTATCGAGTAAATCTTCGCCCGTCAGTTCCAAGTAAGCGCTGCCACCACCGAAAACTTTTGGGAAAAGTGCCTGTAATCCACCATTTATCTGATCAAAGGTGTCTTTGAAGCGGCTGCGGGTTTCTTTGTCGATCTTGCGAATGACGTTTTCCAGCGTTTCAAGTGCTTCCACCAAATCCGCATCCTGGGCATCCAGATAGCGTTTGCGTTCGGACTGCTGCTGGTACTCGTCGATGGCCGCAAGGTTAATCGCGCCCAAACGCTGAATACGCGCGGCAATACGTTCCAGCTCTTCTTCGGCCTGCTGCTCGTTTAACGCATTGCTCAAGGTGGCCAGCACTCCGTGCAAGTCATAACCATCAGCCAGCAATTGATCTTGTAACGCGGTGCGTCGCACGGTCAGCGCTTGCCAGTCCATGCGCTGCTGTTCGAGCTGGCCGCGAATCAGTTGCGATTGCTGCTCGGCCTGATTACGCCGTTTTTCAGCTTCGCGCAATTCGCGATCGGCGTCTTCAAGGGCGGTTTGCGCGACTTTAAGCTCTTCGTCCACACTCAGGCGCTTGTCGAGCAACTCTTCGAGTTTCAGGCGCAGCTCTTCCAGAGGCGCCTCACCCTCTTCGAGGTTAAGCGTGAGTTGCTCGCGTTTTTCAGCCAGACGCTCCGATTGCAACTCCAGACGTTCAAGGGCCTGCCGCGTGGAATCGTGCTGCGCCTTGAGCGACCCGAGCCGTACAGCCAATTGGTGGGCGTGGTCCTTGTGCTGGCGAGCGTCCTGACGCACCCGGTCAAGACGCTCACGCAAGCTGTCGCGCCGGGCCAATAACAGCTCACGCTGCTCGGTATCCGTGGCCATGGCGTCCAGCGCTTCCTGCAATTGCAGGCGCGCCTCACCGACCTGCTCATGCTCCAACGCGCGCTGCTCACCCAGCTCAGCCAACTCTTCATCCAGACGACGACGGCGCAGGGTCAATTGCTCGACCTTGGCTTTACTGGCCGAGAGCCTGGCCTTGATTTCACCCTGTTGACGCGCTTCATCCTGCAAGCGCCGACGCACTTGCTCGCGGGCGTCTTCTTGAGTCAGTTGCTGCTCGCGCAACTGCTGCAACTGCTCCTCAAGGGTTGCCAACGTGGCTTCGCGCGTATCGCGCTCATGCTCCAGACGCTGTATTTCCTGGCCACGGGCCAGCACCCCGCTTTCCGCTTCACTGGCACGGCGCACGCGCAAAAACGTACGCCCCACCCAAAAGCCATCGCGACTGATCAGGCTTTGCCCCTCAGCCAGCTGCGAGCGCAAGGCCAGTGCCTGCTCGAGGGTATCGACCGGCTTGACCTGACCCAGCCAGGGTGCGAGGTCGAACGCTGATTCAACCTTGTCGAGCAAACTGCCTGCTTGCGCGTGGCCGGGCGTGCCTGCGCTGAACAGGCGCAGATCGCCCTGGGTAAACCCCGCCAGATCAAGCGGTGCAAACTCGTCAACCAGCACCGCTTGCAGGTCGGCGCCCAAGACCGTTTCGACTGCCAGCTCCCAGCCCGGCTCAACGCGCAAGCCCTCAGCCAGACGCGGTTGCTGGCTGAGTTGATGCTCACGCAGCCACTCACCCGTGCCAGTGCCCGGATCGAGGGCAGCCTGCTGCAGCGCCTCCAGCGATGCCAAACGGCCATTAAGCCGCTGCAAGTCGCCCTGCGCCTGCTGCTGATTGTGGGTAGCTTGCTGCAAGTCGTGACGCACCTGCTCCAGACGCTCCACAAGCTGTTCTTCAGTGCCTTGCAGTTCTTCGTGGGTGAGTTCGCTGGTGGCCAGCAATTCGCTCAGCTCGAGAATGGCCGCGTCTTCAGGGTCGGCCGCCAGCAAGGTGCGCTCTTCAGCCAGACGACGCTGGCGCTCTGCAACGCGCTCCATGCTGGTTTCCAGTTGCTGAATCCGCGCTTGCAACACTTCGGATTGACGCTGCGGCTCGGCACTGCGCAAGTTGAACGCATCCCACTGCTCTTGCCAGGCCTGCATGGTGACTTCAGATTCCTCGAGCGCCGCACCCGCTTCTTCGGCGGCGGCGCTGGTGAGCGCCTGCTCGGGCTCAAGCATCGCCAGTTCTTCACCCAGCGTGGCAAGCAGCGTACGGTCGTGACCCAAGTGCGATTCGGTTTCAAGACGCGAACGTTCAGCTTCACGCAGGTCGTCCTGCAATTGGCGCAACCGTTGCTGGCCGTGTTGAATGCTTTGTTCGACGCGGGCAATGTCGCCCCCCACGGAGTAGAAACGGCCCTGCACCAGATTGAAGCGCTCTGACAGATCATGGTGCCCGTCGCGCAGACGCTCGATGCTCGCATCAGCATTACGCTGCTCGGCCACCAGGGCTTCGAAGCTAACCTCCTGATTACCGATGACCGCTTCGCGCTGGCCGACCTGTTCGTTCAGGGCCTGCCAGCGCAGCGCCGACAGTTGCGCTTTGAGCTGACGCTCCTCGGCTTTGTATTCTTGGTACTTCTCCGCCGCCTGGGCCTGACGGTGCAGGCGCTCCAACTGCCGCCCCAACTCTTCACGCAGGTCTGTCAGACGGGCGAGGTTTTCGTGGGTGCGGCGGATACGGTTTTCGGTCTCGCGGCGGCGCTCCTTGTACTTGGAGATACCCGCCGCTTCTTCGATAAAATTACGCAGGTCTTCGGGCTTGGACTCGATCAGTTTCGAGATCATGCCCTGCTCGATGATTGAGTAACTGCGCGGCCCCAGGCCCGTACCGAGGAAAATGTCGGTGATATCACGGCGCCGGCACTTGGTGCCATTGAGGTAATACGTGGTCTGGCTGTCGCGGGTCACTTTGCGCCGGATCGAAATCTCAGCGTAGGCCGCGTACTCGCCCAGCAGCGTACCGTCGGCGTTGTCGAACACCAGTTCGATACTGGCCTGACTCACGGGTTTGCGGCTGGTCGAGCCATTGAAGATGACATCGGTCATCGATTCGCCGCGCAAATTTTTGGCTGAGCTTTCGCCCATGACCCAGCGCACGGCGTCGATGATGTTCGATTTGCCGCAGCCATTGGGGCCGACCACTGCCGCCATATTGCTCGGAAAGTTAACCGTCGTCGGGTCGACGAACGATTTGAAACCGGCCAGCTTGATGCACTTGAGCCGCACGCTCAGGCAACCGTCAAGGCAGTCAGCACCAAATCGCAACTGCGCTGGGCGTAGCTGCCGAGTACCAGGCGGATCTTCGGCAGATCACGGGCCAGTACGGCGTCAAGCAGCTGCGCAAAGAGGGCCAGGAATTCACTCATCGCCGCCTTGCGTTGTTCCAGTGCCAGGTAATAGGCACGGCTCATGGCCGGATGCAGGTTCTCGACGGTTTCTTGCAGGTACGGGTTGTTGGCAAACGGATAGGCCGCGCGCATGACATTGAAGCTGTCTTCAACAAACGCGCTGATGTCCTGGCGCTCAAGGCTGGCGGTCAGGCGCTGCTGGATTTGCAGGAACGGCCCGAGATCGGCCTGAACCGCCCAGCGCTGCGCCACGGCATTGCCCAGCAGGATATACAGCTCGCTCATCAACGTGCACAGGCTCTGTACTTTGTGTGCAGTGAGTTCGGTGACGTGCGCGCCGCGTCGCGGCAGGATGGCGATCAGGTGCCGACGCTCGAGGATCAGCAACGCTTCGCGCACAGAGCCTCGGCTGACATTGAGCGCCAGCGTCACCTTCTGTTCCTGAATGCGTTCCCCTGGCTGTAACTCGCCCCGAATGATCCGTTCGGCGAGGTGATGAGCGATTTGCTCGGCGAGGCTATCCGGCGCCTTGAACGTCATGTTTTACCTTCAAAATCTTTGATCAGTGCAGGCGGCGAAGTGTAACGCACTTGTCGGGCTCAAGCGGAGTGCCCACTGCGCTGAATTTGGCACGAAACCCGCAAATAAATGGGTAATCGCCGTCGCAGAACAACATTTTGCAGGCCTTCGCTCATTTTCTTGACCCGCGAGTCAGTTATGACTAAATTCAGCCCATCCCGCTCGATAACAATAATGATTTTGCGAGGCCTTCCGTGATCCAGTTCCTACTCAACCAGACGCTGCGTACCGAGCACGCGCTGGACCCGAACCTGACCGTGCTCAATTACCTGCGCGAGCATTTGCATAAACCCGGAACCAAGGAAGGCTGCGCCAGTGGCGACTGTGGAGCCTGCACGGTGGTCGTGGGCGAAATCCACACCGACCCGCAGGGCCAGCAACGCGTGCGTTATCGCAGTCTCAACGCATGCCTGACCTTCGTGTCGGCGCTGCACGGCAAGCAATTGATCTGCGTGGAAGACCTCAAGCATCAAGGCCAATTGCACAGCGTGCAAAGCGCCATGGTCGAGTGCCATGGCTCGCAGTGCGGGTTCTGCACCCCCGGCGTTGTGATGTCCCTGTTTGCGTTGCAAAAGAACAGCACCCAACCCGACGCCTATCAGGCCCATGAAGCGCTGGCCGGTAATCTGTGCCGCTGCACCGGCTATCGGCCGATTCTGGCCGCCGCCGAACGCGCCTGTTCGGTGCAGAGCGGTGACCAATTTGATGCACGCGAGCAGGCGACCCTGGCCGCCCTCAACGCCATCGCCCCCCAGCAGACCGCCGAGCTTAATAGCGGCGATAAACGCTGCTTGCTGCCACTCACCCTCAGCGACCTGGCCGACTTGTATGAAGCCTGCCCGCAAGCACGGCTGCTGGCCGGCGGCA
This sequence comes from Pseudomonas sp. WS 5071, assembly GCF_012985765.1. Lineage (NCBI taxonomy): Bacteria > Pseudomonadati > Pseudomonadota > Gammaproteobacteria > Pseudomonadales > Pseudomonadaceae > Pseudomonas > Pseudomonas sp. WS 5071. The sequence goes on along the minus strand of NZ_JAAQWY010000008.1, from coordinate 25,546 downwards.
CGGACCTGGCGCTGGAGGTCACGCAATTCCATCGCCCGCTGCCGGTGATGATCTACGTGGGCCACGTGGCCGACATGAAGCGCATTGAAATCATTGAGGACCGCATCGAGATCGGTGCAGCCGTCACCCTCACCGACGCCTCCTCCCTGCTCACCACGCAATACCCGGATTTCGGCGAGCTGCTACAGCGCTTTGCCTCATTGCAAATCCGCAATCAAGGCACGCTGGGCGGCAACATTGGCAACGCCTCCCCGATTGGCGACACACCGCCCTTGTTAATTGCTTTGGGGGCCAGCCTCGTGCTGCGCAAGGGCGGCACCTGCCGAAGCCTGCCACTTGAGGATTACTTTATTGATTACCGCGTGACCGCCCGGCAAGAGGGCGAATTCATCGAGAAAATCATTGTTCCTCGCGCCACCGCCGACCACACCTTTCGCGCATACAAAGTGTCGAAACGGCTGGACGACGACATCAGTGCCGTGTGCGCAGCCTTTAACCTGACCCTCGACAACGGAACAGTCACCGGCGCGCGGATCGCTTTCGGCGGCATGGCGGCTACACCAAAGCGCGCCCGCGCCTGCGAAACCGCGCTGATTGGCAACCGCTTTGACAACGCCAGCGTCGAGCGCGCCTGCCGGGCACTCGCCGAGGACTTCACGCCGCTGTCGGACTTTCGCGCCAGCAAGGAATACCGCTTGCTGACCGCGCAAAACCTGCTGCGCAAGTACTTCCTCGAACTGCAAACCCCAACCCTCGAAACGCGGGTGACAGCGTATGTCTAACCATCGCACCGTCGAGCTGTCCCAGGCCGAACTGACCGCCCTTTTCGCGCAGGACCTGAAAACCGGGGTAGGCCGCAGCGTCAAACATGACAGCGCCGAAAAGCATGTGTCCGGGGAAGCGCAATACATTGACGACCGACTGGAGTTTCCCAACCAGCTGCATCTCTACGCGCGCCTGTCTGATCGGGCGCACGCCAGGATCATCAGCATCGACACCGCGCCCTGCTACGCATTTGAAGGCGTGCGACTGGTCATCACCCATGAAGACATCCCCGGCCTGAAAGATATCGGCCCGCTGCTGCCCGGCGACCCATTGCTGGCCATCGACACTGTGGAGTTTGTTGGCCAGCCCGTGCTGGCTGTCGCTGCCCGCGACCTGGAGACCGCGCGCAACGCCGCGATGGCCGCCATCATCGAATTCGAGGACCTGGAACCGGTACTCGATGTGGTGCAAGCCTTGCGCAGCCAACACTTTGTCCTCGCCAGCCACACCCATCAGCGCGGGGACTCGGCCATGGCGCTGGCCCACGCCGAACATCGGCTTAAAGGCACGCTGCATATCGGGGGACAGGAACACTTCTATCTGGAAACCCAGATCTCCTCGGTCATGCCCACTGAAGACGGCGGCATGATCGTGTACTGCTCAACCCAAAACCCCACCGAAATCCAGAAACTGGTGGCACTCGTACTCGATGTTCCAATGAATAACATCATGGTCGACATGCGCCGCATGGGCGGCGGCTTTGGTGGAAAGGAAACGCAGGCCGCCAGCCCTGCCTGCCTGTGCGCCGTGGTCGCGCGCCTCACCGGGCAGCCGGCCAAAATGCGCCTGCCACGGGCCGAAGACATGCACATGACCGGCAAGCGCCACCCCTTTTACGTGGAATACGATGTAGGTTTCGACGCCAGCGGCCGGTTGCAAGGCATTCAACTGGACCTGGCGGGCAACTGCGGTTATTCACCCGATTTATCTGCCTCGATTGTCGACCGCGCCATGTTTCACGCCGACAACGCCTACTACCTGGGCGATGCCACCATCCATGGCCATCGTTGCAAAACCAACACCGCCTCCAATACCGCGTACCGGGGGTTCGGCGGCCCGCAAGGGATGGTGGCCATCGAGCAGGTCATGGACCACATCGCCCGCCATCTGGGGCTCGACCCGCTGGCCGTGCGCAAAACCAACTACTACGGCAAGACCGAGCGCAACGTGACCCACTATTACCAGACCGTGGAGCACAACCTGCTGGAAGAAATGACCGCCGACCTTGAAGCCAGCAGCCAATACGCCGAGCGGCGCGAGGCAATCAGGGTGTTCAATGCCAACAGCCCGATCCTGAAAAAAGGCCTTGCACTGACACCGGTCAAGTTCGGGATTTCCTTTACTGCCAGCTTTCTCAATCAGGCAGGCGCGCTGATCCACATTTACACGGACGGCAGCATTCACCTGAACCATGGCGGCACAGAGATGGGTCAGGGGCTGAACACCAAGGTCGCGCAAGTGGTGGCCGAAGTCTTCCAGGTGGACATCAGCCGCGTACAGATCACTGCCACTAATACCGACAAAGTGCCTAACACCTCGCCCACGGCGGCATCCAGCGGAGCAGATCTCAATGGCAAGGCTGCGCAAAATGCGGCCGAAACCATCAAGCAACGGCTGATTGCCTTTGCGGCTAAAAAATATGCGGTCAGTGAACAGGCGGTGCAGTTCCACAACGGGCAGGTGCGCGCAGGCGACCTGCTGCTGAGTTTCGACGCCTTGATCCAGCAGGCGTATTTCGGTCAGGTGTCCCTGTCGAGCACCGGTTACTACAAGACCCCGAAAATCTACTACGACCGTAGCCAGGCCCGGGGCCGACCGTTTTACTACTACGCCTTTGGCGCAGCCTGCGCCGAAGTGATCGTCGACACCCTGACCGGCGAATACAAAATGTTGCGCACCGACATCCTGCATGACGTCGGTGCTTCCCTTAACCCCGCCATCGACATCGGTCAGGTTGAAGGCGGCTACCTGCAAGGCGCTGGCTGGCTGACCATGGAAGAGCTGGTGTGGAACGCCAAAGGCAAGTTGATGACCAGCGGCCCCGCCAGCTACAAAATTCCCGCGGTCGCCGACATGCCGCTGGACCTGCGGGTAAAGCTGGTCGAAAACCGCAAAAACCCGGAAGACACCGTGTTCCATTCCAAGGCCGTGGGCGAGCCGCCGTTTATGCTCGGCATCGCCGCGTGGTGCGCGATCAAAGATGCCGTGGCGAGCCTGGCAGACTACCGCGTGCAACCCGCTATCGACGCACCCGCGACCCCCGAACGCGTACTGTGGGGCTGCGAGCAAATGCGTCAGCACGGTGAACGCCATGCATAACTGGATCAGCGCCCTTGCCGACCTGCAACGCCAGGGTGAACCCTGCGTTTTGGTTACGATCATTGAAGAACAGGGCTCAACGCCGCGTAATGCCGGGTCGAAAATGGTCATCAGCGCCGCGCAAGCCTTTGACACCATCGGCGGGGGCCATCTGGAATACAAAGCCATGCAGATCGCCCGCGACATGCTGGCCAACGGCAAGCAGGCGCCCGACCTACAACGCTTCAGCCTCGGCGCCAGCCTCGGGCAATGTTGCGGCGGCGTCGCCGTTCTGTTGTTTGAGCCGATGGGCCAGGTGCACGCGCAGATTGCGGTATTTGGCGCCGGTCATGTCGCCCGGGCGCTGGTGCCGCTGCTCGCCAGCCTGCCCTGCCGCATTCGCTGGATCGATGAACGCGAACAGGAATTTCCGGCGCTGATTCCGGCAGGTGTGCAAACAATCGTGACCGATGAGCCCGTGGATGAAATCAAAGCGCTACCCGCGGGTTGCTACTGCATCGTCATGACGCATAATCACGCACTGGATCTGGAACTCAGTGCAGCCTTACTCATGCGCAACGACTTTGCCTACTTCGGCTTGATTGGTTCTCGCACCAAACGCCTGAAGTTCGAGCATCGACTGCGCGACCGAGGCATCAGCGCCCCCCATTTGCAGCGCATGCGCTGCCCCATGGGGTTGAGCGAAGTCAAAGGCAAACTGCCAATTGAAATCGCCATCTCCATCGCCGGCGAAATTATCGCCACCTACAACGCCCACTTCGGTCAACCGGGTGCAAGCGTTGAACCCATTAAACGACTGCTGCCGTCCTCGCGACGCAGCCAGGCCACGAACTGAGAAACATGATGACTTGTAAAGCCTACCGCGCCGCCCTCCTGCACAGCATCGCCGACCCGGCGCAGGTCGGGATCGATGCCTCTTATGAATACTTCGAAGATGGCTTGCTGGTCGTTGAAAACGGTCAGATCAAAGCCGTAGGCAACGCCTGCGACCTGTTGCCGTCCTTAGCGTCTGACGTCGATGTGACCACTTACAGCGACGCGCTGATCACGCCGGGCTTCATTGATACACACATCCATTTCCCGCAGACCGGCATGATTGGCTCCTACGGCGAACAGCTCCTTGACTGGCTGAACACCTACACCTTCCCGTGTGAGAGCCAGTTTGCCGACAAAGACCATGCGCAAGAAGTCGCGCAGGTGTTCCTCAAGGAGTTGCTGCGCAACGGCACGACGACAGCGCTGGTATTTGGCAGCGTGCACCCGCAATCCGTCGACGCCCTGTTCGAAGCTGCACAGCGTCTGGACCTGCGTCTAATCGCGGGCAAAGTGATGATGGACCGCAATGCGCCGGACTATCTGACAGACACCGCAGAAACCGGATACAGCGAGAGCAAGGCACTGATTGAGCGCTGGCATGGCAAGGGGCGTTTGCATTACGCCGTCACCCCGCGCTTCGCGCCCACCAGCACACCGGAACAACTCACGCTGGCTGGCAAGCTGTTGGGCGAATACCCGGACCTGTACTTGCACACGCATATCAGCGAGAACCTTCAGGAAATTGAGTGGGTGAAATCCCTGTTCCCTGAACGCAAAGGCTATCTGGATGTGTATGACCATTACCAACTGCTGGGCGAACGCTCGGTATTTGCCCATGGCGTGCACCTGTGTGATGACGAGTGTGCACGGTTGGCGGAAACCGGTTCGGCCGTGGCCTTTTGCCCGACGTCAAACCTGTTCCTCGGCAGCGGCCTGTTTAACCTGCCCATGGCTGAGAAGCACAACCTCAACGTAGGGCTGGGCACGGATGTAGGTGCCGGCACCAGTTTTTCGCTGCTCAATACCCTGAACGAAGCCTACAAAGTCATGCAACTGCAAGGGCTGCGCCTGAACCCGTTCAAGTCGTTGTATCTGGCTACATTGGGTGGCGCACGGGCACTGCGCCTGGAAGATCGCATTGGCACCCTGCAGCCGGGCACTGACGCGGATTTTGTCGTGCTGGACTACAACGCAACACCCTTGCTCAGCTATCGCCTGAAGCAATCGAAGAGCATCGCTGAAACCCTGTTCGTGCTGATGACACTGGGCGACGACCGCACCGTGCTGCAGACCTTCGCAGCGGGCAACAAGGTGCACCAACGCTGACAGACTCGCCCTGCGTCGTCACTGACACGCAGGGCGACGTTGCAACTCATGGGTGTTTCAGGCATATCGAGGGCCCAGGGTTTACGGACGCTCTGGCCGTACTGCAACCTTGCGCCTGGACAGCGACTGTACCCCTCCCGTTACAACTTGGCCGAGGGGCGTGTCGGTTTGCCTTTGGTTTGCAGCAAATGTGAGAACACAGCGTGCAAATCGTCGGAGGCGCTTTCTTCGTCGAGGTTGAGCTTGCTGTCGATGTGATCCATGTGGTGCATCATCAGGCTCACGGCCAGCTCGCCATTACGCGCCTCAATCGCGTCGATCAGTTGCATGTGCTCGTCATAGGAGCAATGGGAACGGTTGCCGCTCTCATACTGCGCAATGATCAGCGAGGTCTGGGACACCAGGCTGCGTTGAAAGCTGATCAACGGTGCATTCTTTGCCGCTTCGGCCAGCTTGAGGTGAAACTCGCCCGACAGCCGAATCCCCGCTCCGCGGTCCCCGCGCGAGAAACTGTCGCGTTCGTCCTGGACCATCTTGCGCAAGTCAGCGAGGTCGTCGGCTGAGGCGTGCTCCACGGCCAGTTCAGTGATGGCTTTCTCGACCAGACGCCGGGCAAAAAACACCTGCCGCGCTTCGTCAATGCTGGGGCTGGCCACGACGGCACCTCGGTTAGGGCGCAACAACACCACGCCTTCATGGGCCAAACGCGACAGTGCACGGCGAATGATGGTGCGGCTCACCCCAAAAATTTCACCCAGCGCTTCTTCACTCAGCTTGGTCCCCGGCGCCAATCGCTGTTCGAGGATGGCCTCAAAAATATGCGCGTAGACAATATCGTCCTGAGTGCCGCTGCGACCGGCCTTGCCAGTGCGGGTGGATTTCTTGAGGGGCTGCAACTGTTCGTTCATGAGGTCTCGTGTGGGATAGCGGCGGCGTATGAGGGTTTACGTTAGTCCGTAAACGAGCGTCGCTGGTAATGAATTAATACTAAAAAACAGCGCGCATTGTACACAACCCAGATTGCCAGTACGACTGTACGGCTGTTTGCAGCCGCGGCTGTATTGCAATGAAGTGTAACCTTTGCGTTTAGGCTGGCGCCCTGCTCCACCCTTTTTAAAGAACAAGGAATACCGTTTGATGACTGACGCCACCCACACGCGCTTGCACCCCTTGGCAGACAGTTCCCCTTCAGCCGTGGTGGCTGGTTTCATCGCGATGATGACCGGCTACACCAGCACACTGGTCCTGATGTTTCAGGCGGGTCAGGCTGCGGGGCTGACCAATGGGCAAATTTCCTCATGGATCTGGGCCCTGTCGATCGGCATGGCGATTTGCAGTATTGGCCTTTCGTTGCGCTACCGGTCCCCGATCACGATTGCTTGGTCAACCCCCGGCGCTGCCTTGCTGATTACCAGCCTGGGGGGGGTCAGCTACCCCGAGGCGATTGGCGGGTACATCACGTGCGCAGTGCTGGTGATCATTTGCGGCGTGACCGGCAGCTTCGAGCGACTGGTCAAACGCATCCCGGCATCACTGGCCTCAGCCCTGCTGGCCGGGATCCTGTTCAAGATTTGCAGTGAACTCTTCGTCGCTGCCCAGCACCAAACCGGGCTGGTACTGGGCATGTTTCTTACCTACCTGATCGTCAAGCGGGTGTCCCCACGGTATGCGGTACTGGGCGCCTTATTGATCGGGACACTGATTTCAGGGCTGATGGGGCTGCTGGACTTCAACGGTTTTGCCCTTGAGGTGGCGGTGCCCGAATGGACCAGCCCCTCCTTTTCCCTCGCGGCCACCATCAGCATCGGCATCCCCCTGTTTGTAGTGGCCATGACCTCGCAAAACATGCCGGGGGTCGCGGTGTTGCGTGCAGACGGCTACACCGTGCCCGCTTCACCGTTGATCACCACCACCGGGGTGGCATCACTGCTACTGGCACCGTTTGGCTCCCACGGCATTAACCTGGCTGCCATCAGCGCCGCCATTTGCACCGGCCCGCACGCCCACGAAGATCCGAACAAGCGTTACACCGCTGCCGTCTGGTGCGGGATCTTCTACGGGATCGCGGGGATTTTCGGCGCAACGCTGGCCGGACTGTTCGCGGCCTTTCCGAAGGAGCTGGTGCTGTCGATTGCCGCGTTGGCGCTGTTCGGCTCAATCATGAACGGCCTGACCATTGCCATGAATGAGCCCAAGGAACGCGAAGCCGCGCTGGTCACCTTCATGGTCACCGCGTCGGGGATGACGCTGTTCTCGGTGGGCTCGGCTTTTTGGGGCATTGTGGCGGGCGTGCTGACCTTGATAATTCTGAGCTGGAAGGCGAAGTAACCAACGTCTGTAACCTTGTAGCCGCACTGTTGCGGCTACAGGCCCTGTGAGCATTCAGATCGCCATTGCCCCGCCATCAACTGCAAGGGCATGCCCCGTGGTGAACGCTGCGCCGTCAGAGCACAGATACAACACGGCACTGGCCACCTCTTCGACAGTGCCGATCCGCCCGACCGGGTGCACCGCTGCCGCATAGTCGGCCTTGCGCGGGTCGGTTTCATAGGCACGCCGAAACATATCGGTATCAATCACCGCCGGACACACCGCATTCACGCGGACTTTTTTCTTCGCATACTCAATCGCCGCCGATTTCGTCAGCCCGATGACCGCGTGCTTTGAGGCCGCATAAATACTCATCTTCGGCGCCGCCCCCAAACCGGCCACTGAAGCGGCATTGACGATGGCACCACCACCCTGCGCCACCATCAGTGGCAACTGATATTTCATGCACAGCCAGACGCCTTTAACATTGACCGCCATGATGGCGTCGAACTCGTCCAGCGTGCCATCGGCCAGGCGCCCATGCTCAATCTCGATCCCGGCATTATTGAAGGCATAATCCAGACGCCCGAAAGCACTGATCGTGTGCTCCATCAGTTGCTGGACATCTGCTTCCTGCGTAACGTCGCAACGCACAAAAACAGCTGCGCCCCCAGCCGTCAGAATCTGCTGGACTGTGGCTTGCCCGCCCGCCACATGCACGTCAGACACCACGACAGTCAGCCCTTGCGCGGCAAAGGCCAAGGCCGTGGCGCGCCCGATGCCTGCCCCGGCTCCGGTTACGATCGCCACGCGCCCCGCAAACGTCATGCTCATTGTTTTTATCCTCGTCAGTAGTTCGCTGCATCGTCAGTCTAGACAGTCATCTGTTTATTTATCCCAGTGATAAAACCCTGCCCAGCACCATCATCACGACTGATAAAACTCCATTCGTGAACACGCATTCACTTGATGTCCACGCGCATAACGTCTATCAACACCCTTTGTCTTTTAAAGAGATCGCACCATGACCGATTTGACCAACCGCCAGTTTTTGCTCGCAAAACGCCCAGTCGGTGCAGCCACCCGTGACACCTTTACCTATCAGCAAGTGCCCGTGGGCCAGCCCGCCGAGGGGCAGGTTCTGGTTAAAAATGAATACCTGTCCCTCGACCCGGCCATGCGTGGCTGGATGAATGAAGGCAAGTCCTATATTCCACCGGTGGCCTTGGGCGAGGTCATGCGCGCGTTGGGCGTGGGTAAGGTGATCGCCTCCAGGCATCCCGACTTCAACGTGGGCGACTACGTGAATGGCGCACTTGGCGTGCAGGATTATTTCCTCGGGGCACCTCGCGGCTTCTACAAGGTCGATCCAACACGTGTCCCCCTGCCGGTGTATTTGTCCGCACTGGGCATGACCGGCATGACCGCCTATTTCGCCCTGCTGGAAGTGGGTGCGCCCAAAGCGGGCGACACCGTGGTCATCTCGGGCGCGGCAGGTGCAGTGGGTAGCATTGCCGGGCAAATCGCCAAGCTCAAAGGCTGCCGCGTGGTCGGGATTGCAGGGGGGAAAGAGAAATGCGCCTACCTGATCGATGAGCTGGGCTTTGACGGTGCCATTGATTACAAAAACGAAGACGTGATCGCTGGCCTTAAACGCGAATGCCCTAACGGTGTGGACGTGTATTTCGACAACGTGGGCGGCGACATACTCGATGCCGTGCTCAGCCGCCTGAACGTCAAGGCACGGGTGGTGATTTGCGGAGCCATCAGCCAGTACAACAACAAAGAGGCTGTAAAAGGCCCGGCCAATTACCTGTCATTGCTGGTTAATCGCGCACGCATGGAAGGTTTTGTGGTGATGGACTACGCCGATCGCTATGCAGCGGCCGCGCAAGAAATGGCGGGATGGCTGGCCAAGGGCCAAGTGAAAAGCAAAGAGGACATTGTCGAAGGGCTGGAGACGTTCCCGGAGACCCTGATGAAACTGTTCAACAGCGCAAACTTCGGCAAGTTGGTGCTGAAGGTCTAAACGCGCGCGTCGACAGACTTGAGCCGCCCAGGTGTCGATACGTCCTTTGCGAATGTATCGACACCTGCCACGCGGGTCAGCGATTACGCCAATTCTGCAACCACAGCGGCCAACGCCTTGGCAGGATCAGCTGCCTGGCTGATAGGGCGCCCGATTACCAGATAATCCGACCCGGCTTCCAGGGCTTGACGCGGTGTCAGGATGCGACGCTGGTCATCCAGCGCACTGCCTGCAGGACGAATCCCCGGCGTCACCAACTGCAACGAAGGGTGCGCGGCTTTCAACGCCTGAGCTTCCAGCGCTGAACACACCAGACCGTCCATCCCGGCTTTTTGCGCCAGGGCCGCCAGACGCAGCACTTGCTCTTGTGGTTCGATATCCAGGCCGATACCTGCAAGGTCCTCACGCTCCATGCTGGTCAGCACGGTGACACCAATCAGCAAGGGTTGCGGCCCGGAGCGCTTGTCCAGCACCTCACGGCAGGCAGCCATCATCCGCATGCCGCCCGAGCAATGAACGTTGACCATCCACACCCCCATTTCGGCCGCAGCTTTAACGGCCATTGCCGTGGTGTTCGGGATGTCATGAAATTTCAGGTCCAGGAACACGTCAAAACCTTTGTCACGCAGGGTTCCGACGATCTCCGAGGCACAACTGGTGAACAACTCTTTACCCACCTTCACGCGGCACAGCGTGGGGTCCAACTGATCAGCCAGTTTCAATGCGGCGTCACGCGTAGGGAAATCCAGGGCGACGATAATAGGAGTCTGGCAATCGGACATTAGCGGGTTCTCAGGCTGGTCGAAATCGGCGCGCATTGTAGCGGAACCAACCGCATACCGGCACCCGATGATCACAATTTCAGCATTTTAGTCAGCACGAAACATTAAAAGCCCGCCCCCGGATAAGCGGCCTACAATTGAACCACTGACGCCTGCGTGCACTCACAGCTACATAACACCACTCGCCGGGCACTGTGAGCCCGGTCGAACGACCATTCAAGGAGAATCTTATGCCGTGGTATGCCTGGTTAATTCTGATCGTTGCGATTGGTGCCATTGTTGGTGGCCTCATGACCCTGCGCGACACCGCCAATAAGGTTGAGCTGACGGACGAGCAACGCAAACGCGTGGCGGAACGCAACGCCGAGATGGACGCCAAGGAATCGAAAGACAATTAACTTTTCGATGGTCTGAAGCGAAGAGCCTTGCTTGCACATAGCCAAATGCCTACACGCCTTTGCATAAAAGCCCCACTGCGTTGCGCAGGGTCGCAGGCATATGATGGCTGTTTGAAATCAAGAGACAGCCGTCATGAGGTATTCCCAACACCATAAGGCCCAAACCCATCAGCGCATCATTGAGGAAGCGTCCATACGTTTCCGACGCGACGGTATAGGTGCGACGGGGTTGCAGCCTCTTATGAAAGCGTTGGGGCTTACCCATGGCGGCTTCTATGCCCACTTCGCCTCCAAGGATGAACTGGTCGAAAAAGCGCTGCAGCACGCGGCGAACCAAGTAAAAAAACATTGTGCCGAACTGTTCGACAGTCCCGATGCGCTGCCAACCTTTATCGACACTTATCTGTCCGAATGGCACCTCGCCTCGCCCCATGAAGGCTGCCCTTTACCGACCATGTCCGTGGAGATGGCGCAAAACGGCAACCCCAGCCCCGTTACCGATAGCGTCATCAACGCTCGCCTGACTCAAATCCAGGCTGAACTTGAAGGTCCGGATACAGAAGATCGCAGCATTGTGTTATTTGCCGCGTTAGTGGGAGCCCTTGTGTTGTCCCGCGGTGCGGAAAACCAAGCCTTGAAAAAGAGAATTCTGGACGTTACACGCGCAGCGCTGAAGGGTTCAGCCATCACGGCTTGAATTGCTGAATACAAAAAGGCCAGTCAGTGACTGGCCTTTTGTCATACAACGTTATCGCTTAGTTAACCGCGACTTTGTCCCGATTCTTCTCATATATCGCCTTACCAATCCCTTTGACTTCCATCAGCTCATCCGCTGACGTGAAATCCCCATTCGCCTCACGGTAAGCCACGATCGCCCTGGCTTTAGCAGCGCCTACGCCCGACAACTCGCGCTGCAGGGTCGCTTCGTCAGCCGTGTTCAAGTTGATTGTTACAACTTGGGCTTCAGGGGAGATGGAGGTTTCAGACACCACCGGAGCAGGCGATGTCGGTGCAGTGCTGGCAACACTCAACCCCGAAAAGCCCAACAACACAGCCATGACAAACGAGGGAACAAGGGTGATACGCATAATTGACACTCCAATACACCGTTAAATGGAAACAGCTTTCCTGAGCTGTATCCAAAACCTAGACGATGGCTTGTGAGTGTCAAAAATGTGTCAATTGCAGAGTATGTCCTAGGAGGGTTCCGAGCGACGCTGCTGGTAGATCCAGTCAACGATTTCACCCTCTGGCGCATAGCCGCTGACGGTATCGCGCAACAACTGACGAACACGGGTGTAGTCGTCGTTATCGACTGCTTCCAGCAAACTGGACAAACGTTTCTTCAACTCTTCCCACGACAACATGTCTTCGTTAGCACTCATGATCATCGGGTGCTGAGTCGCGACCACGTTGTCACCAATCAGCAACTCCTCGTAAAGCTTTTCACCGGGGCGCAGGCCGGTGAATTCAATCTCGATATCGCCATGCAGGTTTTTATCGGAACGGATGCTAAGGCCCGACAAATGAATCATTTTCTCGGCCAGTTCAACGATGCGTACCGGCTCGCCCATATCCAGCACAAACACATCACCGCCTTGCCCCATGGACCCTGCCTGAATGACCAACTGCGCAGCTTCGGGAATGGTCATGAAGTAACGGGTGATTTTCGGGTGTGTCACGGTCAACGGGCCGCCAGCTTTGATCTGCTTGTGAAACAACGGAATTACAGACCCCGAAGAGCCCAGTACATTGCCGAAGCGCACCATCGTGAAGCGGGTTTTATTGACGTGAGAGACATTGGCCTTGTCCCCGAACAACACCGGAGCCACTTCCCGGCTTAACGCTTGCAAGGTCATTTCCGCCAGACGCTTGGTGCTGCCCATCACATTGGTCGGCCGTACGGCTTTATCGGTCGAGATCAACACAAAGTTAGCGACGCCAGCCTGCAACGCTGCCTGAGCCGTGTTTAGCGTTCCGATGACATTGTTGAGCACACCTTCAGCGATATTGTGCTCAACCATCGGCACATGCTTATACGCAGCCGCGTGATAAACCGTATCCACACTCCAGGTCCGCATCACATCCAGCAACTTCGGCTGGTTGCGCACAGACCCCAGAATCGGCAACACCCTGACCGAAAGCGACTCTCGATTAACCCGCTGCTCAAGCTCCGACAAGATGCTGTAAAGGTTGAACTCACTGTGTTCGAACAACAGCAACGTGGTCGGACGCAAAGCCAGAATCTGACGGCAGAGCTCGGAACCGATGGAACCGCCCGCACCCGTAACCAGAACGCTCTGACCCTTGATGCAATGCTCAAGCAGTTCGCCCTGGGCTGGTACTGCGTCCCTGCCAAGCAAGTCAGCGATATCCACTTCCTGAATATCGTCAACCTTCACCCGGCCACTGGCCAAATCCATGAAGCCGGGAACACTGCGTACGTGCAGCGGGAACCCTTCAAGCAAGCCGAGAATCTCGCGGCGTCGTCCCCGGGAAGAAGACGGAATCGCCAACAGCAACTCTTGTGCGCCAGTGCGATCAATCATTTGCTGAATATTGTCGGGCTTAAACACCTGCAACCCTGAAATCACCCGATCGGCAATGCTCTCGTCATCATCGATGAACGCCACAGGCCGCATGACCCGCCCCATGCGCAGGGCCGCCACCAACTGATTACCGGCAGCACCGGCGCCATAAATGGCAACACGCGGCAGGCCGTCATCACGGCTGGTAAACGGCACATGCTGAGCGGCGGCAAACCAGTCACCAAGGAAATACTGACGCATGCCCAAGCGCAGGCCACCGAGCATGATCAGACTCAACCACCAGTAGTTGAAAATGATCGAGCGCGGGACAACGTTGTCGTGATTGCTGTACCAATACACGACAACCGCCAGGACCAGCGCAGATAGACTGACAGCTTTGATAATCGCAATAAGCGCATCGTTGCCGAAATAACGCATCACCGCTCGGTACATACCGAAACGTATGAACAGGGGAATGGCGATAATTGGAGCGCACAGGAATAACCATGCATGCATCGAGACGGGGTTGATCATTTCGTCAACGCCCAGACGCACGACAAAAGCGAGCCACAGTGCTAACCAGACCAAAACAACGTCAGTGACGACTTGCAAAACCCGCTTTTGACGCCGCGAGAGGTTGAGTAAATACGCTCGAATTTTATCCATAACCCCTTTGAACACCTATGCCGCTCCAAAATACTGCCCGCAGTATACAAACCTGCGCCACACACTACTTCAATAACTGATGCTTTAAACCTCGGTAGCCTGCTGAACGACGTCGCTCATCACTTTGCAGGTCAGCTCGATTTCTTGTTCAGTCAACGTTGGATGAACCAAAAACATCATGCTCGTTTCGCCCAATTCCTTGGCATTGGCAAGACGCTGCGAAGGTCTCCAGCCCGTGTTATCAAAAGCTTTCTCCAAATAAACTTCTGAGCAGGAACCTGAGAAAGCCGGAACCCCGCGCGCCGCAATTTCATTCAGGATGCGATCACGCGACCAATCTGCTTTCAGACATTCAGCCCGTATAAACACATAAGCCTTATACGCCGCGTGAACATCCTCATTCGGCATGACAGGAACGCGCAAGGCCGGCAAGTGCCCGGCTGCCTCCCAAATGCGGGTAGCATTTTTGATACGGGCTGCTTGCCATTCATGCATACGACGCAGTTGTATGCGCCCTATGACAGCTTGAACTTCAAGCATCCGCCAGTTAGTCCCGAAACTCTCATGCAGCCATCGGAAACCCGGTGCATGCTCGCGTTCGTACACCGCCTCCCAGCTCTTACCATGATCCTTGTAAGCCCACATATCGGCCCACAGTTGACGATCATTGGTGGTGACCATACCGCCCTCACCTCCCGTCGTCATGATCTTGTCCTGACAGAAAGACCAAGCGCCAATGTGACCTATTGAGCCAACCGGACGCCCCTTGTAACGGGCGCCGTGCGCTTGGGCGCAGTCTTCGATGACTTTTAATCCATGTTCATTGGCCAATTCCATGATCGGATCCATGTCGCAGGGCCAACCCGCCAAATGCACACAGATCAATGCCTTGGTACGGGGTGTCATGACAGACTTGATGGTTTGCGCCGTGAAATTTTGCGAGTCAAGATCAACATCCGCAAAAACCGGAACCGCTCCGGCATTAACGATACTGGACACCGAAGCGAGAAAAGTACGAGATGTGACGATGACTTCGTCGCCCGCGCCTATGCCCAGAGCTTTTAAGGCCAAATCCAATGCCACCGTGCCATTAGCCAGTGCGACCGCATACTCAGTACCTGACCAGGCAGCGAATTCCTTCTCAAAGGTGCGTGTTTCCTGGCCTGTCCAATAATTAACCTTGTTGGACAGGATGACATCACGAACAGCATTGGCCTCTTCTTCAGTAAAAGAGGGCCAAGGAGAAAATTTGGTATTCAGCACGGAAACCTCGAAAAAACGCTGAAAGTAGATAGTTCGCCCTGCGGGCTTACCATTTGATTACGCAACCTGCCCACGAATAACCCACGCCAAAACCCACACCCACTACAGTTTTACCCGGCGTCAAAACGCCTTTAACCATCGACTCTTTTAACGCGATGGGAATACTGGACGACACGGTATTTCCGCAGTGCTCAAATTCAGCTATAAATTTATCCGCTGGTAGCTTCAAGCGCCGACGCAAAGAGTCAAGCATGAATTTGTTTGCTTGGTGAAAGGCGAATAAATCCACCTCTTCCAGGGTAAAAGACTCATCAAATAGCGACGCAAAAAGCTGAGGAATACGCGTCATGGAAAATTCGAATATAGCGGAGCCATTCATATATAAATTAGCGTCAGTGCGCGCATTACCGCTGTCATCCGTATAAAGCTCAGGAGCTTCATTCAATGCAGAAGGGTGGCGCGCACCGCCGATGGGTACGATCAGATTTTTAGCACCTGCACCATCAGTCCCATAACGGAAGCGGTCAATATATGGTCCGCCTTCTGTGGCCTGTATTAACGTCGCTGCAGCGGCATCACCAAATAAAGTGCGGACACTTTTATCTGCCGGGTGAATATATTTACTGTAGGTTTCAGCCGTAACCAGGACAACATTTTTAGCCTGCCCGGTTTCAATTAAACCTTTGGCCAGGCCTAGCCCATAGATAAATCCTGAACAGCCCTGGTTGTAATCAAACGCGCCACATTGAGTGGATAGACGTAAACTGTCTTGAAGAATACAAGCCGTCGCTGGCAAAAAATAATCCGGGCTTTGTGTGCACAGAATGATGAAGTCAATGGCTGACCGATCAAGATCAATGGCATTCAGGAGCTTTTCGCAAGCCTGAAAAGCCAGATCAGATGCGCACTCATCCACACCAACAATCTGGCGGTTATTGATGCCAGTTTTACCGAAAATTTTGTCTACGTTCCACTCCGGAAAATCACGCGACAAATCTTCATTCGAAAGCGTTTGTGCGGGAAGGACATACTCAATGGCTGCAATTTTAGCGAACTGGCTCATTTTACTTATCCCGAAATACGCTTGGCTGGAACACCGAAAACAGTGACACCGGGGGCAACCTTTCTAATCGCCACACTTCCCGCACCGACAACCGCGTACTCGCCGATGATCACATTTGGCACAACTACAGCATGGGAACCCAGAAAAGCACCCTCGCGAAGTTTGACACCGCCTGTGACATCGCAATGACCGCTAAGCGTGCAAAAATTCGCAATCGACGAATCATGCCCGATGGTGCACGCTGAGTTAATCGTCACGAACTCACCCACCTCCAGATCAGTGGAAAGTACGGTAAATGGGCAAATTACTGTGCCCTTACCGACTACGACATTCGTGCCGATAACAACACTGGGATGAATAAGCGTAAAGAACTCAACACCTCTTGCAAGCAACTTTTCAGTCAGGCGTTTTTTGACCACCGGATTGGCAATTGCGCACACTACATACGTGTTGGGTTGAGGTTGATAATCCTCGATAGTGGACAAAATAGGTGCAACGCCTGGAAATGCGTTTAATGAGTCAGCAGTGTCATCAATAAACCCGGCGATTTCCCAGACAGCGTCAATTGTCGGTTGGCACATGCCCTGTTTAATCACGTCAATGAGCCAAGCGTTTACCTCACGTCCAAAGCCCCCCGCACCCATAATGACTAGCTTTTTGGTGACGCTCATGCCAGGTATCCTCCATCCACAACCAACGCAGTCCCCGTTACCCAGCGAGCGGCGGGAGACAACAAATAGTTGGCAGCATAGGCAACGTCTAGCGGATTACCGAATCCCAATGGGTGGCGCTGCTCAATGGCCTTCATGGAGTCAGCGCCTACCAGACTCTCTAGGGTGTCCACCAGTTCAGTCTGCACCACGCCTGGGGCAATGGCATTGACACGGATCCCCTCGCGAGCTAATTCAACTGCAGCAGCACGCACCATCGATTCAACAGCGCCCTTACTGGCGCAATACCCCATCAATGCCGGTTCGCCCGCCTTGGCCATAACAGAAGACACCAGGACGATACTGGAGTCGGTATTGCAAACACCTTTCTGGCGGAAGGCTTTAATAAGAGAAAAGCCTGACGTCACATTGGTGGACATAATCTTTTCCCAATGCGCGAGGCTGGTTGCCCGTATTGGCATTGGCAATTGCACACCTGCAGCATGAACCAGCCCATCAAAGGGAGAGGACGCTTTCGCAACAGATTTCATCCACTGCGAAATGTCAGAACCATCAAGGAAATCACCGGTTTCAACTGCGTGATCGAGGCCTTCCATCATGCTGAGTGTATGCTCAAGACGACCGATATCACGCGCCGCCAAGGTCACCCTTGCCCCTTGTTTGCTGAGCCATATAGCCACTTGGCGGCCAATACCCGAGGACGCACCCGTGACAAGAATATGCTTGCCTGCCAAGGAAAAAGGATTAAAAGGCATCAAGATAAAATCTCCGCATCAGAGGCTGAAGTGATCGTCAAAGGGCTGATCCAAACGTTATCGAACTCAGCAATACAGCCAGCCCAAGAGTAGCCAACACCAAAGCCCGCCAACATTAATCGGCCAGAGAGGTTCCCACCTGCTTTACCTGTGTGCAAGCTGATGGCAAGTGGAATCGATGCACAACTGGTATTACCTACATCCGTGACATCCAGCACAACTTTCTCTCGATCCAACTTCATTCGTTTAACCAAATGATCGAGCATAAATCGATTGGCCTGGTGGAACACATATTTATCAATGTCTTTTCCGGTCGCTGCATTCGATTCATGCAAAGCAGTCACTAATGCTGGAACGCGAGCCAGGGTGAAGGCAAAAATTTCAGCCCCGTTCATGTAAAGATCGTAAGGCCCACGCACGCCTTCTTCGACCGTATGTGTCGAGCTACCGTTCCTGTCTCTATAACCACCTGCCGGGACAACCAGATTCAGTGCACCGCGGCCATCCGTCCCCAAGACAAACGGAATATCTGAGGCAGAGGGATCAAAGTCCAGCAGCGTTGCTGTCCCGGCATCACCAAAAAGAGCAGCCACAGAACGGTCTGCAGGTGAGACTATCTTGCTGATGGTATCGCCTACCAGTAACAGTGCACGCCTGCTTCCTCCACCTGATAACAGGGAGGATGCCATCCACAACCCATACACATAACCCGAGCACCCCATCGCGACATCAAACGCCGCGGTTTGCATAGGCAAGCCCAGACGCTCCTGCAATACACACGCGGTTGCAGGAAGTGTGTAATCGTGGGTCTGTGAGACAAAAATCAGGGTATCGATAGAACTTTTATCTACGCCTAAATCTGCAATGAGACGCTCTGCAGCAGAAACACACAAATCAGAAGAGCATTCTTGCGTGACGACATGGCGGCGTTCGACCCCGGTACTACCAATAATTTTATTGACACTGTCGGCGCCAAAAGAGTCGTACAAGGACGTTACCTCCTCTACCTTTTCCGGCAGGGCACAGGCAATACCTTTAATACGTACATTCTTGACTAATCGAACTTGATTATTGGCGGTCATCCTACTCTCCCATTCAAACACTGCAGATTCATAGTTAATCAAATTCGACTAGATGTTCCACTTCGCGCAAGACTTGCGAAAGTGAAGAAGCTTTTGTTCCAAAGTGCTGGTGAAACGAGGGGGCGACGTCGACCATGACTTACTGGCGATGCGCTTGCAAATCTGGTGGTCTTCATCAAATATCTTTCTGTTTACTTCTGCACTCGACTGCACAAAACCTGACGTCATGTCCTTGTAGCGAGGCTCACTGTTTTTGACCGGATAAAGACGGCTGGTGAAAAAAGCGGATTCTGTGGACGCCGCGGGAAAGAAATTCTGTACGGAATATGAAAAACCGAACGTAGAAGAAATCATAGAGAACGGAAAAAGAAAAATGCTCATGTATCCTTGAAAAGCGTCCGTGGCCGCATAAAAACGATTCAAGCTTCTAAGACGCCTGGCAACTTTCTCATTCTCAACCGGCGAATACCAAATAGAGTTCTCGCCATAAAACTCATTCGTCCCAACACCCAACTCAAGCGTTGCGAGCGTTTCTGTATGAATCAAGGGAATATGGTAAGGCTCCAGAGCATTTTCGAGGGCAATGGGCCAATCGCACTCAAACGCATAACGATTAAAATCGGCGCGCTCTGCAATGTCCTCGCCGACCTTCAGCAAGAGAGCGGTGATCTCAGGACCTAATTGAGCGTGCAGCGTTGTTTTAGGGTCGATCGCAAAAAACAGAAACTCACCACAGGCTTCGATTTTAAATTCATTCAAGGCGGCGTGTTCGATAGTGCATCCTTGGAATGTTTTTACGCCCGCAACATTAACCTTGCCGCGCGAGTAACTCCAACCATGGTATAAGCACTTTACAATCTTGTTGCCATAATCCTCAGTGAAAAATCTCGCACCGCGGTGAGGACAAAGGTTGTCGAAGGCGACGTAATTACCCTTATCATTAATAACGAGAACTTCGAAATCTTTAATATCAAAACGGATGAAATCCCTGTCATTTGCAAGTTCAGATGTGTGCGCAATGGGATGCCAATACGACCGTATCAAGTCATCCGATATTTTTGTAGATTCCAAAACACTCATATCAAACCTGCCCCTCCTGGAACAATGCACCGATACATTCACTGAACCGTCAGACCTGATAACACACTAGGCACGAACCGATTCACCCTCGATAAAAAAAGCAAATGCTCAACTGAATATTCAGCTGAGCATTAAAATGACTAGGACCCCGAACTGTACTTATTCAAGCAGCTACCAGTTCAACCACCTGATCAACCGTTTCACACTTATTGAGGCGATCGGCAGATATAGTTTTGTTCAAGCGTTCATCGACAAGTGCCATGAACGTGACAACGGCAATCGAATCCCAATCTAACGCCTGACCCAGAGCAATAGTATTTTCGTCAGCTTCCATCGATTCTTCAATCAAACGTAAAATTTCATTGCTCATAATTAACGCCTCTCACTAAACGATTTATCTTTTTCAACCACCGAGCCTGTAAACGGCTCCATCGTCGCATTATTCTCTTGTGATATACCTTCCTTGATGAGCACTTTTCGCACCGTCAGGAAGAGAATTTTCACATCCAACCACAATGACCTGTTATCGACGTACCAGACGTCAAGCTTGAATTTTTCATCCCAGCTCAGGCTATTACGACCATTCACTTGCGCCCAGCCCGTCACACCTGGCCTGACCTCATGACGCCGATTTTGAGCGGCAGTATAAAGCGGAAGGTACTGCATTAACAAAGGTCTTGGTCCAACCAGGCTCATCTCACCTTTCAGGACATTCCACAGCTCCGGAAGTTCATCCAGACTGCTGGCACGCAGAAAGCTGCCAAATGGTGTCATTCGCTCACTGTCTGGCAAGGGTCGACCGCTACCGTCTGTAGCCTCACGCATTGTGCGAAATTTGATCATCTGAAAAGGAGCACCATTCTTGCCTGGCCGCAACTGCCTGAAGAGGACAGGACCGCCAAGTTTACGGCGGATCATCCACGCAAGAATCAGGATCAACGGAGAAAGCAATAATAGTCCGAAAAAAGAACACACGATGTCGAACGATCGTTTCAGCATCAGTTAACACCACCTAACCATAAGATCACCACCCCAACATTAACTAGCACGACTCACCACCTTCATTTCCTCTAGCATCACTTTGTTAACGCTGTGAACATCATATTTTTTTTCGGCAATCTCACGAGATGCCGCCCCCATCGCGTCCATGGCCTCTGGTTGCGAAACAAAGAAAAGCATGGCTTCTGCAAGTTTTTCGACGCTTTTCACAGGCACCAGAAGACCATTTACACCATCCTGGACCGTCTCTCGGCAACCTGGAGCATCCGTGGTGATAATCGGGCGCCCCATCGCCATGGCTTCCAGTACAGTGCGAGGCGTACCTTCTCTATAGGAGGGCAATACATAGACACTGGAATTGATAATGGCAGGTCGAACATCGGTCAACCGGCCCATAAAATTGATAACCCCGCTGGATTGCCATTCATCCAGTTCAACTTGGTTAATCGCATCAGGGTTATCGTCAATCCAGCCAACCATATTGAATACAACCTGCGGATAACGACGTTTCACTTCGCGTGCAGCCGCGGCATATTCACGCACACCTTTATCGCCTAATAAGCGGGCTATCAACAAAAAGCTAACGGGTTGAGGAATGTCATGTACCGAAAACTGGGAAATATCCACACCAGAACCGTTAACAGCCACTGTCGGTGTAGTCGCATTGACCAATTTTAGTTGTTTGAAAAGAGATTCATCGTCCGGATTTTGAAAAAAAACTTTGTGGCTGCCGGCGAGTGAAAGGCGATAGAGGCTTTTAACAATAAAGTGGATGGTCTTGCGGGTGAAGCCACCTTCGTCTTGCCCTTGAAAGGCGTACCCTAAACCGGTGATCAGGGCGAAGCGATTCGGCACCCCCGCCGCACGCGCTGCGAACATTCCATAAATAACTGGTTTAACGGTGTAGCTAAGGACCCATTGCGGTCGAATATCACGCATTAGCCGCCACAATGAAAAACACGTTTTCAAATCCGCCAGCGGATTCATACCTACCCGGCGCAACTCAATATCATGCACCTGCAAGTTTTTCCCCTCCAGGCGTGCTCTGGCAGGGCTATTAGCAGACAAACCAGGAGCCGCGACATGCACCTCGGCACCCTGCTCAACAAGCGCATCAAGCAAGGCACCTCTGAAGTTGATTAACGAATCTGCATCGCTGGCGATTAATAAAAACTTCATAGCCTCACTGCTCACTTAACCAGGATTGAAACATAAGGATGTCCCATAAATGATGTTGCCAATTACGCCGACCACTTAAATGCTCCAACCATTTTTTTCGAATAGGTTCGGGGTGAAAGTAACCTTCTTGGCGTAACCGATTTTCGTCCAGTAACGCTTCTGCCCACCCACGAAGCGGCCCCCTCAACCAACTGTCAAGCGGAATTCCAAAACCTTGTTTAGGACGATCAATTAACGCTTTAGGCACGTGCCGATCCAAAACTTGACGCAATAACCATTTTCCCTCGCCATTCCTGATTTTATACTCAAGCGGCATTGACCACGCCAACTCGATCAATCGATGGTCAAGAAGGGGTACCCTGGCTTCCAAACTGGCTGCCATGGACGCACGGTCCACCTTCACCAAAATGTCGTCCGTCATATAGGTTTGAGTATCCATAGCCATCATCCAGTGTTCGAATGAGTCAGTTTTTGGCCATGCTTGCGCAGTTGTGAAAATCGTGGCGGGCTCATGACCACCAATAACAACACTTGCAGGATCTTCCCAGTGACTGTTGAGACGATGATAAAACGCCTGTCCGTCGGACAAGGCCAAAACATCAGCCAGCTTATGCGCTTTATCACCAGCCCCCATCAAATGCATGCTCTTGGGCAAGACAGGTTTTACCAGTTCAAAAAGAGAGTCGAGCCGAGCCGGAGAAATTGCATGCAAGCTTCGAGAAATAAGTTTACGGGCCGCATGGGGGACAGGTTGCATTCTGGACCATACTTTTTTTGCCGTAAGATATCGGTTGTAGCCCCCGAATATCTCGTCACCTCCGTCGCCGCTAAGTGCAACCGTTACTTGCTCTCTGGCCATCTGAGCGACTAAAAAAGTGGGTATTTGAGAACTGTCACTGAAAGGCTCGCAGTACATGGATGCTAGTTTCGGAATCACATCGAGCGCATCCGAAGGCTGTACATACAATTCCGTATGATCGGTTCCTAAATGTTGGGCGATCGCTTTGGCATGTACAGCCTCATCGTACCCGGATTCATCAAAGCCAATCGTAAATGTGCGCACAGGCTTGGTACTTTGAGCCTGCATAAGTGCAACGACAGTACTGCTGTCAATACCGCCGCTCAAAAAAGCACCCAGTGGTACATCAGATATCATTTGCTGCTTAATGCTGTCTGATAACTGACCCTCTATGGCATCCACTGCCTGGTCGGGTGAACCGGTAAAAGGTGCCGAGATGCCTTTAGCAACAACTTGATTGACCGACCAATACGCAGTTGATGATGTATTCTTTGCCGCGGGCAAATCCTTAAGCGGCAAAGAGATAATATGCCCAGGGCAAAGTTTTTGAATCCCTTTGTAAATACTATAAGGCGCCGGTATGCAGTTATGCCTCAGCAACAGCGTTAGTGCATCCCGATCGATGTCACCCACAAACCCGGGGCAGGCTTTTATTGCTTTCAGCTCTGAGCCAAATACCAACATGTCACCCTGCCACCCCCAATAAAGTGGTTTCTCACCTACACGGTCACGCACGAGGGTTAAAACATGATCATTACGGTCCCACAATGCAAAGGCAAACATGCCCACCGCTCTCTCAACGGTAGTTTCAACCCCCCAGACAGAAAGACAAGCTAAAAGAATTTCCGTGTCAGAGTGCCCTTTCCATTGCGGAGCCAAGCCCTGCGACTCAAGTTGATTGCGCAGGTCGTTGTAATTATAAATTTCACCATTAAAAACAATAACATAACGCCCATCAATACTGTGCATGGGTTGTGCCCCTGCCTGGGACAAATCCACAACAGAAAGCCGCCGATGCCCAAGTGCCAATCTGGCATTTTGATCGACCCATACCCCTGAATCATCAGGCCCACGATGAGTGATTGAGTCATTCATTCGATGGATAGCTTCAACTATGTTACCGCTTTCGCGATGATTGAATACACCACTAAAACCACACATCTATTCGTTACCTCAGTGAAGGTGTTTGATGAAACTACTGACATCGAATTAATTAATCACCATGCCTTATTGCTCAATCAGCGACTTGCAGCATGCTCCAGTATATGACGAAGCCGCGGGGCTTGAACCGCCAGACAATACTCATTATTCACCGCCTCTCTTCCTGCAGCACCAAAGACGGATCGACTTTGAGCGTCAGATAATAAACTGTTAAGCGCCGCTTCCCATTCCTGGAGATCAGCGGCCAACAACCCACACTTATTATCCGACACGATTTTTACATTCACACCGACGGGGGTAGCAACCACTGGGACAGCGCAAGCCATGTACTGAATGAGCTTGTAACCGCACTTACCTTTCTCCCAAGGCCCATCGACTAATGGCATGATCCCGACATCCAAACCTTGAATAAAAGCGTTTTCGCTGTCTTCAGACCATGCTTTCACTTCAACATCCAGTCCAGCAAGCTCCTGCGATACATGTGTGCTCGCCCCCATCAAAACCAAACGAAAAGGGAACCTCTTGTTAACATTACGCAAGGCTTCACGTATGCCGACTACATATTTTTCTGTTGAAGGCGAGCCGATCCAACCAACGGTAAGTAATTTATCCGCGGCACAGGCATGGGCTTGATAGCGCTGACTATCAACAACAGTAGGCACTACGTGAACGGACTGAGCACCCGCTTGAATAGCTCTGTTGGCAAGGTACTCGTTGCCCGCCACAACACTTCTAGCGTTAAGCATTACACTGTCTATTTTGCGGCCTAACAACCTCCGCACTGGAGCATAGGGCGATAAATCATAGTTATGAAATATCGCATCATCATAGTCAACGACATATGGAATGTTGAACTTTTTGAACAACCACTCAAACACAGCAGGAAAATAGGGCAATACTTCATTTTCAATCCATACTACATCATGTCGTCGCGCATTGAGCAAAACATAAATACGCCGTAAATAAAGTTTAATAATCGACCAAAAAGAGCGTTTTTTCGACATATAAAGCATTGTAAGATACGCCTCATCGAAAAGGCAATCCACAGTCACTACATGACCACAGCGTTGAAGATAAGGGATAAATTGCAGTGCACGCAAACGGCTACTAGCGCCTAGCCGCGAATACTTTGAAAGGAGTAGTATCTTCATAACAGCCTTAATATTTTAATTTTGACAAATGGTTTTCTCGCCAACAAGTCAAGCGTATCGAAAATGACATCTCATCTGAGTACAAATCATTTGTGCTGATGCGGATCATAGGAGATTTTTGATTCTGTCGACTCTAATCCACGCAGTACAATAACGGCAAAGTATATCCAAAAAGCGATAATATATGGTTGTACAAAGTTAGGATCTTCAACCATCAAACGGCGGCCTCAGGTTCCAAGTGCAACAGTCAGTTGATAGTGTTGAGCCGATTGGTTGCCAGCAGTTGCAGATGATCCGTCAACACTTCAACAGGGAATTTCCAGCCCAATGTCTGACGAGGTCGG